>JBIIXW010000124.1:0-9776 GCA_044347165.1 Chthoniobacteraceae bacterium
GCTATTCAAGATGGTTCGGATGAGCTGCTTTCGGTCAAAGCGGCTTTCGACGAACGTTTTGGAAAGGGCGTTGAGCAGTTCCGGATTCGAGGGCGGGTTGGAATCACGGAAGTCGTCGATGGGTTCCACGATTCCGCGTCCCATCAGTTGGGACCAAATCCGGTTGGCTTCGACTCTTGCGAAGAACGGGTTTTCGGGGCGGGTCAGCCATTCCGCGAATGCGGTGATGCGGTCAGACTCGCTGGGGATTTGGAGTTCGCCTTGTCCGGGAACCCACGGGGGCATGGTTTTGTTGGTGCGCGGTTGGGTTGTTTCGCCGCGTCGCGCGGTGAAAATGAACATTTCATTGTTTCGATTTCCTTTGCGTCGCTGGAGCCGTTCGAAAAACGCCGAAAGGCCGTAGTAGTTGTCTTGGGTCCAACGCTCGAACGGATGGTTGTGGCATTTCGCGCATTGGATGCGGGCGCCGAGGAAGATTTGGGCCGTCATTTCCGTGGCCTCCGCCGTGTTTGCGGTGGTGCGGAAAAAGTTTGCGGGCGGGTTTTCGAGAGTGCTGCCTTGGGCGGTGAGGAGAGTGCGTGCGAACTGGTCGTATGGAACGTTGCGTTCCCACGCGTCGACGAGCCATTCGTTGTATTTGTGGGTGCCGGGTTCGGAGACTGTGGCAGGGGCGATTCGGAGCAAGTCGCCCCAACGAAACGCCCAGAAGCGTGCGAAATCGGGAGAAGCGAGTAACCGGTCGACGAGCTTTGCGCGTTTATCGAGTGTTGGGTCAGCGAGAAATGCGCGGGTTTCGGCGGGATCGGGCAGCAGTCCGGTGACGTCGAGGGAGGCTCGGCGGATGAACTCGCTATCGGAGCACGCTGGGGAGAGGGGAATCTGAAGGCGTTGCAGGAGGGCAAAGACGCTCTCGTCGATTGCGTTTGTGGGCTTTGGTGCGTCCCACTGGAAGCCTGGCACGTCCTTAATGGCCGTGAGGTGAAAGGTTTCGACGTGTTCGAGGAAGCGGACGGAGATGGCGGTGTTGCCGGGTTTGATCGCGGTGATTAGTCCGTGTTCACTGACGGTGGCAGCGGCCTCGTCCGAGCTGCTGAACATGGCGAGGCGCGTGATGTCACGCGTGGTTGAATCGCTAAATGTCGCGTTGACGCGTAGTTGCTGGGTCGAGGCGGGTGCTCGGAGGGTTCGGTGGGTTTCTGGGCCGATGCTGATTCCAGTGACGCGCGGGGTGCTCGGGGAATCGAACTGGCAGCCTTGCCGGATCCACTCCAGCAAGATGCGGTAGGCTTCATCGGTTTTTGTTAGTTTAAGCCCCCCGCGGTGAGCGGTTTCCATGAGGGGTTTGCGCAGGAGGAGGCTTGATTCGGGCTCGGCCTGATTGATGCGGCGGCCGAACAAATCGCGTGTCAGGCTGGCCTTGTCGGAGTCTGGGTCGAAAGCGACCATGGAAAGCGCAAAGCCGCCTTTACCGCTTGGGGCACCGTGGCAACCGCCAGAGTTGCACCCGTTTTTGGAAAGTGCGGCGAGGGTGCCGGTGAGGAACCGAATTTTTTCAGGTGCACCCTGTCCGGAGACTTGAACGGTCGCCCTCGCTGAGAGGGGGCCGGCTTGGATGCGCAGCGGGCTCACTCCGTCGGCAAGGGGAGTGAGAAGACCTGCATCCAGTTTGCCGATGGCGGGATTTTCGAGTTGGTATGAAGCGGCATGGGTTAGGTCGCGCACTGAACCGTCGGCGTACACGCCGGTGACGACAAACTGGGTGCGTTGGAGGGGGGATTCGAGGGTGGCGGATTCCGGCGTTACTTGGAGTGAGACGGGGGAACCGATGAGGGCTGCGAGGGGTTCGTTCGCTCGGAGGAAGTCCAAGTGGAACAGGGCTCCCCAGAGGAGTATGAGCGAGAGGATGAGGCGGGGAGGAGTCATCGTTTAATCTCGAGCTGAATTGGGGTTGAGCGTGATTTGGTGGGTTTGCCGCCGGCGATGCTGGTTGCAATGGCAACGAGGCCTTGGTGCGTGCCCTCGTTTGCGTTGGGTGAGATGGTCAGGGGGACGGTGAGGGACGACTCTCCGGCGGGGAGGGGTTTGAGGGGCAGTTCGGGAGTGATGCCGGGCGGGAGTCCTTCGAGCGCGATTTCGACTGCGGTCTGGTTGGCAGCATCGTGACGCGTGATGTTGAGGGTGAGCGTGGTGGAGGAACCAGGTTTTAGTGGAGTGGGAGGCAGGGATGCCGCGATTTCGACAGGTTCAACGAGGTGAAGGGGAACCTTTTTGAGTCGGACTTCCTTGAATGCTCCTTTGAAGTCCGCGCTAGCGACGATATCGAACGACAGTTCGGAGGAGGCAGGTTCGGTGGGGCCGTTGACGTCGCAGACGAAGTCGACTTGGCCGGCGATACGTCCGCCTCTTGCGCCGCTGGAGGTGATGGTTATTCCTTCGGGAAGGTTTTCAAAACGGATTTGAGCGTTGCCGTCGAAGGATTTATCTAGGGCGGTTTGTCGCAGGACAAACTGGCTTTTGCCAAGCGAGCGTGGGAGGAGAGCGCCTCGATCGGTGAGTTCGATTTTGAAAAAATCCGGAGCTTCCGGACCGACGCAGAGGGGAAACGCTTCGGTGAGACGGCGCGGCGGTTGGGGCATCGCGGCGAGGGCAAGTGTGAGCGTGTCGGTTTTCTTTTGATTGTTCTTTTTGCCGTCAGCCTTGAGCGACGCGAGGGCGGACCATTCGGTGTCTTTGTCCTGGGCGGTCGCGCGGAATTGGATGTGTTGGACGGATCCTTCAGGCAAGCCGTTGGGAAGCGTGACGCGGAGTGTGGTATCGTTCTTTCCCTTTTCGATTACGTTGTTTTCGAAGCGAGTGCCATGGGGGAGAGGGGTTTGTCCAAAACCCTCCACGTGTACGGTGATGGGTTCATTCATTCCCTTGCGTTGCGCGGTCACTTTAGCGGTGAAGGAACCGCCTTTGGGGGCGATGAAACGGTCGGATGCGACCGAGATTTCAAACGGCGCGGGGTTTTTCAGAAAGTGAAAGGCGTAAATGAGGGACGGGTGTCCTCGGCGCGCGGCATCTTCTACCCGCAGTTGGTACAGACCGTCCTTGGGGGCTTTGAACGAGAGCGGTGCGTCTGCTTCGAGGTTTTGCCCTTGGGGATCGTTTGCGGTGAGGAGGGTTCCGTCCGCATGGTGGATGGAAAGATGGAGGGTGGCTGCGGAGCCGATTTCGCGGTTGAGCGGATCGAGGAGGATGCGGTCATCTTTCTTTAAAGTGAGTGAATAAGCATCGCACTCTCTCGGTTGAGAGAGTCTACCGACGACAACACAGGTTTCTTCGAGTTCGGTCTGCGATTTGGAACCAGTCGAATCGATTGACTCTACGATCACGGGTGAGTCGGTAAGGCGAACGGAGGCGAGGGATGCGGGGGTATTGGCGGAAAAGCGGAACGGCGTGGGGACATTGAGCGACGGGTCGTTGGGAAGCTCGAGGGTGATGGGTGGCGAGGCAGGGGTGGTAGCGGGGAGGGCGTGAAATGTCTGACGGGTTCCTGCTTTTGCGAGGGGGGGGTAGACGGAATCGACGAGAGGGAAGTCACCGATGCGGAGGTGGTAGCGGAGGTCGGGGCCACCATTGAACGCGGAGTCGCGGAGTTCGATGAAATGGTCGCCAGACTGCTTTGCGGTGAAGCGGAGTCGACAATCGCCGGCGAGACCGGGTGTGTCGTCGATGGATGCACAGATGACGCCGGAGGGGTCGAGGAGGCGGAGTTTGGGATCGAGGCGAGAGCCGAGGCGTGCGGCGTGGACTTCGATGGAGACGGTCTGTCCGGCGGTGAGGGTGATGCGAAAAAACTCGGGTTCAGCGGTGTCGGTGTGTCCTGCGACGGCGTGCGGAACGGGGACTGGTAACGCTTGATCTTGTTTGCCGGGGGCGTTTTTGCGGAGGACTGGCAGATCGTCGACGAGGAAGAGAAGCGGGTTCGAGAGTCCGGTCTGTGTGGTCAGGTGGAGAAAACCCGTGTGGGAGGTTGGGTTGTGAGGGAGGGTGATGGTTCCTTGGAGTTTGTTTTTATCGGGCTGCGCGGGGTTCCACTCGACCGAGGCGGGAAAATCGGTCCAGAGGCTCTTGGGGTTCGCGAGATTTTTTCCTTCGAGAACGAAAGGCAGCTTTTCGCCCACGCTTCCGGAGTTCGGCAGGATGCGGGAGAGTTCGGGTGATTGAGCCGACGCGCGGGACGCAGCGGCGAGGAGGAGGACGGCGAGGGTGGACCGTTTCATCACAGGGGGAGGCGATGGGTGCCGAGTAATGAATTGCGCGAGATTCTAGATGAGGGCACGAATGACCTCGCCCTTTTTCGCGAGGAAGATGGGGCGGTCATCTGGGGTGTAGACGGGTTTTTCGCGATCAATCCCGAGGAACTCGTACACGGTCGCTGCGTAGTCTTCGGGGGTGTACGGCTTCTCCGTGACGTAACCGCCCTCCGGATCGGTTTCGCCGATGATTTGGCCGCCAGGGATGCCTGCGCCCGCGAAAACGATGGAGTAGGCGTTGGTCCAGTGATCGCGGCCTTTGGTTTTGTTCAGGCGCGGGGTGCGTCCGAACTCGGTGACGAAACACACGAGCGTTTCGGCGAGGAGCCCGCGGTCGTGGAGGTCTTCGATGAGGGCGCTGAAGGCTTGGTCGGTGGATCCCATCATCCACCAAGTGCCGATTCCGTATCGTCCGACGCCGCCTTGGGCGCCTGCTTGGTTGCAGGATCCGGTGGCGTAGATGTAGTCGTGGTGGTCCCAGTTCAGATTGTCGCCGCCGGGTGTTTTGTCGTTTTTCGGTTCACGAACATCGACGGTTACGAAGCGGACTCCTGATTCAACCAGTTTTCGGCCAACGAGGTAGCATTGACCGCGATGGCCTCGTCCATAGCGTTCGCGGACTTTCTCCGACTCGCTGGAGAGATCGAAGGCGCCCATGGTTTTGGGGTTGGTGAGGAGGTTTTCGGCTTGGTCGTAGAAGGCTTTGACGGCTTCCGCGTCTCGGGAACCGTCGGTGGCAAAACCGACGTCGAGATTGGAGAGGAGTTCGCGACGGTTTCTGAATCGGCGTTCATCGATTCCGGTGGCGAGGCTGAGGTTGGGGACGCGCCAGTTGGGGTCGGAGAGGTTGCCGTTGGTTTTGAAGGCGGCGAGGCTGGCGGGGAGGAAGCCGGTGCGGGTCATGGCGGCTTGCTCGTGGTTGCCGGGGACCATGATGTAGGGGGGGAGGTAGCGGCACTCGCTCCCGGCGCGGAGCGCGACGATGCTGCCGATGTCGGGCATTTCGACGGGGCCGCCTGGGATTTCACCGGAGAGGGTGTATTGGGTGCCTTTGGGGTGGTCGTCGACTTTCACCCTGTGGTGCATGGAGCGGACGACGGCGAGTTTGTCGGCGACTTTGGCGGTTTTTGCGAGGAGTTCGGTGAACTGGATTCCGGTGACGTTGGTGGAGATGGGTTTGTAGGGGCTTCGGTGTTCGGCGGGCGCGTCGGGTTTGGGATCCCACGTGTCCATGTGGGAGAGGCCGCCTTGTTCGAGGATAACGAGGACACGTTTTGCGCGTCCGAAGTGGCGGCCTTTTGTTGTGGTGGCGGAGGCGGCGAGTGCTTTTGGGGACAGTGTGGAGAGGAGGCCCCCGAGGCCGACTCCGATGAAACTGCGTGCGGAGTTTTGGAGGAGGCATCGACGGGAGATGCCTTCGCGGAGCGGGTGGGATGGGGTGGGGAGGGCGCTCATTTGAAGAGGGAATCCACGGGGACTCGCGAAGTTAGCGGGCAAAGGAGGCGTGTAAAAGACGGGGTTGCCTCGGTTTGTTTGCGATTTTCCTAAGGTGCTGGTCTAATGCGGGTAGTGCCGATTCTCGGGATATGAAAAGCTTTTTGCGTGTTTTGGGGTCTTGGCGTGGTGGGGCGGTTTTTTGGATTCGCTGGATTTTGGCGATTGGGGCGATTTTTGCCCATCGCCGGGTTTTGTCGGTTGAGACCGGCGCCATTGGCGCACAGTTTTCGAGCTCGTTAATCGGGGTGATGCTGTTGGTGGGGGCGGGCTTACTGATCACGCCGGAAGTGCTTTGGATGGTGTTATCCGTTTTTGACTGGAGCATTGGCGCGGTGTTTTTGCCGTCGGAGGAGATGCGTCCTCCGCTGGATTATCGCGTGGCTCGGATGTATCTGAAGCAGTTGCGGTTTGAGGAGGCGGTGGAGCGGTATGAGCTCTTGAGTCACTATCATCCGCAGGCGCTGGATGCCTACCTTGAGGGGATTGAGGCTGCTTTTCGTGGGGGCATGGGCGACGCGGCGCGTGCTTTTTTGCAGCGCGGTTTGAGTGGGCTGCGTGCGCGCGAGGAGCGGGCTCGGTTGCAGGAAACGTACGACCACTGGTCTGTCCGAGACCGCGGTTAGGGGAAAAAGTGGGAGGAAGGCGACGTGTTTGGTTGGCGCCCGCGTTGCGACGCTCGAAGCGCGCTTGGTCGGAAATCGGCGAGGGCCGATTTTCTAGGCGAGCGAGATCTCTGCGAGCATCCAGTCTTGGCCGATTTCGAACAGGACGCGTTCTGTATTCTCGTGGCCGGGTTTGGGGAGCGAGATGCCTGCGCTCACGCTTGGGATGGTCATGACGCAGTTCACGCCGGAGTCTGAGAACCGGGATTTGATGGCACCAACGGCCATGTTTGCGAACTCGCCGAGAACGTCTTTTATCATTTCCGAATCCACTTCGGACTCTTCCATGTCGAGGAACTTACTCGCGAGAAGAGTGGCAGAGTGTTCTGGTGCAAAGAAGGATACGCTGACGTTCACTTCACCTTTGAATCCGACGGTGGAGGAATACACCGGCGAATCAGAGGGTGGAGTGGAGGAGGATGGATGGGGGAAGGCCACCACGTGAGCCATGGTGCCGAGGACGTCCAGAACGCTGCTATCGAGCCACTCACGCGTTTGTTGAAGGGAAGGCAACGGGTTGCTGGACATACGAAAAAGGGTGTCTGGGGGTTAGAGTGGGCGCGTCGAGAGACGCAATAAACCGTCAGGGAAAGGGACCTGCGCGAGGTTCAGCCTAAGCAGGCTGCGCGGGCTGAATATCAATGATGGTTTTTGTGAGTTCGATCAGCTGTTCGGGCTTGAACGCCTTGGAAATGTAGCCGTTCACTTTGAGCTGATCTGCCTGAGCGACGCGCTGGGCATCTGATTCAGCGCTCAGCATGACGACCGGGATTGACGCGATTTCTGGGGTCTGTCGGATTTGGGCAAGTGCCTCCATCCCCGTCATGTTCGGCATGGTGATGTCCATGAAGACGAGATCGGGTTTTTCTGCAAGAGCGACTTGCACCCCTTCGGCACCATCGGCGGCGCCGAGGATTTGAACGTCGTAGCCTTTGAAGGCGTTGGCGACGATCATGCGCACCATTTTGCTATCGTCGACGGTCAGGATTTTTTTGCTCATTTCGGTTGGATGACAGGTTTGATGATGAGGTTAATGAAAACGGGAACGCCGTCGACGGTGAAGGAAAGAGTGTGACCAACTTGTTCATCGTCCATTTCGGGTTGGAATGCGTTGACGACAGAGACATTCGGGACGCCGAGCAGGGATTCCAAGCCGGCATCGGAAAGGTTGGATTTGAAGTTGCCGCCGACCATGTTGAGTAGCTCTCCCACGGCTTCAGTCATGAAGACGTCTGCATCTTGGGCGGCTTCGTCGCCCACGAGTTTGGAGACAAGCCATTTTGCTGAGTTGGCGGGCATGCGAAGGTAGACGCGTCCGTTCGCCTTGCCGGTGATTTGGGTGAATCCCACAAACTGGCTTGCGAGCTCGGGCAAGCCGTCTTTGAGCTCCACCACGGCGCCTGCCATGGTGGCAAACGTGCGGGTCATGGCGTTCAGAAGGAGCTCGCCCATCACGATTAGCGTGATGCTGCCGACACCGAGTCGCACGATGGCTTGATCGATTTCGATGGGCACGTCTCGTTTGCGGGAGCCACTTGCCAGCGTGATGCAGCGGGCCGCCAGTCGTTCATCGGCTTTGATGAGCGCGGCGATTTCATCGGCGTTTTTATCAAACCCACCTTGGATGAGTTGAGCGAGGCGCTGAACGTTTTCGGGAACGGGCTGCAGCTGATACTTTTTGAGAAGAGCTTCTTGTGCGGGCATGTGGTGGTCGTCTTGTGAGGGGAGGAGAGTCGTTGCTAGGGGTGGGAAAGTCCAGAATGTACGGGGTTCTCCTGCGTACGGGAAGGTTTGAGACAGATGCGGGGTGCGCACCAAGTCATCCAGTCGTATGCGGGGTCGCGCCCGGGGTGGACGCCGAGACCGAGGGTGACGAGTTGGCCGGCCCATTGAGAAAGGTCGACCTCGACGGGGGCGATTTTTCCGGGTTCGGGCGACAGGTCAACCACGTGCGCTCCGTTGACGGTTACCGAGAAAGTGCCGCCGGTGCTTTGGGGATGGTTGATGAGAACGCTGGTTTGGAAGACCGTGCGGTGCTTGGTGGGGGAAGCGTCGGGCACGTGGATTCGGAAGGTCAGCTGGCCTGGGCTGGCGGGTATGGGGTGCGTTTGGATGGCGGGGGAGAGGGGGGGATTGACGGTGGGCGCCTTTTTGACTGAAACGTCGGCGAGGCTCTGGGGCTTCGCATCGGGCAGCAGGTCAACGAGGCGGGTGATGACGATGTGATCGCTCGTTGGTGCGGGTGCGGGAGAGGGAATCAGCGGGGTGATGAGGCTTTTCCAGTTGGCCCGTTGGAGGATGGCGAGGGAAGGCTCGAAGGCCTCCGCTTCCGCGTCCGTTCCCGCGGCGGCTAGGAGGTCTGCGATGGGGCGCCGCGCTCCGATGCCGTGCGGGTTTTTGGAACCGTCGTGTTCAAAGAGGCCACATTTCAGGCCGTTTTCGTGGGGGTGATCTACGTGACGATGGTAGAGGAAACTGATGATTTCCGGGATGGCCTGAACCTTTTTCCA
Organism: Chthoniobacteraceae bacterium; assembly: GCA_044347165.1. Taxonomy (GTDB): domain Bacteria; phylum Verrucomicrobiota; class Verrucomicrobiia; order Chthoniobacterales; family Chthoniobacteraceae; genus JBEEPE01. The sequence goes on from JBIIXW010000124.1 coordinate 8,971, forward strand.
TGCAAGGGCAAACGCGGCGGCTTGCAGGGAGGGACCGTCGGCGGAACTGGGGCAATGAAAGCCTTGTTCTGTGAGGGCGATGCGGCGGGTTTTTCCCTTGAACTGAAACTCCGGTTGCCGGAGATAGGCAGCGAGTACCTCGATATTTTTGAAGGTGATTTTTGGGGTCTCGAAGTCTGGCGTTGCGGTTCGATCGTTCCAGAACGCAGGGTTGAAAAGATTTTCGGGGTAGGGGTGAAAGGCCACGTGCCATGGGAAGTTTCCCTCTGAGGCAAAGGTGCGATTAAGGGAGTCGACGGCGTCGCGGCCGCTGAAACCGTGAAGCGGATTTTGCTCGGCGGGCTGCCTCCAGTGGTGATCGAGCGAGAGGTAAATGTTGAACCCTTTGATGCGAGAGCGTGTGGCGAGGTCGGCGATCCGAACGGCGATTGCGTATTCGTTGAGTACGAGGTGTTTTGACGCATTTCCGAGGTGGTACCATGACCAGTGGCTTTGGATTTCGTTTCCGATGACGAGGCCTTCGAGCGCTCCTCCGTCGGATTCCGGATTTCCGTACCGCTCGGCCAGCCAGCCTACAACGGCTCGGTAGGTGAGGAGTCCTTGGGCGGTGGCCGTGTCGAAGGCGGCGGGGCCGATGGGAACGCTGTCGGGATGCGCAAGGGGGTGAACGATGGGAGGCGGGAGGGGAGATTTTTTTCGTTGGTAGGCGAGGAGGATGCCGGTGACTTCCTGACCGGCTTTTTTTGCGCGTTGGAAAGCGGTGTCGAGGTTGCGGACGGCATTCTCGTTCAGCGGGATGGAGGAAT
>JBIIXW010000224.1:0-2953 GCA_044347165.1 Chthoniobacteraceae bacterium
CTTGGTTCCACCGGTCGGCCGGGAGGGCGTATTGGTTTGGCGGACGTCGGCTGGGTTGGCTCGGGAGATGGGGTATCAGGTTGTGGTGGAGCTGTGTCCTGAGCTCGATTTGTTGCGAGCGGCAGCGAACTTGTTTTCGGCGTTGAGACGATTGGATGCAGAGGGGTTGGATCGGATTGTGGTGGAGGGGGTGCCGGAGGTGGGGGTTGGGGTAGCGGTGATGGACCGGCTGCGTCGGGCGGTGGCGGGGAGTGGACATTGAAGTTTTGGGGAAAATCGGCTTTTTCGGTTAGCCAGAAACGGGTTTGCTTCTGGTTTCCTTTCATGAAGCGCGATTTGTTCTCTGCCCCCTCGGTGTTCCGGTTCTTTCAACCTCTGGTTTGCGCGGTTTCGTTGCCGGTCGTCTGTGCGCAGGAGCCTCCGGCTCAGCTTGGTTCGGGTTCGGTTCCAACGGCGCCTGCGTCGGAGGTGAGCGCGACGGCCGGTAGTGCTCTCAGTGCGCTTCCTCCGAAAAAAGCGTCGTACAGTCGATGCAACGTTGAGGGGCAGCAGGTGGCGCTGACCTTTGACGACGGTCCGCATGCGACGAACACGCCTCGGTTGTTGGATTTATTGAAGGAGCGGAACGTGAAGGCGACGTTCTTTTTGGTGGGGACGAATGTGGAGGCGTATCCGGACATCGTGAAACGCATTGTTAGTGAGGGACATGAGGTTGCTAGTCACTCGCTCACGCATCCGAACTTGGGAAAGATGGCGGAGGGGAGTGTGACGGAGCAGTTGGAGCGCACGCATCGGGCGATTAAGACGGCTTGCGGGGTGGATGTGGTTTCCTTCAGGCCGCCGTATGGATCGTTTACGGTTACACAGCGGGCGTGGGCGGCGTCGCGGTTTGGCTATCGGACGATTCTTTGGGATGTCGATCCGTTGGATTGGAAGGTTCGCGATTCAGCGAAGGTGGAGGCGGAGATTTTGCGTGCGACGACGCCTGGGTCGATTGTGTTGATGCATGACATTCACAAAACGACGGTGGACGCGGTGCCGGCAGTGATTAAAGGGTTGTCTGAGAGAGGACTGCAGTTTGTGACGGTGAGTGCGTTGGTGGCGATGGACAAGGGCGGGGAGTCGGGTACGGGTGGCGCCCCTGCGGCGCCTGCGACGAAATCTCCATCGAAGTCGGCAGTGAAATCTGCATCGGAGAGTAAATCGAAGTCTGCTTCTACTGGGAAAATACCCAAGGCGGTTGAGGTGAAGCCGAAAGCCAAGTGAGTGGCGCGGTTCGTTAAAGAAATCTGTGTTATGAAGTTACGGAATCAGCTTCTGGCGTTGGGGTGTTTGGCCGCGTTTGGGTTGGCTGGGTATTTTTACGTGCGGATGTGGGTGGTTCAGAAGCCACAGCAGATCATTGTGTTCGTCAGTGACAGCATGACGTCGCGTCACTTGGGGGCGGCGCGATTGTTTGCGAATGGGGCGGACCACCGGATGGCGGTGGAGGGATTGGGGCATGTGGCGTTGATGCGGAATGGGTCTGAGGATTACGCGGTGCCGGACACGGCGGCGGCGACGACGGCGTTGGCCACGGGGGTTCGGGTTCCGCATCGCTGCATTTCTGCGACGCAGACGGTTCAGCCCATTACGACTATTTTGGAGCGTGCGAAGCAGCGTGGGAGGGCGGTGGGGGTGGTGACGAACGGAACGTTGGCGGGTTCTACGTTGGCGCCGTTTTACGCGCATGCGGCATTGCCGGACAACACGGAGCACATTTCCAAACAGCTTCTGGAGCGGGGGGTTGTGGATGTGGCGTTGGGTGGTGGTGCTTTGGATTTCACGCCGGAGCCCGAGGGGCGTCGGAAAGATGGTGAAAATTTATTGGCGATTTACTCGGATGAGAGTCGTGGGGAGCAGGCGTTGACGGTGGTTCGCACGAAGGCGGAGTTGGAGACGTTGGGCCGGGGGAGTGGGCGTGTTTTGGGGGTTTTCAGCAATGGGGCAATGGCTTTTTCCAACTCGATTGAATCAGGGAGCGACCAACCTTCCCTCTCCGACATGACTCGGCGCGCGATTGAGCTGCTGCGCTCGCGTAACCGTTCATTCATGTTGGTGGTGGACTGCAGCTTATTCACGTCAGCGTGTGAGGGAAACCAGACGGAGCGTGCGCTCGCGGAAGCGCTTGCTTTTGATGCGGCTGTTGCGGAGGCGCGCGAGGTTGCGGGGGAGAAGGCATTGATTGTGGCGGTGGGGCGGCACTCCGTCGGCGGGTTGACCTTGAGTGGCTTTCCGTTGCGATCGATGAAGACAGGGGACTTATTGGGGCCGGATTCCTCGGGGATTCCGTTCATTTCGTGGGCGACGGGACCAGCGGGCCCTACGACACCGGCTGGAGGTCCGAGGCAGAATCCAACCGCGTATCAGACTTCGTATGCGATTCATAACGCCGAGGACATGCTCGTTGCTGGGGGTGGGCCGGGAGCGGAGCGGATCACTGGATTCATGGACTGCGCTCGTTTGTTTCGCGTTCTCTTGGAGTCGCTTTAGGGCATGGGAGTTCGGCTACCGCTGATGGCTGGTGTGGTTGCGCTCCTTTCTGGTGGTGTGGGGTGTCGTATGGAAGAGCCGTTGAGGGAGCGGTGGACCTTTGAAATGCTGGCTCCGGCGATTGCGGTTGGGCTCGAAAGCGACCGGTCTTTTGTGTCGGCCGAGCAACTCTTTGGTGCGCGTTGTGGGAGATGTCACGAGTTAGGAACTGGGCGAGGCGGGCTTGAGATGGCCCGTCAGCGATTGAGTGTGGATGAGTGGCTTCTCTGGGTGACGGGCGGGCAGGCAGGGGTGGACTCGGCGCGTTGTGAAGGTTGCAGTGCCGGTCGAGCATTAGAAAATCTCGACCAAGGGGCTGTTTTGGATTTGATGGCAATCTTGGTGCACGGCGCCAATCCAGCGGATGCGGCGTTTCAAGGGG
>JBIIXW010000125.1:0-9681 GCA_044347165.1 Chthoniobacteraceae bacterium
GAACCACAACCCCCTCAGCGCGGCGCTCCGCCCCCAACATTCCCAGAAGCGCAAGATGCCCAAAACCGGCGGCGCTCCGCCGCAACCAATCGCGGCGCCCCATCGTGAATCCCTGCTCGGTTCTCATACCCCCCTCCTGTAGCCGTTCACATGCCGCCCCCAAATGCCCCAAGCCGCTAATGCCTTTGACCCCCCTTTTTCCTGACGGTTAAATCTCTCATCACTTCAACCAAACCCCCGAAGACCATGTCCACCTCCCCCACCATCATCTACACCATCACGGACGAAGCACCCGCACTCGCCACCCAATCCCTTCTCCCCATCGTCCAGTCGTTTACTAAACACGCCGGCATCACCGTCGAAACCCGCGACATCTCCCTCTCCGGACGCATCCTTTCCACCTTCTCTGATCTCCTCCCCGCGAACCAAAAAACGGCAGACGCTCTCGCGGAGCTCGGAGCCCTAACCCTCAAGCCGGAAGCCAACATCATCAAACTTCCCAATATCAGCGCTTCCATCCCCCAGCTCAAAGCCGCCATCGCAGAACTCCAAGCCCAAGGATTCGCGCTCCCCGAGTTCCCCGAAAATCCTCAGACGGACGCCGAAAAAGATGCCCGCGCCCGCTATGCCAAAGTGCTCGGATCCGCCGTCAACCCCGTCCTCCGCGAAGGCAACTCCGATCGCCGAGCCCCAAAAGCCGTCAAAGACTACGCACGCAAACACCCCCACTCCATGGGCGCTTGGACCACTGCCACCCGCACCAACGTCGCTGCAATGACCGAAGGCGATTTCTTCGGCAACGAAACGTCCTTCACCACCCAAACCGCCTGCACCGTTCGGATCGAACTGGTCAAAGAAGACGGCTCAACACTCGTTCTGAAGGAGAAAACCCCACTTCAAGCCGGTGAAATTTTCGACGGCACCGTCATGCGCAAAAAGGCGCTCGTCGCCTTCTACGAACGCGCCTTCGCACAAGCGGCTAAGGACGGCCTCCTCGCCTCACTGCACCTGAAGGCAACCATGATGAAGGTTTCCGATCCCATCATCTTCGGGCACGCCGTGAAGGTGTTCCTCAAAGACTACATCGCCCGAAATAACGCCGCGCTGGAATCCCTCGGCGTCAACTTCAACAACGGCATCGGAGACCTCGTCGCAAAACTCCAAACATTGCCCGAAGCGCAACGCCAAACGCTCGAATCCGAACTCGCCGCAGCCATCGCAAACGGACCCGCGCTCGCCTACGTAAACTCAGACAAAGGCATCACCAACCTTCATGTCCCCAGCGACGTCATCGTCGACGCATCCGTGCCAGCCATGGTGCGGGCAGGCGGAAAAATGTACGACGCCAAAGGCGGCCTCCAAGAAACCCTCGCGCTCATCCCAGACCGCAGCTACGCCGGCGTCTATCAGGCCGTTCTCGATTTCTGCCGAGCCAACGGAGCACTCGACCCAAAAACCATGGGAAGCGTCCCCAACGTCGGCCTCATGGCTCAAGCCGCCGAAGAATACGGTTCCCACAACAAAACCTTCGAAATCCCAGCGAAAGGCACCGTTCGAGTCGTCGACGACAGCGGACAAACCCGCCTCTCCCACGAAGTCGAAGCCGGCGATATCTGGCGGGGATGCCAAACCAAAGATGCCCCCATCCGCGACTGGGTAAAACTCGCCGTCAACCGCGCGCGCCTCTCCCAAACCCCCGCCGTTTTCTGGTTGGACGAACACCGCGCCCACGACGCGCAAATCCTCGCCAAAGTGAAGGCGTACCTCCCCGAACACGACCTCTCGGGTCTGGAAATCCACGTGCTCGCTCCCGCCGACGCCTGCAAGTTTACGCTCGAGCGTATCGTGAAAGGCCTCGATACCATCAGCGTCTCCGGCAACGTGTTGCGCGACTACCTCACCGACCTCTTCCCCATCCTGGAAGTCGGCACCTCAGCGAAAATGCTCTCCATCGTTCCCCTAATGAACGGAGGCGGTCTCTTCGAAACCGGCGCAGGAGGCTCAGCTCCCAAACACGTCCAGCAGTTCCAAGAAGAGAACTTCCTCCGCTGGGACTCGCTCGGCGAGTTTTTCGCCCTCGCCGCTTCGCTGGAACACCTGAGCATCGTGGAAAAACATCCTCGCGCCAAAGTGCTCGCCGACACCCTCGATGAAGCAAACGGAAGGTTCCTCGAAAACGATAAATCCCCCGCACGAAAAGTCGGGGCAGGCATCGACAACCGAGGCAGTCACTTCTACCTCGCCCTCTACTGGGCCCAAGCCCTCGCAACACAGGATAAGGACCCCGCGCTCAAATCCGTCTTCACCCCCGTGGCCGAGCAACTCGCAGCCAAAGAAACGCAGATCGTCGCAGAGTTCGTTGGCGTCCAAGGAAAGCCCGCAGACATCGGCGGTTACTACCGACCAGACGCAGTCAAGGTCTCCGCCGCCATGCGTCCAAGCCAGACCTTCAACGCCATCCTAGCGACGGTTTAGTCCGCTCAATCTTTGGGACGCGGAACAACCCTCCGCGTCCCCGGATACACCTCAGCGCGTTTCGCATCCCACACCGCGAAACGCCTCCCACTCAGAAGGCCGCCCCACCGGCGCCAACGCGCAAGGGCTCCTCCAAAACGCGCCCCATCACTCGCCATGAAACGCTCCGTTATCCTTCTCTTGCTCTGCATTTTCCCCCTCTCCTACGCAGCAGATAAATCCAGTTCCGCTAGTCCGATTGACTTCACAGCGCCTGACGCCTTGCCCTTCAAACCTAAACACGACTGGACCCTCGGTCCCACCGGCGCACGAGGCTGGTACCACGCGGCCAACGGACACTCCAGAGCCGCACGCCAGATTCTCGTCACAGACGTCGCCCCCGCCTCCCCCGCGGAAGGAATCCTCCAAAAAGAAGATGTCATTATCGGCGTAAATGCCGGCCTTTTCTCCAGTGACGCCCGCGTTCAGTTCGCCAACGCGATAACTGCCGCCGAAGCCAACGACGGAAAACTGAAAGTGCGGCACTGGCGCGCAGGCAAGGTGATCGATTCCACCATCCCTCTCGCGGTCCTCGGAAGCTACGGCCCCAACGCGCCGTTCGACTGCGAAAAATCCAAACGCATTTTCGAGCAAGGATGCGCCACCCTCGCCGAACGAATGGGCGCCCCAGATTACACCAAACGCCTCGATGCAATCCCTCGGTCCCTCAATGCTTTGGCCCTTCTCGCCAGCGGAAAAAAAGAATACCTCCCCCTCGTGGCAAAAGAAGCCGCTTGGGCCGCCGATTTCACGACCAACGGCTACCTCTCCTGGTACTACGGCTACCTCATGATGTTCGTCAGCGAGTACGTCCTCGCAACCGGTGACGCCTCCGTCCTCCCCGGCCTCAAACGCCTCGCGCTGGAAACCGCACACGGCCAAAGCGGCGTCGGCACGTGGGGACATCGGTTCGCCGTCGATCACGGAAACCTCGGTGGATACGGCGCAATGAATCAGCCGGGCCTCAGCCTCACCATCGGTATGGTGCTCGCCCGCGAAGCCGGTGTCCGCGACCCCGAACTTGATCGCGCCATCACTCAATCCGCGAAGTTCCTGCGGTGGTGGCTCCATAAGGGCGCCATTCCGTACGGCGATCACCTGCCATTCCCCGCGCACGAGGACAACGGCAAGTGCGCCGCAGGAGCCGTCTTGTTCGATCTTCTCGGTGACCGCGAAGCCGCTGACTTCTTCGCAAAAATGACCACCGCCGCCTACAGCGAACGCGAGCGCGGCCACACCGGAAACTACTTCAACCACCTCTGGGCCCTCCTCGGCGTCGCCCGCTGCGGCCCACACGCCCTCGGCGCCTACCTGAAAGAGCAGTCGTGGCACTACGACTTCGCACGGGGCAAAGACCACGTCTTCCTCTACCAACCCTCGCCCGAAGGCGCAGAAGAGTACCGCGCCTACATCGGTTGGGACTGCTCAGGCAGCAATCTGCTCGCATTCAGCCTGCCCCTCCAAAGCCTCCGCATCACCGGTAAAAAACCGTTCGTCACCACCCCGCTCACCCCTGCCGAGGCCGCAGAAATTATCGCCGCCGGACGCCACTTCACCTTCAAAGACGACCCCGAGCAATACGAGGAACGTTCCACCGACCAACTCCTTGCCGGACTCAAAAGTTGGTCCCCCTTCGTCCGAAAACGCTCAGCCGCAGCCCTCGGCAAACGCGCCGACGAAGGCTCGCTCAGCATCCTCATCCAACGTCTCGAAAGCACCGACGCATCGATCCGCTACGGCGCCATCGAAGCCCTCGGCGCACTCGGCCCCCGCGCCGATGCGGCCGCCCAAAAACTTCGCGAGGCGCTCCGCGATTCAGACCCTTGGATCCAATGCCTCGCCGCAGAAGCAATCACCCACCTCGGACCCGACGAACGCAAAGCCAGTGTCAGCGACCTCCTCGCCGTCACCATCGCGTCAAACCCCGCCGATCCCCGACGCCATGCAGCACTCGCCGCCAGCCTCGCCCTTTTCAAGGCCTACCCAGGCGTCCGCGCTCCTAACAGCATCCTTCAAGAATCCCTCGACGGCGTCGACCGAACCAAGCTCTACCCCGCCCTCCAAGCCCTCCTTAAACACGAAGACAGCATCGCCCGAGGCACCGCCGCACGCGCTTTCAAGCACCTCACCGATCATGACCTCGCCGAAATGCTGCCGCACATTCTGCCCGCCATCAAAAACATGGCCCCCAGCAACGAAATGTTCGCGGACGGAGTCCGCCTCGCCGGTATCGACCTGCTCTCGCGCCTTCGCATCCGAGAAGGCATGGACCTCTGCGTCAATACGATCGAACCCGATCGATGGGGCGAAAGAAACCGGAGTAGCGAATGCCTCAACTACCTCCACCGCTACGGAGCCCACGCCAAACCCCTCCTCCCCAAACTTCGCGAACTCCGCACCTACCTCGCCAACGTTAAAAAGGCCCCCGCCGAAACGCTCAAACGGTTCGACGACCATATCGCCAAAATCGAGTCTGCTACCGACGAACCAACCCTGGTCGACCTCAAATCCTTCCGCGCGCCAACAACCCGCTGAAGCCATGCACCACCTCCCGTCTAGCCTCCTCAAAGCCCTCACTTGGCCCTCCTCCTACCCGCCATGTCGATTCTCGCAAACACACACCCAACCACACGGAAACAGCCAGTCACCAACGAGTACCACGGCGTCACAGTCACCGACGATTACCAGTGGCTCGAAGCGGCAAACTCCGCAGACGTAAAAGAGTGGACCGCGCAACAAAACCATCACTCCCGCGCCTGGCTCGACGCACGTCCCGTCCGCCACCAACTTGAAACCAAACTCCACGCGATGTACGCGAAGGACACCCCTTCCCACAGCGGAATCACCGCGCGCCCCGGTCGCCTCTTCGCCCTCAAGTTTCAGCCACCCAAACAACAGCGCCTCCTCGTCACGCTCGCCTCACCCCATGACCTCACCTCAGAAAAAGTCGTCCTCGATCCCAACGAACTCGATCCGAAAGGGCAGGTCGCCATGGACTGGTACGTCCCCTCGCCTGACGGAAAACTCATCGCCGTCTGCCTGTCCGAAAATGGGAGCGAGGACGGATCCCTCCACTTCTTTCGCACCGACACCGGCGAACGGCTGGCCGACCGCATCCCTCGCGTTCAATACCCCACCGGAGGCGGCAGCGCTGCGTGGCTTCCCGACAGCACCGGCATCTTCTACACCCGCTACCCCCACGCAGGTGAACGGCCCGACGCCGATCTCAACTTCTTCCAAAAAATCTACTTCCACAAAATCGGTACCCCCACCAATCAGGACAGTTACTCGGCCGGAAACAACTTCCCCCGCATCGCAGAAATCGACCTGCACGCCTCCGAAGACGGACGCTGGATCTTAGCGAGCGTCGCGAATGGGGACGGCGGCGAGTTCGCCCACCACATCCGCGAAACTCAACCCGATGCGTCGTGGCGACAAATCACCCGCCACGAAGACGGGATCAAGCAGGTCGAGTTCAGTCATGACGGCAAATCGCTCTACCTTCGGTCCATCAAAGATGCCCCCCGAGGCAAAATCCTTCAGATGGCCATCGACGAAACCCTCGAATCGGCTCGTCTTACCGTCCCCGAAGGAGAAGCAGTCATCGAAAGGGTGATTTCCACCGCCAAGGCGTTGTACCTCGTCGAAATGGTCGGCGGTCCCTCACGCATTCGAGAATGCGATGCACACGGCGTATTTCGTCGTGAAGTCCCTCTCCCTACCGCATCAGGAGTCTCCGGAGCAATCGAACACAACGGCAACCTGCTCTTCCGCCAATCCAGCTTCATCGCGCCCTCCGAGTGGCTCAGCTACAACCCCAACGAGGGAACCGTTCAGCGGACCGCACTCCGTAACTCGTCCCCCGTCGATTTTAGCGACATCGAGGCGCTCCGCGAGTTCGCCATCAGCAAGGACGGCACCCGCGTACCCATCAACATCCTCAAAAAGAAAGGAACACCCCTCGACGGAAACAATCCCACACTCCTCTACGGATACGGGGGTTATGGACACTGCATGCGTCCTGGATTCAACTTCGAAACCCGTCTCTGGTTCGATCACGGCGGAATCCACGTCATCGCCAACCTACGCGGTGGAGGCGAGTACGGCGAACAGTGGCACCTCGCCGGAAATCTCACCCGCAAACAAAACGTGTTCGATGATTTCGCCTCATGCGCCCACCACCTGATCCAGAGAGGCTACACACGTCCCGAAAAGCTCGCCGTCGAGGGCGGCAGCAATGGCGGACTCCTCATGGGCGCATTTCTCACGCAAAACCCTCAACTCGCTCGCGCCGTCGTCGCTCACGTCGGCATCTTTGACATGCTCCGCGTCGAACTCGATCCCAACGGCGCATTCAACATCACCGAGTTCGGCACCGTAAAAAACCTCGAACAGTTCAAGGCACTTCACGCCTACTCCCCCTTCCACCGCGTCAACGATGGCACCGCCTACCCCGCCGTCTTCTTCCTCGCAGGGGAAACCGACGGACGCGTCAATCCCGCCCACTCGCGCCGCATGACCGCCCGTCTTCAGGCGGCATCCAGCTCAGGGCATCCCATTCTCGCGCGATTCAGCGCATCGTCCGGACACGGCATGGGCACCGGACTCTCCGAGCGCATCGCCCAAAAAGCAGACGTGCTGACCTTCCTTCTCGATCAACTCGACGTCCCCATCAAATAGCCGGCACCGACCACACCCGCCATCACCGAGACTTGTTCGCCCACTTCTCAAGGAATGCGAGCACCTTCTTAGGGTCATGCCCGTTGCCCGTCTCAAACTCCTCCGTGTCCTGAGTGACCAACGGTTTCCCCTCGGCATCCAGCAACACAATCGCCGGAAGGCCAAACCGCGTCGGCTTCCCATACCGCTCGTTCACCGAAGCATTGCGGCCCTCGTTCATATCAATCAAAACCACGACGTAAGACTCCCTTAACCGCGCCGCAATCCGTTCATCGGAAGCAAACAATCCATGGAGCCGGATACACCAAACACACCAGTTCGCACCGAACTGCACGAGCACCCGTTTCCCCTCTTTCCGCGCAGAAACCAAAGCTGCATCAATCTGCTTCCCCCCATCCGCATGAGCGTCATAGGGCGCTTTAGACGTCGGTGCCGCAGATGCCATCCCAAGGGAAGCAAACATCCCGACGAACAGAGCCGCCCTGCTCCACTTCGGAACGAAACGACTCAGTTTGACTACCATCTCAAAAAGAACGAGTTGGAACTCCAAGCCCCTACTTCGCCAACAACTTATCCATCAAAAAGTCGTTTGCTCCGTTGTACTTATCAGATTTTGAAACGCCGGGAATCAAGAGATGGCACTCCACACCAGCACTGACGCACTTCTCCTTCAACTTCACGCCATACACCGGATGATGGATCCCGTGCCCCGCATCCTTCGACGGCAAGGTCATGTCACCCCCGTACGACATAAACAGCGCCGGATCATTCTTATCCACATGATTATAGGCCGAAAACTCCACAAAGAGCGGCTTGTGCTTCTCGTAGTTTTCCAGAGCCCCCTCAATTGTCTTCTCCCCAACCGCCATGTTGATCATCCGATGCTTCAACACGTTCGGTCCCAACCAGCCCTCAATCACTTTCGGATCAATCGATGTCTGGCCACCGCTCACCGCCGCCGCACAAACACGCGTCGATTCACGCAGCACGGGGTCCTGCGCCTTCGGGTCAGCAAGGTCATCGTGAAAGAGCAACCACATCGAAGAGCACGCACCTGCGCTGCCACCTGTTAACGCAATGCGGCTCCCGTCCAGATTCCACTCACGCGCCTTCGTCCGGATGAACTGAATCGCCCGCGCCGCATCATGCACCGGCGCCGGAAGCGGATTGTCAGGCGTCAGGCGATAATTAATCGACGCGTACGATATCCCCTTATCCAAAAAGACTTTCACGGCCTTAGGAGCCACCTTCTTATCGCCGGTCGTCCACCCCCCGCCATGGATGTGAACTAGCAACGGGCGCGGCCCATCCCCCTTCGCCAACCAAATGTCCAACACGTTGCGCGCATGCGCCCCGTACGAGACCGCCGCATGAGTGGGTCCCGGCTCCTCAGCGGTGTCAGCCGCAAACGAGATACCCGTTGAAAAACTCAACGCCAGCAATGCAAAAGCAATCCTCTTCATCTGTTTCATTTCCAATTGTTTATTTTACATCCGTCACCTGCTCGACAAACCCTTCAATCTCCTTCGGAGCAGCCGACGCAGCCTCCGTCGGTGGCACCTCACGCCGAGTTTGCAGATTCACAAACACGCCTTTTTTGTTCCCAACCACCACATCCAACAACCCATCCCCATTCGCGTCTGCAACCGTCACCTGCGTTCCCACCCCCGAGTTATCGTCAATCAGGTGCGGAATGAACCGAACCCCGTCCTTCCCTCGGCTTAACTCAAACCAATACACCACCGCAGGCGCATTCGGCTCTGGATCGCCCGTGCGCCCATGCGCCCAAAAACGTTTTCCCACCACAATATCCCGCAGCCCGTCCCCGTTCATGTCCACAAACTCCAAGGCGTGAAGCTGCGAAAACTTCACCCCGTACCGGTTATCTGCCTCCTTATCCCCCATGATGAGATGTTTGCGAAACCGAATCTCGCCGCCCTCACCCACCACCTGTTCCCACCACGCAAGCCCGTACCCGTGAGCCGCCGTACTCCCAATAATGTCGGGTTTCCCGTCACCGTTCACATCCCCCACATAATACTGCGCGCCTGCGCCGAGCGGCAGCGGATGCTTCTTCCACTCAGGATCTCCCTCCAAGGAAGCCGGTTGCTGCCCCCCCCCCCCCCCCTCCAACAAATCCATTCTCCCATCACCATTCACATCCCCCACCCCCAACCCGTGCGTGAACTTCGCCCACTTGCCCTGGGGCGACACCGCATGAAAGACCCACGGTTTCGTCGGATCCGCTTTGTCCATCTTCGCGTACCCAAGAAAACCCGCCCGCGTGCAGACGATCTCCGGAACACCATCCCCATCCACGTCCGCAAACGTCGGCGACTCGTTATCAACCTGATCAAAAACCACATGCCTCTTCCAGTGTCCCGCCTGCCCCGCCGGATTCTGGTACCACACCGCCTCCTTCCCCGGAAACCCGTACACCATCACGTCCATCCAACCGTCCCCATTGAAATCTCGGGTGAACGCGAA
>JBIIXW010000026.1:0-30067 GCA_044347165.1 Chthoniobacteraceae bacterium
TAACGCCCCCAACACACGAACCAGTTCCGCCACCTCCCCAAAACAGTCCGAAAACAATACCACCAACCCGCGCGCCGCAATCCGCCGAGTCACCTCCTCAATCACTCCCACCAACGACGTCTCCCCGCCCGGAGACGACAAAGCCAACGCCTCCGTGATCACATTCAAATGCCCCGGCCGAGAGCGTACCGGAATGAACTCGCGAACCCGCGTGTCAAACGTCACTAAACCCACTCCATCCTGCTGCTGAATCAGTAGTTGCGTGAAAATCGCAGCCAACACGCGCGCATACTCCCCTTTGCTCATCGTGGACCGCGAACCGCGATACTCCATCGAACCGCTCCCATCCACCAACAAGCTCGCCCGCAGGTTGGTCTCCTCCTCGTACTCCCGAATGTAAAATCGGTCCGACCGCGCAAACACCTTCCAATCGAGTCGCCGAATCTCATCTCCCGCCACATACGGACGATGCTGCTTGAACGCCACGCTACTTCCCTTGTGCGGCGACCGATGCAGACCGTTGCAAAAACCCTCGAGCACCTGCTTCGCCATGAACTGTAGCCACGCCGAAGTCGCCGTAAAACCGGCCAACTCCTCCCTCAGCCTCACGCCGAACGTCTCGTCCATCGCAACGGAATCGACAACCCAGCGCCTACAACAACGAACCGCCCCCCGGACGAGGCACTTCCTTCAACACCCGGGCCACAATGTCGTCGGACCCAACCCCCTGCGATTCAGCATGAAACGTCGGAGCCAAACGATGCCTCAGCACCGGAGCCGCCAACGCCTCAATATCCTCAATCCGGACATGCGCCCGTCCCTTGAGCAACGCACGCACCTTACCCGCCAGCACCAAGCACTGACTCGCCCGTGGCCCAGCCCCCCACTCCACCTGCTCCTTCACAAACGCCGGCGCATCCGCCTCGCCTGGTCGCGTCATCCGCACCAAATCCACCACAAAATCCAACACATGATCCGGCACCGGTACCTCCCGCACCAACCGCTGACACTCCAAAATCTGGTCCCCGCTGATAACCTGCTCAATCTTGCCCGAGCGCGTCCCCGTCGTTCGCGCCACAATTTCACGCTCCTGCGCACGATCTGGATACCCCACGCGGATATGGAAAAGAAACCGGTCCTTCTGAGCCTCCGGCAACGGATACGTCCCCTCCTGCTCAATCGGATTTTGCGTCGCTAACACAAAGAACGGCTCATCCAACGTGTAAGTCTTGCCCGCCGCCGTAACCGCATGCTCCTGCATCGCTTCCAGCAACGCCGCCTGCGTCTTTGGCGGTGTCCGATTAATCTCATCCGCCAGCAGCATCTGCGAAAAAATGGGGCCCTTCTGAAAAACAAACCGCCTCGCCCCCGTCGCCGGATCCTCTTGGATAATGTCCGTCCCCGTGATGTCCGCCGGCATCAAATCCGGCGTGAACTGTATCCGGCGGAAGGTCAAATGCATCGCCTCCGCCAACGAACGCACCATCGCCGTCTTAGCCAACCCAGGCGCACCCTCCAGCAAGCAATGCCCCCCCGCTAAAACCGCGATCAGCAGCTGCTCAATCACCTCGGTCTGACCAACAATCACTTTGCCCATCTCCTCCGCCAAACGGCGGTGGGTTGAGACAAGAAAAGAGGACGGATCACTCGTCGCTCCGGCGGGGGTGGAACTACTCATATTTTCACTCTGCATAAACAACACGACCCTTTCGAGGATGTTTGGGCTCAGCAGAAAAAATCCGCCACCGCCACACAACCGAAACGCCCTTCCTCATACCGCAAACGCAGTGCCGAAACCCCACCCCGTCCGTCCCCTGCCCAGCTGTGGCTGCTAACCATCCCCACAAGAAAACTCTCTCACTCATCCCGGCCCTCCGAAACCGCCCAATCCACGGACGCATCCAATGCGTGCCAAAGTGGGCTATCCGGAACCGTGATCGAATGCGGCTCCAAAAAAAGACCCACACGGCGGTCCGGTGCCGCAATCCCGCTCATCGCGCTTCCTTTATCAAACGAAAACCAAACCGCTCGGTCCGCGCGCTGAGCCAACGCCGCATGCACCACTCCCCCATCCAACGGACACCCCCACCCCTTAACCGATCCCAGCAACCCCATCCCAGACGCTCTCATTGACCGATTCAGCACATGCCCCCGATCCATCACCATCGCATCAAGTCCATCATCAACATAACCCCAACCCGAACCGTCATCCGCCACCATCCCAAGCGGACGGTACCCCTCCGCATCCAAACAAATCACCGGCACTCTCTCCCGAACCAACCCAATCCGCTTCAAGCCAGATTCGCCCGCCCCGTCCGCCATCATCGAAACCACCACCAACGCCCGATCCTCCAAATCGTGCTTCTGCACTTCGTCGAAATGTCGGACCTCAACTCGAAAACCCAACCCCCACAACCTCGCCACCACCAATCGCTCCGCAATCAGACCCAACATCTTCACCGCCTTCACCCGCTGCTCCAAATCGCCAGTCCCCACAAAATCGCCTGATGGCGCAGTTCGCGAGGTCAACAAAAGTACACTCCCAAGGCGACTCTCTCTCGCCCCCACCAACTCACCTCCCTCCACAAAAGCTCGCCGCCCCCCAACGACGGATTCCGTCTCGCCCGAGACCAAGTTCTTCAATCGGACCGACCCTTCGCTCACGCGCAACGCGGTCCTCCCCTCCGAACTGGCCAACGCAAAACGCGTCCCCATCACCGAAGTCTCCGCATGCGGCGTCCGCTGACGCCACGGACGATTCATCGGTTGCCGATCAGCATCCACTTCCACAAACCCCCGCTCCACCTCCAACACCCGCTCCCTCAGCAAACACCCTACGCTCGTGTGAGGTCCGAGTTCGACCCGCCCCAACCCTTTCACCGACAACTTAACGCCACCCTTCCCCTGGGAATGCACACGATCGCCCGCCTTTAACACCTCACCCGCTCGCGCAATGCGCGCCGCTCTTCCCGAGCGAATCTCAGCACCCTCCCCGACATGCATCACGCGCCCCCAACCCCCGCCACTCAGTAGTATAAGACCGACCACAAACACCGCCGCAATCCCCAGCGCAACCCTTCGCCAATCCCCAATCAAGCGCTCCGTCCTCACACCCTCACTCAGCGTTCTCCGAATCCCAGCATCCGAGCTTTCACCCGCCCCCAGCGCCGCTTTCCCCTCCAACGCAATGTCCAGATTCACGTGATGCAAATACAGGGACCTCAACACCGCATCCCGCTTCAAATCAGCAATAAACGAGGGACGCTCCGAAGCGTCCATCAAATCCATCAGATACCGATGAATCCGCTCGTGCGGGTTCTCACTCATGCCATCCCCTCCCGACGAACACGTCGCTGCACACACTCGAAAAGCGCCATCCGAACCCGATGCAGCCACTTGTACAACGACATCGGTGATTGCCCGCGCTGCCGGGCCAACTCCTCCATCTTCACCCCTCTGGAATACGCTAATAAAAGCAAATCCCGGTGCTCTGAACGCAGCCCCTCAAGGCAATGCTCGAACGCCTCGCGCTGATGATTGTGCTCCTCCGCAAGCCGCAAGGCATCGTCCGCCAACTTCTCCGCCAACTCGTCATCAAACACGTGTCGGTCCCGTGCCCGACTCCGCATGTGACGCGCAACAATCTTCCGCGCCACACCAAATGACCACGCTTTGAAGTTCTCAGCGCTCTCAAACTTCCGCCACAAAACCAAAAGCACATCCTGAATCACCTCCGAGGCCATCTCCCGCGTCGGCACCAACGACCGAACATATGCCCGCAAAACGAGTTCGCTCTCCGCATAAAGCCGGAGAAACGTCGCAGTCCGCTCGTCATCAGATGGGTCACTCATGATTCGTCACTCATCTTGTCGCCCCGCGCCCCGCCGTTTGCCGCATTTTTTCAGACTCAACCCACCCAAACAACCAATCCAGTGAGCCGAAATCTTATCGGTTCACCCGCAACCCCGCTCACACCGAAAACATCCACACCCATCGCCGCACATCAGCACGGCACCGAATGGGCATCCTCCTTCGAAGCAACTGGTGCACTTTCTGCACCCCTCCTCGCCATGCGGTTCACCCTCCTCAGCCTCACGGTCCTCGGCTCGCTCGCCCTTTCCGCCTCCGCGCAA
The DNA here is from genome assembly GCA_044347165.1 of Chthoniobacteraceae bacterium. Taxonomy (GTDB): domain Bacteria; phylum Verrucomicrobiota; class Verrucomicrobiia; order Chthoniobacterales; family Chthoniobacteraceae; genus JBEEPE01. Next base: position 4,134 of record JBIIXW010000026.1, read on the forward strand.
ACCGAGATCGAACCACGAAAAAACCCGCCCCTCGTCCAAGTCATCCCCGAGCCAAGAAACAGCCTCTCTTTCCTCATCAACGGGACCAAGGTCCTCGGCCTCGACGGCGGATCCAACATGCGCCGTCCCTTTCTCTATCCAGTCCTCGGCCCGTCAGGTATCCCGCTCACCCGCATGGGACATCCCCATGACCCCATCAGCCACTCGCACCATAACTCCATTTGGATCAGTCATAACGACGTCGCAGGAACCTCCTTCTGGGCCGATAACGGGGGCACCATCGAAACCGTCCACATCGCCCGACTCGAAGATGCGGACGATCATTGCGCGGCTGAAATCAAAGCCCTTTGGAAAGACAAGGCAGGCAACACCGTCCTCACCGAAAATCGGCGCATCACCCTCACCCCCCTGATGACCTCGGATCCGAGGAGCCTGCCGAACCAAAAAACCATCACGCCCACGAACCTCTGGCGCATCGACATCGATTCCGAACTCATTGCACCAAAAGAACCCGTCGTCCTCGGCGCAACCGCCTTCGGATTCCTTGGAGTCCGCATGGCGAAAAGCATCGGCGTCCACGACGGTGGCGGACGCATCACGAACTCCGAAGGCGGCATCAACGAGAAGGAGTGCTTCCGCAAACCCGCTCGCTGGGTTGATTACTCGGGCCCCATCACTGCCAGCACCGACGAAGGCATCACCCTCATGGATCACCCCAAAAACCTCCACCACCCCGTCGAGTTTCATGTGCGAGGCGACGGTTGGATGGGAGTCGCCACGACCTTCCGCAACCCCCACACCATCGAGCCCAGTACGCCGCTGCGGCTTCGGCACGGCCTACTCATCCACAGCGGATCAGCCAATCCCGACCTCATCGAAAACGAATGGAAACGGTTCGCCGCCACCACCTTCGAAGCCTTCGGAAAAAAGAAGCCCTGAGCCATCGCCATTCGCGGACTTGTGACCCCACGCTCGCTACCGCTATCTAGACCAAAGACAGTCCCAATCCGAACGCCCCAATCAAGGCCTCCAAACCATGTCCCTGCACCCCCTCCTCATCGCCCCATCCATCCTCGCCTGCGATTTTGGCCGTCTACACGACGAGATTCGTTCAATCGAGGCCGCTGGTGCTGACTGGCTTCACATGGATGTGATGGACGGACACTTCGTGGACAACATCTCGTTCGGCCCCGCTTTTGTGGACGCCGGAGCATCCGTAGCCACCAAGCCTCTCGATACCCACTTAATGGTCTGTCGCCCGGACCACTACCTTCCCCGATTCCTCAAATCGTCGCGGAACATCACGATTCACGTCGAAGCCGATTGCGACGTCGCTAAGACGCTTCACGACATCCGCACGGCGGGCCTGTCCGCAGGCCTCTCGCTGAAACCCGGGACCCCCTTGGAAAAAGTCATCCCGTACCTTGGTCAGATTAATTTGCTCCTCATCATGACCGTTGAACCAGGATTTGGCGGACAACCCTTCATCCAAGAAATGCTCCCCCGCATCGCGGAGGCGGCCGACCTTCGGCGCTCACAAGGCCTTAACTTCCGCCTAGAAGTGGACGGCGGCATCACCACCGCAAACGCGGGAGCCTGCGTCACCGCAGGGGCCGACACGCTCGTCGCGGGAACCTCCGTCTTCCGCGCCCCCGACCGCGCCGCCGCAATCCAGACCCTCCGATCGCTCCCTCGCTGAAATCCGCGACGCCCGATTGAGAGTCCGAACATTCGGCGGAGCAGAGTGACTGACCTTTGCGAAAATCGCGTCGCCAGATCCTCTGTTCGCCGGGCTCAGCGCATCTCGCAACACACCCTGAAACCGTAACTTGGGTGAACCCCATCAAGGAACGTTGAGTGCGATCCACGCAACTGAGGTTGTGCATAGCTCGCAATCCGACTCCAACTTCCGCCTCGAATCATGGCCATCTGCACGTTCGACTTCGCCCCCGCCTTCAGTGTGCCAGTCATCTCAAAAGCGTTCCCACCTAAATCAATGAATCCCAGAGGATTGGCTTCATCGGAATCGTCACCCCCTCATGAAACCCGCTCTGCTCTTGTTCGGACATGACCGCAACGCCAAGCAGCTTACACGCCCGTCTCCTCCGTCACGAGCCGTCAGCCGTCCGTTCAAATCCAATGTATTTTCAGTCAAACAAGCCGATTGCAACTAACCCCCACTCGGGGCCCTTTTACATCGCATCGTCCAAACGCTAACCTTTCCAGCAAACATGATATCAACTTTGGCGAATAAGCTGGGCACCTCCACCCACTGCTCACCTTTGCTCCGCAAGGTCAGGTGCCTAGGGCTAAAAGCCCCTGATGACCTATGGACGCTTGCCGTGCAGCGAGGCTGCCGGCACTACCGCCAAGGAAACGAACCTGTTGGCGAACTCATTCCCCTTCAGATTTTTTCAAACGAAGAACTGGCGCTAGCACTTCTCAACACTGCCGGAGTGTACAGCTCACATAGCATCCGTTGTGGGGCCGCAATGCTCGGCGCCGCCGGTATCGATGCGGGCTTAGTTGCACGTCTGGCACTCCACGAAAGAAGTGAAGCCGTGATTCGCTTCGTGGCAGAGTGCGGGAAGACATTCGAACCCGATAACTCGTACTGGCCCGCTCTTCTGAGTCTTCTTCGACCGTGCCCCCCTATCCGTCCCGGTGTGATGCCCCACCCAACACGCTTCGTCGCGATGAGTGGTTATCAGCGTGGTGTCGGCAAAAACCTGATCACAGAGTGGCAGCGCCCCACCTCACCAGCCACATGACGAACGCAGAACTCATTGCTGTCACGCTGGATGATCTCCTAGACCATGATGCTTCGCTCATCGTCTACGGGCGGGCTGCGTTGGCCCTTGGTTTTCCGAATCCCCCGGAGGAGGTGGCAAACTCCCTCGACATAGATATCATCCGGCCCTTCTTGGACATCCAAACGATTGAGAACGACAATCAGTTTTGGGTTGCATAACAACTCCTTAATAGCCAACTCAACTCGAGAGGACTGTATCTGACGCACATATTCCAAGAGGATCAGGTGTTTCTCAGACCCGAATGGAAGAGTCACGTGCGCGGGATTTTACGTCCCGCCCTGAGACGGTTAAAACTTTTCCACCCTGATGCAATCGACCTCGTTCTCACAAAAATGATGGAGGTGAGGACCCCCAGGACCTCGATGACATTCGCTTTCTCATCTCCTCGGAAGGTCTGACCGAGGTCGTAATCGAACACGCGTTTCAACTGGTGCGGATTCCGGATTCGGAGGAGGTTCGAGACGCATTCAATCGCGCGCTCCCTCACGTCAGAACAATGCTCGCCTGAGCCACCACCACAACTGACAACCGGTTGATTCCTCCCGTCAGAGATTTCGCCCCGCTAAGACATCAACCACCGACACCCGCACCAATCCGCTTCTGAGCATCCACAGCAAGCGCACTCAGCCCGAGCGTCAGAAAGCCCGCTCCACACAGAAAAAACGTCTCCCGCCAGTCCGTGCAGTGAAACCGACTCGCAATCAACCACGGAATCACCTTCGCAACCAGCGACGCGCCAAGATTCCCCCACATGTTTACCCACGCCATCGTTGACGCAACCCGCGATCCACCAATGTCCTGCACCATGCCCCAAATGGAAGGAGTCACCGAGTCGCTCGCAAATGCGACCAAGCCACAAGCTGCAACCACCCACCCCGGCCCCGGTAGAAAAGGCGCCACCCCATAACACAGCGCCGCCACCACTCCTCCGGTCAGCATCGGTAACCGACGGCCCCATCGAACCCCAAACCGTCGCACACAAAAATCGCCGTACCATCCCCCGACCAACATCCCAGTCATCCCAAACGCAAGCGCCCACGAAATCCAAGTCCCCGTCACCACCGCATCCATCCCGTGGACCTCCCGCAAATAACTCGGCAACCACGTAATCAAAAACGCCCACCCAAGGTTCATCCCAATCGCGCCCACGTTGAAAATCCACAACCCAGGATCCATCAACAGTGCACGCCACGGAACGGAAACGCCCCCACCCACCCTCGTCTCCGCAACCTCAGAATCCTGCCTCGGTTGATCTCGAAGCACATGCCAACCCACCACCGCAAGCACCAACCCCGCAACCCCATACACCCACAGCACCGGTCTCCACCCATTGAACCACGCAATCGCCCATGCCGTAAAACCCAGCGCTAACGCATTCCCGATCCGGCCCCCCATCGCAACCAAACCACTCGCCCGCGCACGCCCCACCGTCCCAAACCACGACCCCACCAAACGCGTGATCGCCGGATACGCCCCCGCCTCAGCCAACCCACACGCCATCCGTACCACCACCAACGCCGACAATCCCTGCACCCATCCCGTCAACGCCGTGCACACCGACCACAACACCACATACGTCACCAACATCCGACGAGGCCCAAACCGATCAGCCATCCAACCCGCAGGCATCTGACCCAATGCGTACGCCAGAAAAAAGGACGACATCACCGACCCCACCTCCGCCTTCCCCAACGCCATCTCATTCTGAAAACTCGTCGACTGCACCACCGCCCCCATACACGTCCGGTCCAGGTACAAAAGAAACGCCTTCGCCATCGCCACGGCAATCACCGCGCGCTGCATCCCGCTAAACCCGTCCGAACGGTCGCTCTCGGCCGACATTCCTGCGTTCCCTCAGTTCACTCGCATCGCCCGTCCCACATCACAGACTCCGCTCCAAAAAGCGAATCACGTTCCCGCTGAAAATCCCCTCAATGTCCGCCTCCGAATACCCGCGCTTCCGTAAATCCCCACCAATCGTCCGAATATCCACAATGCTGTCCAAATCCCTCGGCGTCTGCTCCGTCCCAAACCCCCCGTCTAAATCCGTCCCAATGCACACATGCGACGCATTCCCCGCAATCTGACAAATGTGGTCGATGTGCTCGCAAATCTTCGAAATCCGAAGATCAAAATCCTCAGGCTTCGACCGGCGATAGGTCCACCCGTGCACCATCATAATCGCGTCAAACGCCATCCCAATGACCGCACCCCGCTCAACCAACCGCCGAATCTGGTCATCCGCCAGCTGGCGATTCCAGTTCGCCAAGGCGCGACAGTTGTGGTGACTCGCCCACACCGGTCCAGAAAATCGGTTCAGCGCATCCTCAAAACTCTCATCACACAAATGCGTCGCATCCAATATGATGCCAAGTCGTTCCATCTCGCGAAGCAACTCACGCCCCTTCTCCGTTAATGGACCCGCGTCATCCGTACCATGCCCATAAATCCCCGGCCCATAATGAACCGGGCCCAGCGCCACCAACCCGTCGGCACGCGACCGCTCCAAATGCTTCCAACTCAAAATAGAATCCGCCCCCTCCAAACTCAGCAAATACCCAATCGGTAAACACGCCGCTGCATCATCATCCGCCGCCCGCCACAACGCCGCATGCGTCCGCACCTCTTCCGCTGTCCGCAACTGCCGCATGTGCCCCATCTCCTCCATCGCACGGTAATAGGCCAACTGCCCCTGCGTCTGCGCCCACGCTTGCTGCGGACTACGCCATCCCGGTAACTGATGAAACTTCGGCGAATACCGCGCAATCTGTGTCGCCACAATGATGCCTACCCGACCCCGCCGCAGTTCCGGGAAACACACCGTGTTCCGCGTCCGATGCACCACTCCATCCGTAGAAAACAACTCAGACCGACGGATCTCTTCCAAACTCAACGTCTGGTCGCGATTGAACTCCATGGCATTCATGGAGATGTCCAAGTGAATATCGATTATCAGGTTAGGATTCATAACATTGAAAACGTTGGCGCATCGTCCAACGGATAAACCGGACGACTCACCTCGCGATACGGCAGCTCTCGCAAGTTCCCCGAACAAGGCCCCGGCACGTCCGCCCAAATCTGCGCGGTGGCAATCGGGTCGTATGCCCGCCGATGGGCCACCGCCGCCTTCACTCCAATCACTCGGAACGCGGACGGCTCCAACCCCTGACTCCGCCATTGGCCCAAATCAAACGGAGGCGTCTTGCGCGAAGTCAGCAGAATCGTCACCCCGCCTCGACGCACCACCGCGCAGCGTCCCATGTCAAAAAAGTTCCCGCTCATCGAAGCCAGGTGACTGTTCGGATCCTCGAGCTGAAACAAACCTTCCCCAGTCCGAACCACCTCAAACTCACCATCAAGCGAACTCCCTCCAAGTTCGCTCCCGCGTCCTCCCACACGCAGCTCAACCACCGTCCCCGCGCATGCCGCGCCAACCACCTCCACCGACTCAGGATCATTGATGGCAACCAGCGCCCCTTGAACCCCCCACTCCAAAAACCAAGCGAGCAACCCAGTTCCGTCCCCAGGCGCCCCACCTCCGATGTTGTCCGCCTGCTCCGCCACAACCATCACCCCCCTCCCCAAATCACCGTGCTGCTCCACCAACCGCCTCACCTCCTCCTTAGGCAAATCAGCAGCCAACCCCAACGCTCGCATCTCAAACGCAACCCGCCCAATCCGTTCCGCCACCGCCTTCGCCTCCGCCTCATCCCCCGCGACAACTACCACGGCCACCCCCGTATCCGGCGTATCAGCATACGCATAGCCAGCACAAATGCTCACCGCTTCCACCTGCCCCTCCGCCTCGGCCGCACGCGCTAACGCTTCCAGCGTTCGCATCGGATCCTGAGCGGTTCCCGTCCCGCTCGGAGGCCAAATCACCGGCACCCGACACCGCGCCATCGTCAACCGCCGCCCCCCCCGCATCGACGCATCCATCAATCGAACACCGCGCACCGCAGCATCCCGCGCGTCCGTGTGAGGGTTCTCGCGGTACCCCACCAACCCATTTGCGAGCTGCGTCATCCGCGCCGAGAAGTTTGCGTGCAAGTCAAACACTCCAAAAATCGGCATCTCCATCCCAACCCTCTTCCGCAAACGCTCCAGAAGCTCACCTTCAACATCCCGCATCCCCTCGCAAACCATGGCGCCGTGCAGCACCAGATAAATCCCATCAAACCCGTCCCCAAGATGCATCGCCAACTCTCCCCAAAACCGCTCGAACACCTCGCGCTCCACCGTTCCACTCGGCGTCGCCCGCCAATCCACCCCAGCCACCACTTCCCACCCGAGCGAACCCGCTGTCTCCAACGCACCGCCCAACGGCGATGCATCGCCCGCGCACGCAAGCATGGCCGCGCCACCCCTTTTCTCAAACGCATCCAATCCCGTCCGCTCACGCAAGAAGGTGTGCGTCTCATGAAACAACCCAGCAACTAGGACGCGCGGCTTCATCGACTCATTCACACCTTGGACCACTCCGCCGCATGACGCGCCATCGCTCCTTCCGCAAGACGCAACGCCTCCGATACCTCCTCCTCACGATGCGCCAAACTCAGAAACCAAAGCCCGCGCTCAATCGCGCGCACTCCTGCCTCCAAAAAACAACGCCGCAAATGCGCCCAACGCTGCGCATCGTGCCGCTGCACGTAATCGCGATAGTTCCGCACCGGCCCTTCCAACGCCCCCCGCTTCAACATCACCGAATGGAAAACCAACCCCGGCCCCTGCGGCCGCAACGGAACTCCATGTCGCAAAGCCATCTCCTCCAACCCCTGCATCAACTGCTTCCCTAACCGAATCAACTCCGCCGGATGCTCCCGCCCACGCCCCATCACCTCATCCAAACACCACTTCGCAGCCGCCAAACACAGCGGGTTCCCGTTCAGCGTCCCCGCATGCACCACCTCGCCACTCAACACCGTCCGAAACGCACTCGCCTTCCCCACCAACGCCGCAAAGGGAAGTCCGCCACCCACCGCCTTTCCCAAAATCGTCAGGTCCGGCTCAAACCCATAGAAACCCTGCGCACAGCCCGCTCCAAACCGAAACCCCGTAATCGTCTCGTCCGCAATCATCAACATCCCTTCGCGATCACACAGCTCGCGAATCGTCGCAACCATTCCGTCCTCCGCCGGAATACAACACGTGTTGCAAAGAACCGGCTCAAAAATAATGGCCGCAATCTCTCCCCGATGCCGCTCCACTGTTTTTCTCAAGCGATCAGGATCATTCCACGGCACCACCAGAAAAGTCTCTAACACCTCTGGAATCACGCCCTTGCTAGGGTGCAAACGCGCAGGCTCATCTTCCGAACCCCACGCGTCCGCCGGCGGCGCAAATCCCACCAACCCTTCATCCGCCCACCCATGATAGTGACCCTCAAACTTTAAAATCTTCCGACGTCCCGTGTGCGCCCGCGCAATCCGCAACGCCGCTGTCACCACCTCCGTCGCCGAACTATTAAACCGCACCCGCTCGGCCCCCGGAATCATCCGTTGCAACCGCTCCGCCACCTCAATCTCTAACTCCGACTGCGCCGCCCAATGCGTCCCCAACCGCGCCTGCGCCGCAATCGCATCAGCCATTCCCGCCGGCGCGTGCCCATACAAAATCGCCCCCTGACCAATCTGAAAATCCAAGTACTCTCGCCCGTCCACATCGTACAACCGAGACCCTTCACCCCGCTCAAAATACAGCGGTACAGGGACCTCCATCTTACGAATCCCACTGTTTACCCCTCCCGCAATACATTGCTGCGCCCTTCGGAAAAGAGCCTCGGACTTCAAAAACGGATGCGATTCAGGAACAGTCGACATGTCTGGGGAGTAGTTGACGCATCCTTAAGCAGTTTGGATTCCCCTGTCCCTTTCGCATCAATCCCAAACCTCGACTCACCACTCCGAACACACGAAAACCGATTCCCATCCCCCAGCGTTGTTCGCTCGACCAATCCGCTGCCGACCGTTTAAGTGCAACACCGATATCTCATCAAAACTATGCGTCCCCTCCTCCTCTCCCTCCTGCTCGCAACCAGCGCGATTGCATCGGATCCCGTGAAACTCACCCTCGCCGATTTCACCGCACTCAGCGGCGACAAACCCGCGGCAGGCTGGAGCACCGAGTCCGACGGAACCATTCACCTCTCTGGAAAAGGTGCAGGCGCACTCATCACCAAGGACGAATACTCCGATTTCGAACTCGAATGGGACTGGAAACTCGGCCCCAAAGGAAACAACGGCATCAAATTCTGGGTCACCAAGGTCGGAGGCAAGGAGTGGCTGGGCATCGAATACCAGATGATTGACGACAACGGACACCCCGACGGCCTCCGCGGCGGATCCCACTCCACGGCATCCATCTACGACATTAAAGAACCCTTGGCAGACAAGGCTCTCAAGCCTGTTGGCGAATGGAACCACAGCAAAATCAGCGTCAAAGCCGGCAAAATCCAACACTGGCTCAACGGCAAACTCGCCTGCGAAGCCGACACCACCACCTCCGATTGGAAAGAGCGGATCGCCAAGAGCAAGTTCAAGAACAAGGAAGGTTTCGCCCCCGGCAAAGGCCGAATCATGCTCACCGAACACGGTGACGAAACCTGGTTCAAAAACCTGAGCCTCACCAAGAACTAAACGTCCGCCTTCCGCGGTCGTCCGCCGAACACATCACGGCTGCAGTGTCCGTTGCAGGGTTACGGTTCTTCGCAACCATCTTGCGAACAACGTAAACGACGGACACTCCGACCCGTTTTTCCTTCCACCCACCGAGGGCTGAAACTCAGCGAACCTCTATGCGTTGACCGAAAAACCTGCCCCGTCCATTTCAACATCCTTCGCACAACCAACTTCGTATCCCCTCAAAAAACCTCCGACCAGTGGGTTGCGGATAACTTCCCCACCACTTCATCGTTCAGTTTTCAAACTTCAGTCCGAGGTCTTTCCGCATCTATCGAGGCCTGTAAAGGTGATTTCCATTCCTCCCATCTCACGCGTGAAGGGCTCCAACACGTTACTGCAAACCACCGTGTTTTTCCCCTCCGGATACAAAGAACGAAACACCTGAAGATTTTTCGGATCGAAGCGGGATGCATCCCACTTGCACTCGACCGCATCCACAACTCCCCTCCCCCGCGAAATCACAAAGTCCACCTCGTGATGCGACTTGTCCCGCCAGTACATGACCCGAGCCTCCCCCGAATCTGAAATCAGTTGCTCCAGCACAAGATGCTCCCAGAGGACTCTGTAATCCTCCGCACGCAAATCGCTCCACCCCCGCGCAAAGACGGAGAATCCGGTATCAAAGCCGTAGACCTTCGGTTGTCGAACAATCTCGCGCGGGCCTCCACCTGAATACGGACGAACAAAAACGGCAACATGCGTCAGTTCCAGAACTTCCAGATAGTTAATAACCGTCGGTCGACTCAGTCCGCATAAGTTTGCCAGCGATGTCGCCTCCATCTGCCCCCCACTCATGCAGAGTACGCTTTCGACCAACTTCAGAAAACCGCTCCGCTTCTCAACCCTAAACAGTTCTTGGACATCCCGCGCATAGTAGGAGTCGAGCCATTCCGCATAAAATCCCGGATCATAGCTCTCGGCCAAAAGAGCGGGAGGCAAGCCTCCACGAAACAGACGCTGCGCGAGGTCATGGATGCCAAAATCTTGCAGTTCATCATACCGAATGGGCACAAGGTGGAGGTTACGCTTCCTTCCCGTCAGGCTGTCTCTGAACTTGCTCGTGGCAGCGAGAGTGGAAGACCCAGTGGCCAACACCTTGAGATGGGGGAAGCTATCCGCGGCAATCTTCAAGACACGGCTCGGATCCACCAACTGATGCACCTCGTCCAAAACCAGGTACGGCTTCGAAAGGCTGCGAAAAAATCTCTCAGGATCCTCCAATCGCATCTGCGTCGAAGGGAGGTCACAGTTGATGAACTCAACCTCCTCAAGGGCCTTGGCTAGCGTAGTCTTACCAACACGACGCACACCCGAGAGCCACACAATCGGAGCCCTCTCCCAGAGTGCGTGAATGCGCAAAATCCAATGTTTCCTAAAAATCACGAAACCGATTTTACATTTGGTCGCGCCAAACGCAATTTAAGCCTTACACTGGGCAAGGCGTCATCACCGCTCTCAGGCTACTTCCGAGTGCCGCCCAGCGAACCAACTCGGTTCGGCATCTCCGCGAACCCTCGCTCCCCCCTCGAAAACGAAAAGTCTCCCTCGGACAGCGCCACGGAAACATCTCGCGACGTGACTCTCCTCAGCCCACGCAACGGAGTGAAACCAACCAACATTCCTCTGGCCCGTCTCTTGCAGGTGTGAATGTATGCTCTTCCACCCTCCCAGGCTCCTCGTTTTATCCCGCGTGCCTGACTCTCAGAAGGCATTAAATACGAACTCCATTGGACTCGCCCCCTCCCACGTCACAGCCCTCACAAAACGCTCCACACACCCAAAGGCCTTCATGAAGGCAGCTGACCAAACCATCCCCAAAGGCGAACAACCCTTCTGCGTCCCAGCGAGTCTCTAAATCGACCGACTCAAGCCAGCCAAACTCACCGAATCATCCGGACATGAAAAGTGCCGCACTCTCTCTCCTCCTTACCCTCACCGCCTCTCTGAACGCGCAAGACGACCTCACCGTCCTCAAACCGCTCGCGGACGGCACAACTCCCGATGCCGCATTTGAAAATTGGCTGCTCAAAGACTTCGCCAAACTTACCGCTGAACGGTCCGCAAAACTGACCCGCGACATCCCCAGCAAAGCCGCCTGCTCAAAATGGCAGGAAGACAGACGCGCCTTCTTCCTCGACCGCATCGGCGGCCTCCCAGAACGAACCCCGCTCAATCCAAAGATCACCGGCACCCTCCAAGGCCCCGGTTATCGCATCGAAAAAATCCTCCTCGAAACCCGCCCAGGCTTCCACCTCACCGGCAACCTCTACCTCCCCGAGACACCCGCCCCGTGGCCCGCCGTATTGGTGCCGTGCGGACACAGCCACGACGGCAAAGCCGTGGCCCAATACCAACTCATCTCCCGCTTGCTCGCACGCAACGGCATGGCCGCCCTGTGCTACGACCCCATCGGCCAAGGCGAACGCTACCAACTGCTCGCGAAAGAGAATGATCGCACCTCCTTCGAAGATGCGCCCCAAGTGAAAGTGCCCCACCCTGCAGCACGCTTTCTCTGCATCACCGAACACACGCTCACCGCCATCAGCTCCGCGCTCGTCGGGTCAAACGCTGCCCAGTTCCGCATCTGGGACGGAATGCGCGTCATCGATTATCTCCAATCCCGCAAAGACATCCTCGCCGACAAAATCGGCTGCACCGGTAACTCCGGAGGCGGCACCGAAACCGCCTACCTAATGGCCCTCGACGAACGCATTCTCGCCGCAGCCCCAGGCTGCTACCTCACCTCGTTCAAAAAACTCGTCGAACAACGCGGCCCCCAAGATGGCGAACAAAACATCTTCGGCCAAATCGCCTTCGGCATGGATGAAGCCGACTACTGCATCATGCGCGCGCCCAAACCCACGCTCATTTGCGCCGGTACCCGCGACGTCACCTTCGACTTCACCGGAACCATGGAAGTCTTCAGCGAAGCCAAACGATTCTACTCGCGCCTCGGATTCCCCGAGCACCTCGACATCGCCGCACCCGATGCACCCCATGGGTTTACCCTCCAACTCCGTGAAGCCGTCGCGCGGTTCATGAGCCGCTGGCTTCTGGGAAAAGATACCGAAATACGCGAAGTCAAAGAACTGCCCGATACGTTTGACGACGAATCCCTCCGCAGTCTCACAAAACCCGACTTCACCGCCGACGAACTCCAAGTGACGTCCAAAGGACAGGTCCTCCTCGAAGACGGCGAACGCAGCGTGTTCCAAATCAATGCCGAACACGCAGCATCGCTCAAAGCCAAGCGCCCCCAACCCACTGCAGAGACCGTAATCAAAGCCATCGGCGCCAGCCCCGAACCGCTCAATCCTACCGTCAAAGAGGGCGCGCAAATCAAGGCCGCCGGCTACGCCATCCGCAAACTCGAGCTCACCATCGAAGGCGACTTCAAACTCGGCGGACTCCTCTTCCAACCCGCACAATCCGACGGCTCCGGCGTCCTTTACCTCCACTCCCGCTCGATGAAGGCCGACGCCGCAGAGGAAGGCCCGATTGAACGACTCGTCCAACGTGGCACCACCGTCCTCGCCGCAGAACTTCGCGGCATGGGCGAAACCGCAACAGGACAACGCCGAAAAGCCTGGGGAAACGGTCGGTTCGGACAAGGTAACCTCGAAATCTTCACCGCCTACTTGATGGGAAAAAGTTACGTCGGCATGCGCACAGATGATGTCCGCTCATGGGCCGCCACCCTCAAACGCTACTCCGCAAACATCATCGCCATCGCGCAAGGAGAGGCTGCCCTCCCCACACTCCACGCCGCTGCCATCGAACCCGACCTCTTCAGTCGGGTGCGTCTTCGGGATCTCAATCCCAGCTGGGAAACCATCGTTCAAGTCGGTGACACCCACGAACAAACCGTCAACATGGTCCACGGCGTCCTCAAACACTACGACCTCCCTGACCTCATCGAACTGGCCGGCCCCAACAAAATCTCCGTTCAATCAACCGCTCAACCCTAACCCGCCGCATGACTTCCATGGTCCACCCCACCTCTCTCCAACGCCTCGGCATCGGCCACACTTTAGCAGCCATCGCGCTTTCGATCGCCGCACTCGCACTCTCCAACGCCAACGCCGCGCAAACCCGAACCAACATCCTCTTCATCCTCGCCGATGACCTCGGCTACTCCGACCTCGGCTGCTACGGCGGAGAAATCGAAACGCCCAACCTCGATCGCCTTGCAGCCAACGGTTTACGCTACACCCGCTTCTACAACACTGCCCGATGCTGGCCATCCCGCGCCGCAGCCCTCACGGGGTTCTATGCCCAACAAGTTCATCGAGATCGACTTCCCGGAATCGGTGGTGGAGGGCAGGGCATCCGCCAAAAATGGGCGCGCCTTCTCCCCGACTTTTTGAACCCCAGCGGATACCGCTCCTACCACAGCGGTAAATGGCACATCGACGGAAAGCCGCTCGAACACGGCTTTCACCGCTCCCTCGTGCTCGGACAACAAAACGATTACTTCTCCGTCAAAGGAACCACCCTCGACGACCAACCCGTTACGACCGACACACCAACCGGTTATTACGCCACCACTGCCGTTGCCGACCACGCAATTGATTGCCTCAAAAGCCACCAGCGCGACCACGCTGACGCCCCCTTCTTTCAGTACGTCGCGTTCACTTCCCCACATTTTCCGCTCCACGCCCTACCAGAAGACATCGAGAAATACCGCACCCGCTACCTCACTGGTTGGGACAAAATGCGCGCCGCCCGTTACGAACGGATGTCCACTCTCGGCCTGACCCATACGAGCCTCGCGCCCGCGGATCGCAAAACCGGTCCTCCCTACCGATTCGCCGACGCCTACAAAACGCTCGGATCAGGCGAGTCTGAACTGCCCCTTCCGTGGGATGAACTATCCCCTGAACAGCAACGCTTTCAGGCAACAAAAATGGCCATCCACGCGGCCATGGTTGACCGCATGGATCGCGAAATCGGGCGCATCCTCGATCAAGTCCGGGCCATGAATCGCTGGGACGATACGCTCATCCTTTTCGCATCCGACAATGGCGCCAGTGCCGAAATCATGGTTCGCGGAAATGGACACAACACCACCGCTCCGATGGGCAGCGCCGCAACCTACCTCTGCCTCGGCCCAGGATTCTCGACCGCGTGCAACACCCCCCATCGCCTCCACAAAACGTGGGTTCACGAAGGCGGCATCAGCACTCCGCTGATTGCCCATTGGCCCCGCAAAATCACGCAAGGCGGCCAGTTGCGTGAGAACCCAGCCCACCTGATTGACATCGTCCCAACAGCCCTCGAAGTCGCAGATGTCAAAAAACCCGCAGAGTGGAAAGGTGAACCCATTCCCAACGCCCCAGGAATCAGCCTTATCCCCAGTTTCTCATCCGCCGTCCCGTCCCCACGTGCCCCCCTCTGGTGGCTCCACGAAGGCAACCGCGCGCTACTCCACAACGGCTGGAAGATTGTGTCCCGCAAAGACCAACCATGGGAACTGTACCGAGTTCAAAAGCCCAATCAGGAATCCGATGACCGCGCCGAAAGCGTGGATCTCGCCAACCAGTCGCCTGACAAAGTCGCTGAACTCTCCGCGATCTGGGAACGCATGACCCAATCCTTCATCGAACTCGCAAAGCCCACGGCTCAACCTGATTCACCAAAGCGGAAATCCGGAAAACAACCTTAGCCCGTCACGCCGAACGAGCCAGAGGCCCCTCGTGGCGCCAACGGTTCCCCGTGAAAGCGGCGGCCTTTCACTTCCCAGCCTTGGGCAGCACCCAGTTCGGCGAATCAATCCCTCCGAGCGGAACAACCCTTCCGCCCGTACCACCAAATCCACTCGCTGCGCCGCCAAATCCCGCAACTCCCCATATCCTCCACCACATCGTAAACCTCCACAGGTTCGATTCCCTTCACCCGCTCCACCTCCTCTTCAACAGAGATTTACGAAAATCAAAGACCACCAAAACAGGGCCGGCCACAATGAAAGTCACAATATTGCACTGTTGGGACTACCGTCACTGATGCCACCAATGCTGGGGGCTGTCACATTTGCGCTGGCGCGCCAGCGCCACACGACTCTCTTTCACATTTCTCCCACACAAGCCTTGTGCTAGGGTCGAAACGTGGAAAAAGCCGTGATTCAAGCCCAACTGCCTCCAGAACTCATGGCTCGTGCTATTTCTTTCATTGAAGAAGGCTGGGCATCCAATCTGGACGAACTCCTCGTCGAATCTCTGCGTCGCTTCCTTGAGTCACACTCCTCTCGTATGACGGAGTCTTTTGTCATGTCTGATGTTCAATGGGGACTGACTGGCAATGATTGAAAGTGTTCCCCCACTGATCATTTGCGATGCGGGACCAGTCATTCACCTCGATGAACTAGGGTGCATAGATTTGCTCGCATCCTTTTCTCGGGTGCTTGTTCCAGCTGCGGTCTGGCAAGAGGTTCAAACACATCGGCCGAGAGCACTTGCTCTGCCCTGTTTGGAAAAAATATCGGCAACCAAGCCTGAACCCCCAGAACTTGAAGCTGTTGCTGTTGCCTTAAGTCTCCACACTGGTGAATGGGAAGCCATTCGTGTTGCCTTGGAACATCCTGCATGTGTCTTGCTAACAGACGATACGGCAGCAAGACTAGCGGCTGGGAATCTTGGAATTAGGGTCCACGGAACTATCGGAGTTTTAGTCCGCTCACTCAGACAGGGCATTAGAACCAAAGAAGCCGTTCTTGGAATTCTCCGCTCCATACCAACCACCTCCACCTTGCACCTAAAGCGGAGCCTTTTGGAGGCAGTAGTGAAGCAGGTCGAAGACCACCAGTAAGCCCATGAAGTGGGCTGAAAAGCTCCGCACAATCCTACCCCGCAAAGGGCGAACAACCACGAACGTTTGGCCCATCTTCTGCGAAACACCGAGAATGCGAACTCTCCTCCCCCCTTTGCTCGCCGCATTCGTCCTCGCCACGGCCCACACGACGCCCACCCAAGCGGCTGAATCACCCAAGCCCCTGAAGGCAGGTATCATCGGGCTGGACACCTCTCACGTCCCCGCCTTCACCAAACTTTTCAACAACCCAAAGGCCGACGGCGACCTCGCCGGCATCACCGTGACCACCGCCTACCCCGGCGGCACCGACATGCCCGCCAGTGCGAACCGCATCGCAAACTTCACCGATCAAGTGCGCAAGATGGGAGTCGAAATCGTCGACACCATCCCCACCCTCACCGCGCAAGTGGACGTTATCCTCCTGGAAAGTGTCGACGGCCGGATTCACCTCAAAGAAGCGAAGGAGGCATTCAAGGCCGGCAAACCCGTGTTCATCGACAAACCCCTCGCCGGCAACCTCCCCGAATCCATCGCCATTGCCGAACTCGCCAAACGCCACAGTGTCGCGTGCTTCACCAGTTCCTCCTCGCGGTTCGGCGCCGATTTGCGCGAACTCATCGGCTCCGACGAAGTCGGCGATATCCTCAGCGCCACGACCTGGGGCCCTTGCTCCTACCAAACCGGAACGCCGGATCTGTTCTTCTACGCCATCCACGGCGTAGAATCCCTCTTCACCCTCATGGGTCCCGGCTGCGCCACCGTCCAACGCACCAAGACCGCCACCAACGATCAAACGGTTGGCACTTGGAACGATGGCCGCATCGGCACCTATCACGGCATCGTGAAGGGAAAGTCCGAGTTTGGCGCCATGGTCTACGGCTCCAAATCCCTCAAAACCGGAGGAAAAACCATCAGCTACGAAGCGCTCTGCCGCGCCATCGGCCGCTTCTTCCGCACCGGAACGCCTCCCGTGACCCTCGACGAATCCCTCGAAATCATGGCCTTCATGGAAGCCGCTGACGAAAGCATCCGTCAGGGCGGAAAACCCGTCTCCGTCCCAGAAACCCTTCAGAGAGCACGCATCGAGGCCGCTAAACTCCTCCAATAATCATCGATATGGACATCTCACGACGCCACTTTTTCGAATGCTCCGTTTTCGCCGCCGCCTCCGCAACCCTCCTGTCGGACGCGCAACGCCTTGCACACGCTGCAACCCCCGTCGCTAGCCCCGTGTCATCAACCATCCGCGCCGCGATCCTCGGGTGCGGAATTCGCGGGAAACAACATGTGCGCGAAATTGTGCGCATGCCGGATGTTGCCATCACCCACATCTGTGACCCTGACCTCGACCGCGTCGACGAACTCGCCGCGTTGGTCACGGAACTGGGCCGCCCGGAACCCGCCAAGGTTCAGGATCTCCGACGCGTGTTTGATGACCCAACGGTGGACGTCGTGTTCATCGCCACGCCAAACCATTGGCACGCGCTTGCTGCCATCTGGGCCATGCAGGCGGGCAAGGACGCTTACGTGGAAAAACCCGTTAGCCACAATATTGTGGAAGGTCGTCGAATGATTGACGCGGCGCGCAAGCTCGGCCGCATCTGTCAGACTGGAACTCAAAACCGTTCCCGCGGCGGACTAGCGGAGGCCGTCCGTTACATGCACGAAGGCAAACTTGGCGAGGTGCGTCTCGCGCGAAGCGTCATCTACGGCGGACGCGGCTCCATCGGCGGACCAGTCGAGTGTCCGGTTCCTCCGCGCTGTGACCACAATCTCTGGGCTGGGCCCGCCTCACTCGAGGTCCCCAAACGCGCGAGGTACCACTACGACTGGCATTGGATGTGGGACACTGGCGGCGGCGAAATCGGGAACAACAACGTGCACTCCATCGACATTTGCCGCTGGGGTCTCGGCGTGAGCGGACTCGGCAAAAGCGTGGTGAGCTACGGCGGACGCCTCGGCTACACCGATGTTGGCGATACCCCCAACACGCAGGTTGGCGTCTTCGACTTCGGAAACAAAACCCTCGTCACCGAAACGCGTGGACTGAAATCCGAACCGTTTCACCCGAAAATCAAATCCATGTGGTTCTTCTATGGAACCAACGGGATCATTGCGGACAGCCACCTGTTCGACCTCGAAGGGAATCTCGTTCGTGCGTTTGACGGCCCCTCGGAAAACCATTTCCAAAACTTCATCAAAGCCGTGCGCTCCCGAAAACAGGAGGACCTCAAGGCTCCCATTCTCGAAGGCCACCAATCCACAGCCCTGTGCCACATCGCAAATATCTCCTATCGATTGGGTTCGAAGGCGTCGCCAGAACAACTGAAGGCCGCCGCGACGTTGATGCCCGCCGCAAGCGGAGCTGCCGAAATGCTTGAGCGAACCCTTCAACACCTCGCGGCTGCAAAAATCGATATCGGCGCAACGCCGCTGACGCTGGGGCGTGCACTCACCATCAAAGGGGATTCGGAACAGTTTCTCGACAACCCCGAAGCAGACGCCCTGCTTGGGCGCCAATACCGAGCCCCCTTCACCCTCCCGCCCGCATCCACCTTCGCCTGAGAGCGATTCGTTTCTGCACACCCACCCGTCAAGGCTATGAAGCGCTTGCAGAGAAATAGCGCATCCGCAGACAACGCCGCCAATGAGCTGGCCCACACCTGAACCATCACCCTCATAAAAATCAGCACCCAGCCTCGCGCCATGAGCCGTCCAACCGGTTTCAGTTTTCCTCTCACGACGCCAAACCGCCCTCCACAATTTGGTTCAAACACGAAACGCAATCCGTCATTTCACTGGCGAAAGCTTTTCCGTATATGAAATCCACCCCCATGAACACGTCCCTCTACACAACCATCCTCTCCATCACGTTTGCCACATCTGCGATCGGTGTAGACACCTATCGCCAGACGCTCTCCAGTGTGCGCGAAAACCTCCGCATCCCCTCCATGGAGTTACATGGGAAATCTGTGACACCTTCCGCGCCTAACTGGTCCGTCACCAAGTCCACGCTCCACGGCGGAAAACAGGAAGGCGTTGAGGTGATCACCGTCGACAATGGCACGCTGCGCTTCACGGTCATCCCCACACGCGGCATGAGCATTCACCGCGTCGAACACAGCAAACTCCATCTCGCGTGGAACTCGCCTGTGAAGGAAATCGTTCACCCCTCATTCGTGAACCTCTACAGCCGCGGTGGACTCGGATGGCTCGAGGGATTCAACGAATGGATGGTCCGCTGCGGCCTCGAAAGCAACGGACACCCCGGCACCGACCGCATCCCACAAGACGATGGAACCGAGGCAACCCTCGACCTCACCCTCCACGGGAAAATCGGCAACATTCCCGCAAGCGAAGTCGAACTCGTCATCGATCAAACCCCGCCCCACCGCATCCGCATCCGTGGCCGCGTCGACGAACGCATGTTCTACGGCCCGCAACTCGAACTCCAAACCGAGATCTCCACAGAACCCGGCTCTACCTCCTTCCGAATCTCCGACACCATCACGAACCGCGGGGGTGCCCCTCAGGAGTTCGAGATTCTCTACCACGGCAACTACGGCAGCCCGCTTCTCGAAGCCGGGGCCAAGTTCGTCGCGCCCGTCGCAAAAGTCATTCCGTTCAACGACCACGCCGCCGCATCCATTCAATCGTACGACACCTTCGCCGGTCCCACCCAAGGCTTCGCAGAACAGGTCTACTGCATGATTCCGATTGCCGACGCGACCGGAAAAACCGAGACCCTCCTCCATAATAAGGCAGCCGACCGAGGGGTATCCATGCAGTTTTCCCCCAAAGAGTTACCTTATCTAACGCTCTGGAAAAACACCGCAGCCGACGGCGAAGGCTACGTCACTGGCATCGAACCTGGAACGAACTTTCCCAACAACCGAAGAATCGAACGCAAACTCGGACGCGTCCCCAAACTCGCGCCGGGCGCATCGCACTCCGCCACCCTCAACTTCACCCTGCTCACCGACGCCGCCGAGGTTGAATCCGCCAAAAAGCGCGTTGCCGCCATCCAGTCAAAAATCAAAGCCACACTTGAAAGCCGACCGGAGAAAAAGGATTAGACACCCATGATCCTTGCCCCCCGCATCGTCGCCATTGGTGAAATCCTCTGGGACCTTCTGCCCGACGGCAACCAACCCGGCGGTGCGCCCGCCAACTTCGCGTACCACGCCCGCGCACTCGGCAACACCGTCCACCTCATTTCCCGAGTCGGCCACGACCCACTCGGGGAGCGCCTCCTCAACCATCTCGAAGTCAATAATCTCGACTCCTCGCTCATTCAGCGCGATCCCGATGCGCCCACCGGTACCGTCTCGGTGGAAATCCGCACTGGCGGACACCCCGCATATACCATTCACGAAAACGTCGCATGGGATCACATCGAGGTTACGGAGAAGGCTGAGCAAATCGTCTCCCAGTGCGATGCCATCTGCTTCGGCACCCTCGCCCAGCGCCACTCCCGTTCGAGAGCATCGATTCTCCACCTGCTCAAAACGAGCCCGCCTCACGCAAAGCGCGTGTTCGATGTGAACCTGCGCCAACATTTCTATTCCGACGAAATCATCCGCACCTCCCTCGAGCAGAGTTCCCTCCTCAAGGTGAATGACGAAGAACTTCCGGTGATTGCTGCGGCTGCCGGTTGTTCAGGATCCGACGCCATCATCGCGCATTCGCTCCTCGAAAAATACCACCTCGAACTCATCGCTCTCACGCGAGGATCCGCCGGTAGCACCCTCTTTTCCCGAGACCAACGCTCCGATCTTCCCGCTCCCCCCATCTCCGTGCGCGACACCATCGGCGCCGGCGATTCATTCACCGCTGCTCTACTGACAGGGCTGCTTCGAGGAAAGCCGCTGGCCGAGTGCCATCGCCTCGCGTCTTCACTCGCCGCATGGGTCTGCACACAGCCGGGCGCCACTCCCTCTCCTCCACAAACCTTCCTTCAATCCCTCACCCCCTCCCCATGAAACGAATCCTCCCCCTCCTCGCCGCCCTGCTGCTCGGCGCCTGCAATAAACGAACACCACCCCCTGCATCACCCTCCCAACCAGCCGCATCACAGGGCACCATCGGGGTCTCTCTCCTCACCCTCGATAACCCGTTCTTCAAAGTCATCGGGGACGAAATCTCCAAGGAGGGCGCAAAGCACGCATACCAATCTCTCGTCGTCAGCGGAGACAAAGACGTCGCCAAACAAAGCAACCAAATCAAAGACTTCATCGTCAAAAAGGTCGCCGCCATCGTCCTCAGCCCCTGCGACTCAAAATCGATTGTTCCCGTCATCCAAGAGGCAAATGCCGCCGGAATCCCCATCATCACCGTCGACGTTCCGTGCAGCGAACCGGGGGTGAAAATCCTGACGCAAATCGCCACCGACAACTTCGGCGGAGGCAAACAAGCGGCCCAAGCCATGATTGAAGCCCTCGGCGCGAATGGCGGCCGAATCGCAGTCCTGCACTTCAAGCAAGTCGAGTCTTGTCAACTCCGCGTCAAAGGGTTCCGCGAGGTCATTGATGCGCACAACGCCGCAGGTAAAGCCCGCATCGACATCGTGAGCGAACTCGAAAGTGGCGGCGCAAAAGACCTCGGATTCAAAGCCACCGAAGACATCCTCCAAGCGCATCCTGACCTCCAAGCCATCTTCGCCATCAATGATCCAGCGGCCCTCGGAGCCCGAGCCGCCCTCGAAAAAGCAGGGCGCGCAGAGAAAGTCCTCATCATCGGTTTCGACGGACAGCCCGAGGGCAAACAAGCCATCAAGCAGGGAAAAATCTACGCCGACCCGATTCAGTTTCCCGAGCAAATGGGCGCGAAAGCGGTCGATGCCATCGTCCGACATTCCAAAGGGGAATCCATTCCGCCCACGATTCTCATTCCCACCAGCCTGTACCGCCAAGCGGACGGCCAGAATGACGCAAGCCTCAAGTAAACTCCTGCACCGATGAGCAATCCCGCATCGTTCCTTCACCATCTCACCGGCTCCATGTCCGAGGGCGCCGCAGGCAATCCCACGGGAGTCATGATGGAAGCGGCTTTCGCACACCACCACCTGCCATGGCGATACGTCAACATGGAGGTGCCCGCAGCCAATCTTGCAGAGGCGGTTCGTGGCGCCCGCGCAATGGGCTTTCGCGGGTTCAACTGCAGCATCCCCCACAAAATCGCCGTCATCCAACATCTCGACGGACTTGGCCGATCCGCTGAAATCATCGGCGCCGTAAACTGTGTCATCGCACGTGACGGCCACCTCCTTGGCGAGAACACCGACGGCGTTGGATTTCTTCGCTCCCTTGAACCCGTCCTGCCCCCCGAAGGGAAGGAGTTTGTCATTCTCGGTGCCGGAGGTGCAGCCCGTGCCATCGCTGTTGAACTCGCACTCGCCGGAGCACGGCACCTCACCATCGTAAACCGCAACATGGACCGCGGATCCGCCTTGGCTCACCTCATTTCAACGCGCACATCGGCCGCCGCCTCCTTCATTGAATGGAATAAACCGTTCCGCGTTCCCAACTCAGCCAATGCGCTCATCAATGCAACCTGCGTAGGCCTCTACCGACCGAATGATCTCCCCGACGTCGAACTCGACTCCCTCCGCGAAGGGGTTGTCGTCGCTGATGTCGTATTCAATCCCGTCCAAACGCGCCTCCTGAAAGAAGCGGCAGCACGGGCCTGCATTCCACTCGACGGCCTCGGCATGCTGGTGAACCAAGGCGCCACCGCCATCCAGCACTGGACTGGCATCACCCCAGACGCCCGCGTACTCCGCGCCGCGCTCGAAACAGCGATGGGCGTATGACTCGGACGCGAGATGGGACGGACCCCCATCCATCCCTGCTCCTCGAGATGCGAGACATCTCAAAATCCTACCCCGGCGTTCATGCCCTTGCCGGAGTGGGGCTCAAGCTGCACTCCCATGAAATCCTCGCGGTCATGGGAGAAAACGGCGCAGGCAAAAGCACGCTGATGAAAGTGCTCGCTGGCGCCGTTCGCGCAGACTCCGGAACGATTCGAATCGAGGGAAACGAGGTTCACTTCCCCACTCCGAGCGCCGCGAGAGCGGCAGGCATCGCAGTCATCTATCAGGAGTTCAACCTCATCCCCACACTGACCATCCCAGAAAACCTTTTCCTCGGACGAGAAATCACGCGAAACGGTTTTCTGGCAAAGCACGAAGAGACGGTACGCGCGGAGGCACTTTTCGCGCGCCTTGGAGTCACCATCGATTTGTCCATCCCCTGTGAAGAACTCAGGACAGCCCAACAGCAGTTGGTCGAAATTGCTCGGGCACTTGTGGATAACGCGCGCATTCTGGTGATGGACGAACCCAGTGCCTCGCTCTCCCCTCACGAGGTCGACCGACTTCATGTCATCGTTCGCGAACTCCGCGCGCAGGGGATCGGCATCATCTACATCAGCCACCGACTCGAGGAAGTCTTCGCGATTGCAGATCGCGCCATGTTCCTGCGCGACGGCAAGTCCGCCGGCGAATCCAGCATCGCGGAACTAACTCGCTCGCAAATGATTGAGCGCATGGTTGGCCGTGAACTCAAAGACGAACATCCACCCCGCCAGACAGTTCCACAAGATAAAGTGGTTCTGGAAGTGCGGAATCTCTGCCGAGGAAACGCCGTGCGCTCGGTCTCTTTCAAACTGCGTAAAGGTGAGATTCTCGCGCTCACTGGACTCGTCGGATCCGGCCGCACTGAAATCGCTCGTCTGATTTTCGGGGCGGACCAGCCCGACTCTGGCCTCATCCTCCGCAACGGTGAACCCATGGAGCTTGCTAGTCCCTCCGATGCCGTTGCTGCGGGGATTGGCCTGCTGCCGGAGGATCGCAAATCGCAAGGGTTAATCCTGAATCACCCCATCCTCGATAACTTCGCCCTACCCAGCCTCGAACAGTTCACCGTCTCCGGACTGATTCACCGCAAACGAATCGAATCCCTGTTCGATCGCTACCGCACGGAACTGAAACTCAAGGCCACATCTGCAGATGCCCCCGCATCGAGCCTTTCGGGTGGCAATCAACAAAAGGTCGTGCTCGCCAAGTGGCTTGCGCGTCAGTGCGAAATTCTCATTTTCGATGAACCCACCCGAGGGGTGGATGTCGGAGCGAAGTTTGAGATTTACACCCTCATGCGAAACCTCGTCGCACAGGGCGTTTCCATTCTGATGATCAGTTCGGAAATGCCAGAGGTGCTCGGACTGGCAGACCGTGTGTTGGTGATGCACGACGGCCGCGTCACCGGGGAGATAGACGACGTTCCCTCCGCCACCCAAGAGATTCTGATGCAACTCGCGATTGCATAACGCTATGAACCAAGCGCTTAAACGTTTCCTCGCCAAATCCGGCATCGTCCTCGCGCTGCTCGGACTCGGCACGTTCTTCAGCATCGCAACGCTCTCCTCACAGGTTCCCGATGGAGTCGAGGCCGCGCCCCTCATTGCACGCGAAGTTCTCACCCATCATCCCGCAGGAGCATCCGTGCTTATCGTCCTCTCTCAAACACCACAGGATCGGGCCCTCGCGCCAGAACTGGAAAAGGCAATCACCACCGCCGGGCTCCGCTTGCTCGGTGCCGTCGCCGGCGACCCATCCGATGCCCGAAACCGTATCGCACAACTGAACACTGCCTCCACCCCTGTTGACGCATTTGCGTGTTCGAGAACCACCTCCACTTGGAGGCTTCTTTCCGACGCACCGACCGATTTTTCATCCATCGGCAAGCCTCGTGTTCACACCGCTCCCGCCGTTCAAAACTCTGCATTCCTCAAATCATCCAACCTCCTCAACATCGCCAACCAAATCGCGGTTATCGCCATCGTCGCGGTGGGCATGACACTGGTCATCATCGCCGGCGGTATCGACCTGTCTGTTGGTAGCCTCATCGCCCTCTCCGCGGTCATCGCCACCCGCCTGATTCGGGACTGCGGCGGCGCGACGGGGGCAAGCGGTCTAACCATGGTCCTCTGTTCGCTCGCGGGGATTGCGAGCACCGGAGTAGTCGGCGCAATGACGGGGGGAGTCATCACCCGCTTCCGAGTCGCCCCCTTCATCGCAACCCTCTCCACGATGCTCGTGGCCAGTGGTGCCGCATTCATTCTCGCAGACGGCCAATCCATTCACGAAATCCCCGAGCGCTTCGTCGCGCTCGGACGCGGCAGCGGCCTGTTCGGCATTCCTCACGCGGTGCTCCTTGTGGCAATGCTGTACTCCGTCGGTCATATCCTGATGACCCGACGACGCATTGGACGACATCTGTACGCGGTCGGAGGAAATCCCGAGGCCGCAAGGTTGGCAGGCGTTCCCGTGCAACGTGTCACCTTGTTCGCCTACGTGGTCAGTGGGCTTCTCGCCGGTCTGGGAGGCGTGGTGATGGCCTCACAACTCAAGAGCGGATCCCCCACGTACGGCAACATGTACGAGCTGTATGTCATTGCCGCGGTTGTCGTTGGTGGAACCAGCCTGCGAGGCGGCGAGGGGAGCGTCATCGGCACGCTCCTCGGCACCCTCACCATTGCGGTCATCCAAAACGGGATGAACCTTCTCAACGTGGAGAGCTACACCCAGAAGGTCATTCTTGGCTTGGTGATCCTTGCGGCGGTCCTTTTGGACACC
>JBIIXW010000027.1:0-29912 GCA_044347165.1 Chthoniobacteraceae bacterium
GCGCCGCCGCCGGACGATCCACCTCCTCCGCCACACGCCCCATCCGAGCTTCCAAATCGTTGTGCATATCCCACCCGCCATGCCATACCTGCACAAAGCGCACGCCGCGCTCTGACAACCTCCGCGCAAGCAACAACTGCTGCCCCAAACCGCCCTCCCCATAAGCCTCCCTCACCTCGCTCGACTCCTGACTCAAATCAAAAGCGTCCGTCGCTTCCGTCTGCATTTTGAACGCAATCTCAAACGCCTGTAATCGAGCCTCCAACTGCGCATCCTCCTGCAACTTGGCTTGGTGCACCTTGTTCACCTGATTCACAAAATCCAGCTGCCGCCGCTGCTCCGACAACCCCATGAACGGATTCCTCAAGTTCTCTATCATCTCCTGCGCCGTGCTCCGCGTCGTATCCACCAACGTTCCTTGAAACACTCCCGGCAAAAACGAACTCTGACAGGACGCTGTCATTGTCGTGCTCGAGTTGCCCCGCTTTAACGCAATAAACCCTGGCAGATTTTGATTCTCAGACCCCAACCCGTACAGCGTCCACGCCCCTAAACTCGGACGCGGCAAACGCAACGACCCAGTGTTCATGAATATCTGCGCCACATCGTGTGCAGGCACATTCGTAAACATCGAGCGAATCACCGCCATCTCGTCCGCATGCTCGCCCAATCTTCCGAACACTTCGCTTAACTCGAGCCCCGATTTTCCAAACCGCTTGAACTCAAACGGCGAAGGAAACGCTTTCCCACGAAGATTCGGTAATGCCTGCCCAGCATACTTTTTCAACGCTGGCTTCGGATCCAGCGTGTCCACGTGCGACGGGGCGCCCGGTGCAAAAATCTGAATCACTCGCTTCGCTTTCACCGCACGAGGCGGCTGTCGCGATGCCAACGGCGCCCCCTTCAAATCCACCCCAGCCAAACCCTCGCTCTGCATCGCCCCCTGCATCAAAAACGCCAGAGAAAGCCCGCCAAAACCAGCCCCACTTCGCTGCAACATCGCGCGACGACTCATGCGTGACCAAGACGTCGAGAGGAAAGCGGAATCGGAACCGTGGGGATACTCAGTTGAACTCATAAATCAGTCAGGCGGTCCCAGCGCAACTCAGTGCCGGGCGTTCATGATAAACACCAATCCACCTCTGAAGTTTCGCATCGTACGCTCCTCTCCCTTCATGCACGTTTCACCGTGAATGACGCGCCGTGTCCTCACCTTTGCCCTCCTCGCCCTCACAGGCTTTCTCCTGTGGGCGGGGTGGTACGGACAAACCAAGGGATTCACCCGCAAGTGGAGACAACTCGTCGCGAAGGAGTTCAATCGCGTCGGATTAGACATAAGGTTCAAACGTCTCACTCTTTCTCCGCTCAACGGTTTTGTTGCGGAGGACGTGACCCTGACCTCTGGTGAAAGCCGGCTCCCGTTCGCCACCGTCAATCGGATGACGCTCAGCGTCGATGCCTCCAAGGCGCTTCGCGGGAAGCCGTTTTTGCGAAGCCTGATTTTGCGCGGCGCACAGCTTCGCATGCCACTCCCCCCACCTGCTGAGGCCACTCCGCTAGAACTCCATGACCTCAACGCAAACCTCTACTTTCCAAGAGACACGCTGGTCGTCTCAAACGCATCGGCCTCCGTTCATAACGTCGAGGTCTCCCTCCGAGGCTCGTTGAGAAACCTCGACTCCGCAGGCGCTTCAGTCGACCGAAACTTCCTCACTGCCATCGCGGGGACCCTCGATATCGTGCGCGAAATTGAGTCCGAGCGTTCCCCCTCCCTCTCGCTCACATTCTCCGGTGACCTCGAACAACCGGATTCCGTCGAGTTTTCCGCGACCTTCACCGGATCAGATTTCCGATTCAGAAACGCTCCCATCAACACCGCACGCGCAGACGCATCCCTCCACCGCAACCGCATCAATCTCCAATCGCTCTCCGTCACCGATGAAACCGGGAAACTCGAAGCCTTCGGTGACTGGGAAAATGGCCGCCCCCAGCGAGTCGAACTGCAAAGCACGCTGTCTCGAAAAAGCTTACAAGCAACGGAAACCTTCATCCCACCGATGGCCCGAACCCTCCTCGCTGTCTCCCCAAACCCCACTATCTCTCTCTCAATCACCCCAGAACCCACGCAAGGGGGCGCGCCCATACTCACAGGCCGCGCCACCTTCCCCGCAACCCGCCTTCCCGGAACACGCCAAGGCGATCTCTCTTTCACCTTCGCCATCACTCCCGAAAAATCAGCCGTCCGAGACGGACTCTTCAACACCAAGGACGAACAATTCGTATTCGCCTTCCTTAAGGAGGGCGACAAATGCCAATCGGAAATCCCTAACCCAATCCCTCTCAGCCTGCGCCTCCTTTTTGAAGCCGTTGGACTCAAAACACGCTAACCCCCCTCACTCATGACTGCTGAACTCATTAACACCGGCTCCGAGCTCCTCCTTGGTCAAGTCACCAACACCCACCTCCCCTTTCTCGCCAAAGCCCTCTTCCCCATCGGCATTCGAATCACACGCCAAGTCACTGTCCCAGATGGACCCGACATACGCGCCGCCCTCGAGGAATCCTTCCGACGCGCAAATGTCGTACTCGTCACTGGCGGCTTAGGCCCCACCACGGACGACATCACCCGAGATTGTGTCGCAGAACTTCTCGGGCTTGCCATGCGCGAATGCGCGACAACGCGGGCCGCTATCTCCGAGCGCCTCAGTCGACGAGGGATCGCCCCCACAGACCGAACGTTCCGGCAAGCGCAAGTCCCCGAGACCGGCATCGTTCTAACAAACCCATTCGGAACTGCCCCAGGCATTTACATTCCAAGCAACTCAACAGGATCTCCACACCCACACATCTTCCTCCTTCCCGGCCCGCCCCGAGAGCTCCGTCCAATGGTCGAGTCCTCGGTTGTCCCCGCACTCCAAGCCCTCGAGCAATCGTTGGACGGCCCAAAAATGCGATCCATCCGCGTGTCCGGAATCCCCGAGAGCACCGTGGAAAAAATGGTGGGCGAACCGCTCCTCGCACTCGGACTCGAGCTCGGCTACTGCGCGCGACTCGGGGAAGTCGATGTTCGCCTCATTGGGAATCAAGCCGCCGTCGAACAAGGGATCGAAATCCTCCGAACTCAGATTCCAAGCGAAAATCTTGTTGAAGATGACCGACCACTTCCTGCCATCGTTCTTTCCTCACTCAACTCGAGAAACCTGACGCTCGCCACCGCCGAAAGTTGCACCGGCGGCGCTATCGCGTCCGCAATCACCGACATCCCCGGCGCCTCAACCGCTTACAAACGCGGCTTCGTATGCTATGAAAATGCCGCCAAAACCGAAGATCTTGATGTCTCAACTACCCTCATCGAGGAACACGGCGCCGTAAGTGAGCAGGTGGCATCTGCCCTCGCGCTCGGCGCACAACGCAGAGCCCGCTCAAGCTTTGCCCTCTCAACCACCGGCATCGCCGGTCCAGGAGGAGGCTCCGATCTCAAACCCGTCGGCACCGTCTTCATCGGACTCGCCTTTCCCGATGGATCCGTCTCCACCACCAAACACCAGTTCAAAACCGACCGAACCACCTTCAAGGAACTCGTACTCCGCACAGCTCTCAACCAGCTCCGCATCGCGCTTCTTTCATCAAATCCAACCGCAAACCCATGAACGCTCAATCTACTCAAGTCACACGCGCCGTGCTTCTTGCCGCCGGACGCGGCACCCGCATGCGCGACCTCACCGAGAGCCTCCCCAAACCCATGCTCCCCGTGCACGGAAAACCCATCCTCGAACACATCATCGAAGGTTTAAAAAACGCAGGCATCTCGGACGTGCTCATCGTCGTCGGTTACCGCGCGGACGTCGTCACCTCGCACTTTGGAGATGGTTCGGCGCACGGCGTGAAAATCCAGTACGTCACACAGTTGGTTCAAGATGGAACAGGCCGTGTCGTCGACCTCGCGAAAGATTTCACTGCGAACGAGCCATTTATCCTCTCCTACGGAGACATCTTGATTGATCCAGAAAACTACAAGCGCCTGACGCTTCTGAACGACAGCGCAGCGCTGGTGAGCGTGAAACACAACGAATCTGAAATCGCCAAGGGAGGCTGCGTCGTCGTGAACACGCAGATGGTGCTGACTGACCTCATCGAGAAGCCCGCAGGCCCACCCCCAAGTCCGTGGTACAATGCCGGTGTATACACCTTCACGCCAAACATCTACGCCCATACCGCAAAGCTGGAACGATCACCTCGTGGAGAGTTTGAACTGACGGATGCAATCCGCACGCTCGCGCAGGAAACGGGAACCGTTCTTGCCGTCGAGCTGAAAGGCGAGTGGGCAGATGTTCGCGATCCTGAGATCCTCGCAGAACTAAACGCATCCCGTTGATTCCCGCGCCCGTGAGCCCGCTTCCATTCCCCATCCACTTCGCTCAGATCAACGCAACGGTCGGAGATCTTGAGGGTAATGCCGATCGCATCCTCGCATCCTACCGAATCGCAGAATCAAAAGGCGCAGCTCTGGTCCTGACTCCAGAGCTTGCACTGACCGGTTACCCCCCCCTCGATCTCGTCTTCAAAAGCGACTTCGTTCCCCGCGCTACCGACATTCTTGAACGTCTCGCCGCTGAAACTTCAGAGGCTGCACTGCTCGTCGGAACCGTCACCTTGAACCACAACACGGGCAAACCCTTCCGAAACAGCGTGGCAGTCCTGCAACATGGCAAAGTATTGGAGTACAGGCACAAAACACTCCTCCCAACTTACGACGTCTTCGATGAAGATCGCTACTTCGAGCCAGCAGGCCCACAGTCACCCGTGCAACTCAGGCTCGCCGGAAAGTCCTTCTCCCTCGGCCTCACCATCTGTGAGGACGTCTGGAGCCCAGACTATCTCCCACGCAACCTGTACCATCGCCACCCCATCCCCCCGCTGAAAGAAGGAGGAATCAATCTTCTCGTCAACCTCAGCGCATCCCCGTTTCAATGCGGCAAACCCGTGCGCCGAATAGAGATGCTCGCACAGGTAGCCCGAAACTTGAACACCCCCCTCGCCTACTGCAACGCCGTCGGCGCGAATGACCAGCTCATCTTCGACGGTCAATCCTGCCTTTTCGGCCCCGACGGCTCGCAACACGCAGTCCTTCCTGCGTTTGAGGAAGCAGATCAGACCGTTCTGGAACCAACTGGATTCGAGCGAAATCCCGTCGATGGAATTCCTGCACTGCATGACGCATTAGTGCTCGGCATTCGAGACTACTTCCGGAAATGCGGTTTCAAATCTGCCATTCTCGGTCTGAGTGGGGGAATCGATAGCGCTGTGGTCGCCTGTCTCGCCGCCTCCGCTCTCGGGGGGCATAACGTCACCGGAGTCACAATGCCCACGTGTTACTCAAGTGATGGCAGTGTGGATGACTCTGAGACACTCGCACATCGCCTCGGACTGCATTTCCTCAATATTCCAATTCAACCTGCTTTTGACTCGGTCTCAGCACAACTCGCCCCACACTTTAAATCACTCCCCGTCAACGAGACCGAAGAAAATCTTCAACCCCGTCTCAGAGGCCTGACGCTCATGGCCCTCTCCAATAAGTTCGGCCACCTCGTCCTCTCCACTGGAAACAAGAGCGAGATGGCTGTCGGCTATTGCACCCTCTACGGCGACATGTGCGGCGGACTATCAGTCATCAGTGACGTCCCGAAAACCCGCATCTATGAACTCGCTGAGTACATTAACCGCAACGGCGAAATCATTCCCGTGAGCACCATCACCAAGCCCCCGAGCGCAGAGCTCAGACCTGATCAAACAGACCAAGACACCTTGCCGCCCTACCCTCTGCTTGACGGAATCCTCGAGCGATATGTCGAACAACAGCTGTCGGTGGCGCAAATCGTGAAGGAGGGGTTCCCCGAGGAAACCGTTCGTTGGGTTGCGCGGCGCGTCGACCTCAACGAATATAAGCGTGCCCAAGCTGCGCCCGGTTTGAAAGTGACCTCACGGGCCTTTGGGATTGGCCGTAAAATGCCCATTGCCCAACGGTTCCGCCCCTAATCCCTTCTGGGACCGCGGAGCCCCAGCTCCGCCCCTCTTTCTTCCCTCCCCCCAACGCCCCTTCCTCCTCTACGAAAGATGCCGAGGCAGTGTCCTCGCAACGACTTCCGCAAACGCCTCAACCGACACCGCCTGCCCTGTCTCTCGAGAAAGGCTGGTCATCTCCACCCCCGAAATTCCGCAAGGAGTGATGTTTCCGAAACCGGAAAGATCCTCTGCAACATTCAAAGCGAATCCGTGCATCGCAATCCACCGGCGAACCCCCACCCCGATCGAAGCGAGTTTTCGATCTCCCACCCAGACCCCTGTCAACCCTTCTCGATAGCCCGCCTCCACCCCAAACGCGTGGACTGACTCGCTCAACCCCGACTCGATGGACCGAAGGTAACGGTGCAAGTCACGCCCCCCCCGACGCAGATCAAACAACGGGTATCCCACGAGTTGACCTGGCCCGTGGTACGTCGCTTTCCCACCTCGGTTTATCTCCACCACAGGAACCTGTCCTCCCTCCGCTACCCCCAAGCTACTGCGGTCAGGCGATCGCCCAATCGTGTAAACAGGGTCGTGCTCCAAAAGAAGCATGACATCCTCGCCTTCCAGATTCGCGACCTTCCCCTCGACTACCTGCTCCTGCCAACTCAGAGCTATCTCGTACGAAACGCGCCCCAACCATAATACACGCCATCGACCATCCTCAGTCCTCCACTCTCGGCACCCCTGCCGGTCAATCATCCCCACCGGCAACCCTATCGCTTGATAATCCATCAAATTCGCTCCTTGGTCGTTAAATCCAATCCGCGCGCCACCGACATCTGGAGGTGCGTCAAGCCGATGGCAAGCGCGTCTGCCGCATCTGCAGGCGGGGTTTCCGTCAAACCCAGCATCGCGCGAACCATGAATCCTACCTGCGACTTGTCCGCTCCTCCGTGCCCGACTACCGCCTGTTTCACACGCCTCGGCGCATATTCATAAATCTCCAAACCCAACGCCGCCGCCGCCAAAATCGCAACCCCTCTCGCGCTCCCCAACGTCATCGCCGTACGCAAACTCTGCACAAAAATCACCGCTTCAAACGCCGCCACGGACGGACGGTACTCAGCCAGAACTCCTGTTAAAACCCGGTGAATCTCCACCAAACATCCCGAATGCAGCAGCTTCGGCCCATTCCGAATTACGCCATACGTCAAAGCAACCGGCTTCAGCAGGTCTCCCCCATGCTCTAGCACAGCAAAGCCAGTTCCCCGAAGCGAAGGGTCAACGGAAATCAGTCTCTGACGCGCACAGGAATGCTCGGAACCAGACGCACTCATCCGTTTGACGTCATTCGTCGCAAAGGGCGTTAACTCACCCCACCTACCGCCCCAAAAAATGCGGGCGAACCAACTAGTTCGCCAAAATTCGCTTCACCTCGCGAAACGCCTTGATTGCACCCTGAATGTCTCCTGACATCTCCTTCAAGTAACCAATCCGGAACCACGCATCCCGCTGATCCTTGTCTTGCTTCACCACCGATTCGAACAACTCCAAGGCCTTCGCGCTTTCTTCAGCCTTCAATGCCTCATTACCGTCACGCAAGGCAGAAGCAATCATCTCTTTTTTCTCGAGCGGCGACGCGGGTTTCTTCGGAGCTTGCGCAACCGGAGCCTCGATGGGAGCCGTGGGTGCTGTCGGAATGGCGGCCTCAGGCGCACTCGGTTTTGCCTCGGCAGCTGGCTCTCCACCCTTTGAGGAACCCGACGCCGAAGCAACGGGAGCCGAGGATGACGCCTCTTTCACCTCGCCCTTCGAATCAACCACCGCTGGCGGCGCCCCTGCATCTACACTCTTCATCGTCGAAGGAGACTTCACCACCGTCGACGTCTCACTCGTGCTCGGAGCATCATCCTCAACCACCGCAGGCTTCTCAGCCCCCTTTGGAGAATCAGGAATCGCCGTTGGAACCAACGACCCGACGACCGCCCGAGCATCACTCCCAGCATCAGCAAGCGCCTTATTCAACTCAGCCTGAACCACTTCCTTGCTCGCTTTTGGAGTAACTTTGGCGACCGTCGTCGACTTCGGCGCTTCAGATTTCTCTGCTTTCGCCGTTTTTTCTGGTGCAGCGGGTTTTTCAGGCGCCGCAGGCTTGGGGGATTCCGTCAAAGAACTCACTCGAACCAACTTGGGAGGCACCACCACACGGTTAGACGGTGAAGAAGTCCTCGGCAATGGGGCAACCGCATCCACCGCAGGCGCATTGAAACTCAACGCTCCGGACGTGCCTGAGTCTGCTCCCGCAGAAGACCGCGCACTGGGCTTTGCCTCAGGCTTCGAGACGGTCTTCGTCGCCACCTTGGCTGAGGAGTTTCTCGTCGACGCCCAACTCAAATCGGCCTTGGAATCTTTCTTAACCACCGGCTGCGAAGGCTTACTCACACTCGCAGAAGTCTTCGCAACAACCATCTCCTTGCCCGCAACTTTCTTTGACTCAGAGGGCTTCGAAGAGGAATTCAGCACGGCACGCGCAGAGGTCTTCGTCTTCGCAACCGCTTTGGTGCCCGACGCAGGCTCCGCCTTGGCCTGGCGCTCCTTGCGCCCCGCCGTACATCCCACCGAACTCAAGGCTATAGCGCCCGCCAAGACATAAATAACGGTTTTCATCGGAAAAAATCAGATCTGGTGAGTTAAGCAGAAAGAACGCCACCACGTAAGCGCAATCAGACCAACTCGAGAGGCAAGCTCCCCACGTATTCAGCCACAGCGTCTTTCCAAGGCCTCATCTCACCCCCCCACAACCGCTCGAACCGACTGCACCCGAGCGTGGAATGAACCGGCCTCCGAGCAATAAACGCGGGAATGTCCGCCATCCGAATCGGATTCACCCGCTCTGCTCGCACCAGTCCGCCCCTCCCGCGGAAAACATCCAAGGCATGCTGGCCGTACTCCCGCCAAGTGCACGATCCCGCATTCGTCAGATGAAACACGCCCCCCTCAGAAACACGACCATCCGCTAACACCCCCATCCAAGTCGCCAAGTCCCGTGTGTACGCCGGAGACGACCACTTATCATCCACCGCCGACACCTCCGCCTCCTCAACCGCACGCCTTAAAATCTGATCCACAAAACTCGGTCGGTCCGGGCCAAACACCCACGAAACCCGCACCACCCGGAACGCATCCGAAACAGCGAGCACAGCTTGCTCTCCCCGCAGTTTACTCCACCCATACTCACTGATCGGTTCAGCCACATCCTCCTCCGAGTACAGCCCCTCCTTGTTCCCCTCAAAAACGTAGTCCGTGCTCACGTGAATCAGATCCGCGCCTCGGGCTGAACAAACCTCCGCCATCACCCGAGGAGCAACTGCGTTCACCCGATTGGCCTCATCCGGCGCCTGCTCACACCGATCAACCTGCGTCAGCGCCGCGCAGTTCACCAACACATCAAACTCCTCAGACTCCAGACGTCCACGCAGCGCGACTTCATCCTCCAACGCTAAGTCCGCTCGGCCAAGCCCCCTTACCTCACGCCCCGCTTCACGCCAATCAATCACCAACCGAGCCCCAAGCCTTCCACCCGAACCAACCACCAAAATTCTCTTCGTGCTCATCCACAAAACCTCCCCAAAGCCCCCTCTCCCCGCAAGCCATCACTACCTCCCAATCCTCGCCTCACGCAAGTAACCCCTTCACCACTCGCCCGTGCACATCCGTCAGTCGATACCTCCGCCCCTGAAACTTGTAGGTTAACCGCTCATGGTCCATCCCCAATAAGTGCATCAACGTCGCCTGAAAATCATGCACATGCACCCCATTCTCCACCACGTTGTACCCAAACTCATCCGTACGACCGTACACCGCGCCCGCTTTAATCCCACCGCCCGCCATCCAAATCGTGAAACACCGCGGATGATGGTCCCGACCAAAGTTCGTCGACAACTTCCCCTGCGAATAGTTCGTCCGACCAAACTCCCCCCCCCACACCACCAACGTCTCCTCCAACATCCCGCGCTGCTTCAAATCCCGAATCAACGCCGCCGCCGGCTGATCCGTCTCCCGACACAACTTCGGAATCGCCCCTGGCAACCCGCCGTGATGATCCCAATCCTGATGGTACAACTGAATAAACCGAACCCCACGCTCCGCCAACCGCCTCGCCAATAAACAGTTCGCCGCAAAACTCCCAGGCGTCCGCGAATCCGGCCCGTACATCTCAAAAGTCGCGTCACCCTCCGTCGAAAAATCCGTCACATCCGGGATGCTAAACTGCATCCGAAACGCCATTTCATAGTTCGCAATCCGACTCCGTAAATCCGGCCCCCCATCCACCCGCGACTGAATCTCGTGTAACTCACGCAACCCGTCCAGCATCTGGCGCCGATTACCTGACCCAATTCCCTCAGGATTCCCCAAATACAAAACCGGATCCTTCGCCGCACGAAACTGAATGCCCTGATGCTCCGTCGGCAAAAATCCGCTCCCCCACAAATGCGCCCCCAGCGGTTGCCCCCCCTTTCCCTTCGTGATCAACACCACAAACCCCGGCAAGTTTTGGTTCTCCGAACCCAAACCGTAACTCAGCCACGCCCCAATGCTCGGACGCCCATTCACCTGACTCCCCGTCTGAAAAAACGTCACCCCAGGCCCGTGGTTAATCGACTCCGTGTACATCGAGTTCACAAAACACAACTCCCCCGCCACCGATGCCGTCTGCGGTAATAACTCGCTCACCCAAGCCCCCGACGGTCCATGCTGCGAAAACCCAAACGGACTCCCCACCATCGGAATCGACGACTGGTTCCCCGACATTCCCGTTAACCGCTGCCCGCCCCGCACGGAATCCGGCAACTGCTCCCCGTGCCGCTCTTTCAACAAGGGCTTGTAATCGAACAAATCCAACTGCGACGGCCCCCCAGACATGAACAAGTAAATCACCCGCTTGGCCTTCGGCGCAAAATGACTCAATCCATCCGGCACCCCAAACGCCGCTGATCCCGCACCAGACGACTCAGCCCCCGCCAGCATTTCGCCCAATGCCATCCCCCCCAATCCCATGGCCGATTGATTCAAAAAATGCCTCCGCGAAAGGCCGCCAAAAATTCCGTCCATAACTCTTAATATTTCACAACCGTCGCATCATGCGTCATCAGCGCCTGCATCAACACCGCCGCAGCCGCTACCTCAACCTCCGCAGCTTGCGAAAGTCTCGCCGCCTGCCCCACCGCTAACAACTTCTTCGCCTCCGCCGGGTGACCGACATAATGCGCGCGCTGCTCAGCGAAGATCCGCTCGCAAATCCCCGCCTCCTCGACACTCGCATCCCTCCCCAAACAAGCACGGAATCCCTCCATCACCATCCGCGCGACATCCCCACCCGACTCCTCTAACAACCGCTCCCCCAAAACCCTCGCCGCCTCAACAAACTGCGGCCCATTCAACAAAATCAACGCCTGCAACGGAGTGTTCGTCCGCTCCCGCTTCACCTGACACGACGCGCGCCGGGGCGCGTCAAACGCCAGCATCGCCGGCGGCGGAGCCGTCCGCCTCCACCGCGTGTAAAGGCTCCGTCGATACGCCCCCTCCCCTTTATCCACCGCCACCGGACGAAACGCCTCGGTCAACTCGTAGGGATTCACCGACGGCCCGCCCACCCGTAACGACAACAACCCCGCCTGATGCAGCGCCCCATCCCGAATGGCTTCCGCAGGCAACCGAAACCGCGGGCCTCGCGCCAACCACTCATTCTCAGGATCCTCCGAAACGGCCACCTCCAAGCCACCCGACGACTGGCAATACACGTCCGACAAAACGATCTCCCGCACCAATGCCTTCAAATCCCAGCCATTCTCCATGAAATGCGCCGCCAGCAAATCCAGTGCATCCGCATGCACCGGCCGTTCACCCTGACTCCCAAAATCCTCCGCCGTACGCACCAACCCACGTCCGAAAAAGCTCTGCCACAATCGGTTGACCGTCACCCGCGAAAAGAGAGGGTGCGAAGGATCCGTTAACCAGTTTGCCAATCCCAAGCGATCCGCCCGCGCCCCCTTCGGCAACCCGCCCAGAACCGCCGGAGTGCCAGCCACCACCTCATCCCGCGGCTTGTCGTATTCCCCACGCTCACGAACAAACGTCTTTTTTCCCCCAGGCAAATCACGCATCACCATGATTTCACGCAAGCCCTCCGCGTGCTTCGCCAACGCTCCTCGCGCCGCGACCAACGCCGCCCGTGCCTTCACCACCTCCGCGTCCCTCGAAATCAGCCACTCCCGCACCCTCTCTCCCGCCACCGCTTCACCAGATACCGCACGTGCAACCCACCCCTCCGGAGCTGCAGAATCCCGCTCCCCCAACACTTCCAACGCACTCAACTCGCGCGCAAACACTCGGAAATCATCAATTTCACCCCGACGAAACCCGCGATCACGCATGCGCTCCCCAAGAACAATCACATCCGATCCCCCACCCGTAATCTCCTTGGTCAGACGATCCCGCACCACCTCCACCTCCGCCGGTTCCCCATCCACCCACATCCGTAACCCCGACGCACGACTCGACCCGTCATAACCCACCACCACGTGCATCCACCGATTCAGCGCAACCTCATCCCGTGTCCGAATCGAAATCGCGTCCCCCGGCCAAAAATGAATCAATGACCACTTCAACCGCCCATCCTCCACCAGCAGTTCGTACCCCCGACTCGCAGCATCCGTCCACGCCTTCGATCGACTAAAAACCACCGCGCGATCCTTACGCTCAGGAATCTTCAACCGAAATGAAACGGAGAACGGCTCCGATCGCGTAAAGTTGCCCACCGAAGTCCCCAACGCATCATCTCCCGAAAACCTCACCGCTTTCCCACGAAACCCATCCACCAACACGTTCTCTCCTGACAGCTTAGATGGCTTTGCCGCATCAGCCCCGTTCACCAACACCCCCTTCTCCGATGAATCAAAATCCAAGGAGACCAACGCTCCGTCCCCTGGCTCGGGTGCGGCCAAATCCGGTTGGACCAACGCCGCCACCCGCTTCGCCGCACGTGCACGCTCATCCAAAAAATCCGCCTCCGCCCTCGCCACGGCCCCCTCCAACTCCCGCTGTTTTTCCCGACTAGAGTCGGTGGTGAGCGGCATGGCGGGAGTCGGTGCTGACGACGTGAAAAAGCTGTAAAGCCCCGCCTCATCAATCTGATCGAAAAACGCAGCCATCTGATAGTACTCACGCTGCGTCACCGGATCGTATTTGTGGTCATGACACCGCGCGCACTCGAACGTCAACCCAAGGAACATCGAGGCAAACGTCTGCACCCGATCAGCCACATACTCCATCCGGTACTCCTCCTCAACCGAACCACCCTCCGATTCCTGCTGATGCAACCGATTGAACGCCGTCGCCAATACCTGCTCCTCCGACGCGCCCGGTAACAAGTCTCCCGCCAGTTGCCACGTCACAAATCGGTCAAATGGCATGTTGCGATCAAACGCAGAAATCACCCAGTCCCTCCAAGGCCAAACCTCGCGGTCACGATCTACCTGAAACCCGTAACTATCCGCGTACCGCGAATAATCCATCCAGTCCGACGCCATCCGCTCGGCAAACTGAGGCTTCGCCAGCAACGCGTCCACAGCGCGAGCGTATGCGCCCGGCGAACGGTCAGCGCGAAACGCAGCCAGCTCCGCCCTTGTCGGTGGCAACCCCGTCAAATCGTACGCTACCCTCCGCAGAAGCGTGTCCGCATCCGCGCGTCTCGAGCCATTCTTCCCCTTTTGCTGCCGCCGCTTCGCCACCACCTCGTCCAACGTCACCCCATGGAACGCCGCGCGATTCACCGGAATGAACGCCCAGTGCTTTTCGTACACCGCTCCCCCCTCAATCCATTTCCGAACCACCTCAATCTCTGAAGCACTAAGCCGCCCCAGCTTCGCTTTCGGCGGAGGCATCACCTCGTCCTCGTCGTGCGTCAAAATCCGCTTCATCACCTCACTCTCATCCGGCTTGCCCGGCACAATGATGGTGTCCCGAACCGCATCAACGGCGGTGTCCAACCTCAAGTCCCCTTTGCGATTAGCCTTGTCGTTGCCATGACAGCTGAAGCACTTGTCCGAAAGAATCGGCCGAACATCCCGATTGAACGAAGGCACAGACTCGGACCGCGCCACCTCGGCAAACAGAAAAAGCCCCCCGAGTGCCGAAAGGGTGGCCGTCAAACGCGTCACTACTGAAAACCTTTTCATCTGATTAATCGGAGAGGTGTTTTACCGACCCCCTCGCTATAGCCCGACCTCCTCTGCCGCTCTTCATTAGCACAAAAGCTCGATGCCAGAACGTCCACACATTGTTCCTCCTCCCCTTACTC
Organism: Chthoniobacteraceae bacterium; assembly: GCA_044347165.1. Classification (GTDB taxonomy): domain Bacteria; phylum Verrucomicrobiota; class Verrucomicrobiia; order Chthoniobacterales; family Chthoniobacteraceae; genus JBEEPE01. Next base: position 14,369 of record JBIIXW010000027.1, read on the forward strand.
CAAAAAACGTGCGAACGTCTTTCATCCCAATGTCCCCCTCCTTCTCTGTCGACTGGTTCTCGCGAAACATCCCCAGCTTCCAGCGACATCTCGCCCTGTATGCCGGTAAATCCAGCCTCCGCTTTTTAGAAATTGGCTCCTTCGAAGGCCGCAGCACCTGCTGGCTTCTCGATCACATCCTCACGGGCCCCGAGAGCACCGTCACCTGCATCGATACTTGGGAAGGTTCCATGGAACATCAACCCGGACAAAAAGCGTCCATCTGGGAGACCTTCAGCCGCAACCTCTCGACCTACCCTCCCGAACGCGTCCAAGTTCGGCGCGGACGGAGTTCCGAACGCCTGCGGGAACTTCCTTTCGGCAGCATGGACTTCGTCTATGTGGACGGTTCGCACACCACCCGTGATGTGCTTTCCGACGCTGTGCTCTCCTTCGACCTCCTCAAGGTCGGCGGAGTGATGGCCTTCGACGACTACCTCTGGCAGGGATACCCCAACCAGCCCCTTCTCAACCCCAAGACGGGCATCGACGCCTTCCTTGTCTGCTACCAAGGCCGCTACGAACTGCTCGAGCGCGATTACATCGTTTTCATCCGCAAAACCCGCGACTGACCCACTGACACGTCGCAACCTTCGCCCCCGTATGAAACCACTCACCCATAGCAAACTCGTCGCCTACGTGACTTGGATTCTCGGCTTCGTGGGAATGCATCGCTTTTACCTCGGAAGGCCCATCTCCGGATGCATCTGGTTCTTCACCGCCGGCCTCGTCGGGGTGGGTTGGATCATCGACCTATTTCTCATCCCTGGGATGGTCGCCGACGCAAACCGCAGGTTCACCCCGGGAAGGAACGAATACACCCTCACCTGGCTTTTGTTGGTCTTTCTCGGCTACCTCGGATTCCACCGATTCTACCTCGGCAAATGGGGAACCGGCCTGATTTGGCTCTTCTCCGGCGGACTTTTCGGAATCGGCTGGCTCTACGAACTCTGCACCCTCAACGATCAAATCGACCAAGCCAACCACAAGCGGTGATTCGCCCCCCAAAAAGAGAGCCCCACCCATAGGACCCATAGGACCCATTCAATGCCAGTCGCTCCCGCAGCCTGCTAAGCCGACGTCTCCGCCACCGCTCTCCGGCCGGCGATGGCCTCGCGCCGCCCCTTGCCCCACCAAAGAACAATCGGTGCTGCCACAAAGACCGAGGAATACGTCCCCACCAACACGCCAATCAAAATCGTCAACGCAAAGTCCGCCAGCACCGGTCCCCCGAAGAAGAACAACGCCGAAGTCGTCAACAACGTCACGCCTCCCGTCAGCATCGTCCGCGACAATGTCTCGTTGATGCATTGGTTCATGATGTCCATCACGGAACCGGGACGCCCATTTTCAAATCCCTCGCGAATCCGATCGAACACCACAATCGTGTCGTTCACCGAGTAACCCGCAATCGTCAAAACCGCGCCCACTATCACGAGCGACAACTCGCGCCCGAGCAAGGCAAACACCCCCATGGTAATCACCACGTCGTGCACCAAAGCCACCAACGCTCCCAGCGCAAACGAAAACTCAAAGCGCGCCGTCACATAAAACAAAATACCCACCATCCCCAAACCCAACGCCATCAGCGATGACTTCGCCAACTCACCGCCGACCAACCCACCCACCCGCTCGACCTGCTCCACCCTGAACCCCGCATTGGCAAAGTTTTTCGTCAACGTCTCCGCAATCTGATCCCCCTTCTCCACCGCGCAACGGATGGTGAAAAACTCCTTCGCAGCACTCTTTTCAATCTGCACCACCGCGTCCCCCGTCTTCATCGACTCCACCGCCTCGCGCACCTTCGCCAACTCGGGCTTCTCCTTCGTCGCCTCCAGCACCACGCGGTCTCCCCCCTTGAAATCGACCCCAAAGTTCTTCTCGCCACGCATCGCAAACAGCCCCACCGAGGTCGCAATCACCAGCACCGAAATCGTCACCGCCGCCTTGCGCTTCCCAAGGAAATCAAACGAAGGCACCCCAAAAATGTCGCCCATCCCCACGCGCTTCAACACGCCCAACTCAATCGCCCAAGCAAACAGATTTCGCGTCACCACCAACGCCGTGAACAACGTCGCCACAATCCCTAAACTCAACGCCACCGCAAAACCCTTGATCGGCCCGCTCGCCTTCCAGAACAAAATCACCGCCGTAATCAACGTCGTCACGTTCGAATCAAAAATCGCCGTAAACGCGCGATCAAACGCAGCATCTACCGCCGCGCGAACCGGTTTCCCAGCCGCCAACTCCTCACGCAACCGCTCATAAATCAGCACGTTCGCATCAATCGCCATGCCGAGCGTCAAAATGATCCCCGCAATCCCCGGCAAAGTCACCACCGTCCCCAACAACCCCATCGACCCAAACAACAGAATGAAGTTCACCAACAACGCCAAGTTCGCCACCACCCCCGCAAAACGGTAGTAGGCCAACACACAACAAACCGTCAGCGAAATCCCCACCAACCCCGACGTTATCCCGCTATTAATCGAATCAGCTCCCAAGGAAGCTGACGCAGACCGCGTCTCTTCAATCCGAACCGGCGTCTGCAACGGATTTTCCAACACACTCGCCAAGTTCCGCGCCTCCTGCTCACTGAACGACCCCGTAATCTGAGCGCTCCCCCCCGTAATCGCTTCCCGAATCACCGGCGCCGATTGCACTTCGCTATCCAACACAATCGCAAACCGACGCCCCACATTCTCCTGAGTCAACTTCGCGAACAACTTCCCACCATCCCCAGTGAATCCCAAACTCACCCCCCAACCCTGCGTGTCGTAGAACGCAAATGCCTTCGAAACCATGCTCCCTGGAATGTCCGCTTTCTTCTTCACCACCAAGCGCTCCTCAATCGGTTCTCCCCCCTTGGCACTCTTCTTCTCCCGGTAAACTTCAATCTTGTACGCAGGGTCAGGAGGAACCGTTCCCGCCAAAATCCCGTCGCTCTGCGGGTGCACCATCTTGAACTCCAACTTCGCAACCCGCTGCAACTGCGTCCGCGTCTCGTCCAACCGCGTCGCATCCAAACCCGGAATCTGAACCAAAATCCGGTCCGCCCCTTCCGGAACAATAATCGGCTCACTCGTACCCATCGAATCCACCCGCTTGCGAATCACCTCGCGCGCTTGGTCCACCATCGCCGGCGTGATATCCCGCTTCACCCCACTCTCGTCAGGCTCCGCCATCAACCGCAACAGGAATGACGTCCCACCCTTCAAATCCAGCCCGCGCGGAATCTTCGTCTCCGGCGGATACGAAAACGCAATCGCCAAAGCCGTCAGCGATACCGTCAAAACACTCCCCAAAATCCGCTTGTACCGGTCGCTCGCCGTCAAAAAGTACCAACCGAATAAACCTGCCAGAATCAGCCCAACAAAAAACGTTAACTCAGCGCTCATATCGTTCAGGGGAACTTTACCAGATAAACTTCTGTCTTTCTCTCGAGACTTAAACGAGACAACAAACTCAAAACACTCAAATTACGCTGCGGTCGAACCCTCTTTCGAATCCTTCAAAATCGTTGCAACCGCGCTCTTCTCAATCTCGATTTTCACGTTGTCTGCAATCTTTAGCACCAAGGTCTGGCCATCCTTCACGTTCGACACTTGACCGTGAATTCCCCCGTTCGTCACCACGCGGTCCCCTGTCTTCAGGTTGGAAACCATCTCCTGCAACTGCTTCTGCCGCTTATTCTGCGGACGAATCACCAAAAAGTACATGATCACAAACACCGCCACCATCGGCACCAACATCCCCCCCGGTGAAGGCGGTGCAGCGTCCCCAGAACCCGCAGCTGCCTGCGCAAATACTGAACCCAAATCCGCCAAAATAACCGTCGAGAAACCCGTGTTCATAATCAAAAAAGTTAAAATCCACTGCCCGCCATCCGGCGAAGCAAGCCGCGCACAATAAGCAATCCACCGCCGCTGTCCAAGCCGCCGTGCGTTTTTTTTCCCTCACGCAAACCCGCATTCACCCAAAATAAAGCGGCAAAGTCGGTGCCCCGTCCGCCCCCCACTCCCTCACCAAGCCCCCCCCGTAATCTCCCACTCCTCCAAAAGCCCCTCCGGAATCTCACCCAAAAACCGCGACGGCCTCTGAACCGTATCCCCACCGCCCCCGCGCCCCACCGTCCTCATGTACGGAAACGTCAGTAGCAACTGCTCCCTCGCCCGCGTCACCGCCACGTAAAACAAACGCCGCTCCTCCTCCATCGCCGACTCGCTCTCCATCGAACGCCCGCTTGGGAACGCTCCCTCCGCCATCCACACCACAAACACCGCCTTCCACTCGAGCCCCTTCGCCTGATGAACGCTGCTCAACGTCACCATGGATTCCCCCTCCTCCTCTTCTGGCCGCTCCACCGAACTCACCAACGCCAACTGATCCAAAAACTCCATCGGGTCCGTGTACTGACCCGCAAAACCCACCAGCGTCATCAAATCCTCCCGCCGCAAATCGTAGTTCGCGTACTCCAACCGCGCGTGATCGTCGTAAACACCCTCCACAATCGACCGCAACATCGCCGCAGGCTCCAAAAAACCCTCCTCCCCCACGCATTCCGCCAGCGTATCCAAAAACTGACCCCACATCGCTCCCGCCTTCGCCGGAACCTTCACCCCACGCAATAATCCCGGCAACTCCCGCGCCACCGCCGCCGCCGCCTGTAACCGCTCCCGAGCGTCCCGCTCCGGCACCGGCACAAACCCGTCCTCCGCCAAATCCCGCGGAATCTCCGGCAACCCCGGAACGACGGCCACCGGACGCAACATCCCCTCCGTCAGCTCCCGCACCGCGTTCCAAATCGTCTCCGCCGCCTTCACCCCCACCCCAGGCATCAACCGGACCACCCGCTTAAACGCCATCTCATCCGTCACATTCACCAAAAACTTGAGCACCGACGCCACATCCTTCACATGCGCCTGCTCGAAAAAGCGAAGCCCACTCGTAATCCCAAACGGAATGTGCCGCCGCGTCAGCTCCATCTGAATCTCCATCGAATGGAAGTGCGCCCGGTACAACACCGCTATCTCCCCAGGATCCACCCCCTCATCCACCAACTCCTCAATCCGCTGCGCCACCAACGCCGCCTGATCCGCCGAACTCATCAACCGCGCAATCCCTGGCGCACAACCCGACGGACGAACCGCCCTCAACTCCTTCGGAAACTGACTCCGATTCCCCGAAATCACCGCATTCGCCACCCCAAGAATCTGCGGCGTGCTCCGATAGTTCTGCTCAATCTTGTACACCGTCGCCCCCGGATACCGCTCGGTAAAATCCAGCATGTTGCGAATGTCAGCCCCTCTCCACGAGTAAATCGCTTGCGCATCGTCCCCCACCGCCATCACGTTCCGATGCCGCGCCGCCAACAAACCAATGAACTCCGCCTGCAACGGATTCGTGTCCTGATACTCGTCAATCAACAGAAACTGGAACTGTCTCTGATAAAACTCCGCAATCTCCGGTCGATCCCGTAACAGCCCAACCGTCCGAACAATCAAATCATCAAAATCCACCGCATTCGCCCGCTCCTTCCTCAACCGAAACCCTTTCGCCAACGCCTCCACCACCTCCGCCCGCTCCGCCAACGCCGGAAAGCGCTCTAACACCACCTCCGCCATCGGCCGTCCCGCATTCACCTGATAACTAAACAACTCCGCCAACACATTCCCCTTCGGCATCGGCAATCCCCCAAACGCTTTACCAACCTCCTCCCCCACCCCGTCCCAAAGGCTCTCCACATCGTCCCGATCCAAAATCGTGAACCCCTCACTCAACCCCGCCGCCTCCGGGTGCCTCCGCAAAATCCGGTTCCCCACCGAGTGAAACGTGCCCCCCCACAGCTGCGCCGTGTCACAGTTCACTAACAACGCCACCCGTTCCAACATCTCCCGCGCCGCCTTATTCGTGAACGTCAGTAAAAGAATCCGACGCGGATCGATCCCGTTCTCCAACAAATACGCCACTCGATACGTCAACGTTCGCGTCTTCCCACTCCCAGCCCCCGCAATCACCAACGCCGGCCCCGGCGCCGCCTCCACCGCCGCCAACTGCTCCACGTTCAACTCCGCCGCATAATCAATCGTTAGCCCCGGCTTCGCGGGACCCTGCGGCCGAATCTGGTAAACACGCTTCGTCATGCCTTGGACAAGTCCCCTAGGATGCCCCCTCAGTGCCCCGCCTCAAGCTCTCTGAATCGAAACTTGCCGCTCCCAGCGGAAAACCTAGGTTACTTGCCTATGTCCCAAATCGCTCCCGTCGCCTACGACTCGAAAATCGAGGGAAACGTGATTTTCACCCAACTCGACGCAGCCATGAACTGGATGCGTAAAAACTCGCTCTGGCCCATGCCCATGGGACTCGCCTGCTGCGCCATCGAACTCATGGCATCCGCCAGCTCCCGATTCGACATCTCACGCTTCGGCGCCGAAGTCATGCGCTTCTCCCCACGCCAGTCCGACGTCATGATCGTCGCCGGCACCGTCACTTATAAAATGGCTCTCGCCGTTAAACGCATCTGGGACCAAATGCCCGAACCAAAATGGTGCATCGCCATGGGCGCATGCGCCTCCAGCGGCGGAATGTACCGCTCCTACGCCGTCCTCCAAGGCATCGACAACCTCATTCCCGTCGATGTCTACATCTCCGGATGCCCTCCCCGCCCAGAAGCCCTCCTCGAAGGCCTCATGCGTCTCCAACGCAAAATCGAAAAGGAACACTCTTTTGCCGCACAAAAACGTTCTCTGGTCGAAGACCTCGCCTAACCCAACGCCACACCACCCCTCCACCATGGGCTCCCACTCTCCGGAAACCGCCATCCAGCGCATCGAAGAAAAGTTCTCGGTCCTGAACAAAAAAACGTTCCGAGGCGAAACCTCCCTCACCGTCAAACGCGAAGACATCAAAACCCTCTGCGCGTTCTGCAAAGACTCCCTCGGTTTTGACTACCTCATCGATCTCAGTGGCGCCGACCACATGGGCTCAGACCCGCGCTGGGAGGTCATTTACGAACTCCACTCCATCGAGTCCGGTGACTCACTCCGACTCAAAACATTCGCCCCCACCGAAGACCCGACCTTCGACTCCGTCAGCGACATCTGGGCAACCGCAAACTGGCACGAGCGCGAGGCCTACGACATGTTCGGAATCCGATTCAATAACCATCCCGACCTCCGACGCATCCTCATGTGGGACGGTTACCCCTACTTCCCCCTGCGCAAGGACTTCCCGCTCGCAGGCAGGCCCAGCGAAATGCCTGAAGTCGCCTTTTCAAACCGCGCCCCACTCGAAGGCGGCCCCTTCGTCACCAGCCCCACCACGGCAACCACCAAAGACCGCGAACCTCGCTCACGCGACATGAGGTGATCCAGCAATCGGAGGGTCCTCGCTCCGATTTCGAACTTTCCTCACCTCAACTCGGACCATGGACCTCACTCTTCTCCGCTCAGTCACCCTATTCAAAGACCTAGATGATGCGGAACTCACCGCGTTCCTCAGCATCCTCCAGGCATACGACGTTCAAACCGACGAACTCATCCTCCAGGAAGGTGCACCCGTCGGGCATCTCTACCTTGTCAGCGACGGCATGGTGCAGGTGCGGCGCGACGCCAACGGCAAAGAAATCCTGCTCGCGCGCCTCGGTCCGGGCGCGTTCTTCGGCGAAGTAAACCTGTTCGATCCCGCAGGCGTGGCGACGGCAACTATTTACGCCATGAAGCCCACGCGTATGGCGGTCGTCGACTACGCCACCATGTTGGCGTTCATGGAAACCTATCCCGCAACCGGTTACAAAATCGTCACCGTCATCACATCCGAACTCGCCAAGCGCCTCCGCCGAACCGACGAAAAACTCGTCACTTTCATGTCTTGGGGAAGCCACGGACCCCACGCCTAAGGTCTTCGAGATTTGTTGCGCCCCCCCAGATTAGAGCTCAACGCCTTAAGCCCCACGACTTCACTCAAGGCGCGTTCAACACGCCCTGAGTCAGACAGCCCATCACCTCTTCGGAGCCGGAGAAGCAACTCACTTTAGTGGCGAGTAGTCCGTCGCCACAAAGAACTCAGACTTCACACCACCCTTGGCGGTTAGGGAGCCGCCCCCATCCTTCTCCGAGGCCATGCGAGCCTCAACCCACGCCGGATCCTTCCCAAACGCACCAAAGGACGCCTTCGCCGCGTCCTGACTCTCGTGCGCGAGGAAATACACGAGCGTCCGGTCGGCCTCTGGTTGGTCCTTGTCGCGATTCCAATAAATCACATTCGTCATCCCGTGCTTGGCAAACAAGGCGAGCGTGTGATTCCGAAACCGCGCATTCAACCGGTCCAAGTTTCCCTCAGACGCGGTGTAGGTACGCAGTTCAAACACTCGGTTGCCACCCGGCTTTAACCCCGAAAACACCGGCGAATAATCCGTCGTGTGCATGAAGAAGTTCTCGGCTTTCTGCACCAACTTGCCGTTCTTCTCCGACGCATCCTTCACCGCCAACCACTCAGGATCCGCCCCAAACGATTTCCACGAAGCCTCCCTCGCGTCACGCGAAGGATATGAGAGCACAAACAGAATCTTCCCCTCCGGATTCTCCTTCGGAACCCAGAACCCCTCTGGAGTCATGCCATGCTTTTTCACCAACGAAATCGCGTGGTTCTTCATCCGCGCATGCACATCCGGCAACCGCTCACCCGCAGTGTAAATCCGCATCTCATAACAACGGGTGTCTCCCGCCCACCCCGACACCACCGATAAAACCGTTACGGCCGCAGCCGTCACCCAACCCTTCAGTCCTTGATTCGTCATACGCCCCTCCGAACGCAGGCTCTGTGCCGACCACATGGCACCCCCGTTGCTTAAACCCATCCCACTCAATCTTCCCACCCCATGAAAACTCTCCCCACACTCTTCCTCGCCTCCGCCCTCTCCTCTCTGCTCCCAGTCACGGCACAAACACCTTCTCCACAGGAACAAACCACGTTCCAAACCATCCATCCAAAGATGGATCTCGCAGAAGGCGACACCGTTGTCTTCCTCGGAGACTCCATCACCCACCAATGCCTCTACACCCAGTACGTCGAGGACTACTTTTACACGCGCCACCCCGGCATGCGCCTCCGCTTCCATAACGCCGGCGTAGGCGGCGACCGAGCACAAGACGCCCTCCGCCGGTTCGAGGCGGATGTCGCAGCCTTCAAACCGAAATACGTCACCATCCTCCTCGGAATGAACGACGGAACCTACCGCGGCTTCGATCAACCCACCTTCGACACCTATGAGAAGGACATGAAAGAGGTCCTCGACCGCATCAAGTCAATCGGCGCCACCGCTGTCCCGATGACCCCCACCATGCACGACTCTCGCGCCCAGCGGATCCGAGGCAAAGCGCAGGAACCTCGCGACACCTATTACAACGGCGTCCTCGCATTCTATGGAACATGGCTGCGCGAACAGGCCGAATCACGTGGCCTAGGCTTCGTCGATATGTGGAGCCCGCTCAACAATCTCACCCTCCAGCAACGCAAAACCGATGCGAACTGGACCATGATTAAAGACGGCGTCCATCCCGGTCCCGTCGGCCAATGCGTCATGGCCACCGCCATCATCAACGACATGGTCGCCCGCGGTCCCGTCGCCCAAACCACGCTCACCTGGAATGCCGAAAAACCGATTGGACGCACCGCCAATGGCACCCTGTCCAATCTCGCTGCCACCGCCACCTCGCTATCCTTCACCCTCGAATCAAAATCCCTCCCTTGGGTCCTCCCACCCGACGCCGCAGAGGGCGTCAAACTCACCAAACTCGGCCACCGCTACAGCAACGAAAAGCTGATCGTTAAAAATCTTCCCGGAGGCACTTACGAACTGGCCATCGACGGAACCGTCGTTGGCTCATGGACCGACGCCCAACTCTCAACAGGGGTCGAACTCGAAGAAAACCCATCCACCCCGCAGTACCAACAAGCCGCCAAGGTCGCCGCAATGAACAAGGAGCGAAACGAGAAGTTCTACCAACCCATTCGCGGCCAATACTCCCAACTTAAAGGCCGCCAACGAAACGTCCTCACCCTCGAACGAAACCAAAGCCCAGACCTAGCCAAAGCCAAAGAAGAGTTCGAAAGCTGGCACAAAGAAATGCAATCGAAGGTGGCAAACCTTCTGACCGACGCGCGCGCCGCCGAAGTCGCCATCTACGACGCAGCCCAGCCCAAACCCCATCATTATACCTTGTCAGCGAAGCGGTAACCGCAGCGCGTTTCAGTGCGTTTACGACATCCGTCGCTCCGCCAACCAAACCCCGCTTCCCCAATCAAAACACTTTGGGGCAAGCACGGAACGGCAAACCAGTCTCATTGACTCGACCTCCTCTTGGAGGTCTCACCCCAGTCGCCCCTGATTCCCTATGCGCATTCACGTCGTCTGCTGCTTGCTTCCAATAACTCTGCTGCTGAACAGTCTATTGATCCCAGCGACAGTGGCTGCGATTCCGCAAACCCTGACGGAGCTGTGGGCAGACTTTCCAGCACTCGACCGTACGACACCCCTCAAACTCGAAATCCTCAAAGAGTGGGAACAGGACGGCGTCACGTGCCGCGTTGTTCGCTACCAAGTGGGTATCTTCAAGGACGCACCTTCCCGAGTTGCCGCTTTCTACGCTCTCCCAAAAACAACAGGAAAGCATCCTGCCATCATCGACATCCACGGTGGCGGCCAATCCGCCTCGCTCAACACCGCGATTTCCTTTGCAAAACGCGGATACGCCTGCCTCTCACTCAACTGGGGCGGCAATAAAATGAGTCTCGGCCAAGACTCATGGACCGGCCCCCAAACCGAATGGGGCAAGCTCGACGCCACGCACCCACCCCAACGCAATCCACACAATCACTTCGCCGGCTCCCTCGCCCCAGACGAGTTCACCTTGGATTCCGTCGAATCCCCCCGCAACAGCAACTGGTTTCTCGTCCTCACCGCAGCGCGACGCGCAATCTCCCTGCTCGAACAGCAACCCGAAATCGACTCCGCTCGGATTGGCGCACGCGGACACTCCATGGGCGGAAAACTCACCACGAATCTCGCTGGTATCGATCCCCGCATCAAAGCCGCCGTCCCGTCATGCGGCGGCTCCGGCGATCTCACAGATGCCGACGCGCACGTGCCCGGTGGCAGCAGAACCAAACGCACCGCGCTGGAACTCGCCTGCGTATCCGATAATGCCTACTTGCCAAAAATCACCTGCCCAATCCTCTGGCTATCACCTACTAACGACTTCCACGCCCACATCGATAACATGGCTTGGAACTGGCGTAACCTCCCCGATCACCGCACCCGATTCAGCATTTCCCCCCACATCAATCACCGCCACACCGACGAGCACGCCATGACGGAACACCTCTGGCTCGAAGAACATCTCAAAGGTGCACCCCTGAAAATCCCACAAACACCTGCACTCGAACTTCATCTTAGAACGGAAGACGGGTTACCAAAAATCGCCGTCCAACCAGACCCCTCGCTCCCCGTGCAAAGGGTAGACGTGTACTACTCCGTCGATCCACATGCCCTCACTCGCTTCTGGCGCGATGCAGGCGCAGTGAAAAACGGCAACGAATGGACAGCAAAGTGCCCCGTCCTGACCACAGACCAACCCCTATTCGCCTTCGCGAACGTCGTCTACGAAACCCCAGCAGCGTATCAGGTTAGCCAGCAACCCGCCGAACGGGCCAACAGTCCGACCTTCGCCACCAGCTCCCGCGTTCTCTCAGCAAGCCCTTCCCAACTCAAAGCCGCTCAGGTGAAAGCAACGGACCAACCCGATCGCTCCATCGATGATGGCTCCCGTGGCTGGCACGATTGGTACCGACTGAACTGGGGCCACGCCCCGCTCTGGACCGCCACCACCCGCAAACTGAAAGACCCCAAGTGGCAGGGTCCCGATCACGCAACCCTCACCTTCGAAATTCGATGCGAAAGCGATAACCAACTGGTCATCACGCTGAACTGCAACGCATGGGGCGCCATGGATCCCAGAAAACCGGCCGTCGATTACACCGTCGTCAAACCCCTCCGAGGCTCGAAAGAATGGCAACCAGTGTCGATTGCACTCAACGAACTCCGCTCGACCCATCCAACTCACCACGAACCCCTCACCAACTGGCGTACCGTCACCGAACTCACCCTCTCTCCCGCCGGTCCAACCCGCAAAGGAGCAGAAAAAGCGGATACCTCCCCAAAACCCTGGCAAGGTCCGCGCGAAATCAGAAATCTTCGCTGGTTGGGAGGAACCTACGCCACCACGCCACCCCCGAACGCCTCACTCAACCCCGACGCGTTCCAAAAGAACTTCAACGACGCAATCAAGAAGTCGATCGAACAAGAGAAGCGGGACGCAAAATGATCCAGCACTCCCAGACACAACCTGAAATGCAGCGCAACAAGTTCGCAAAAAAGATTTTATGACACTCCGCACTCTCCTCTCCCTCGCATGCCTTCTCATGCTGCTTGCTCCCTCGTCGCCCGCAGCGGCCCTCGAAGGAAAACGACCCAACATCCTCTTCCTTCTCACCGACGACCAGGGCTACGGAGATATTTCCGCCCACGGCAACCCAATCCTCAAAACACCCCACCTCGACAAACTCCGCTCAGAATCACTCCGCTTCACCGACTTTCACGTCAGCCCAACCTGTGCGCCAACCCGCAGCGCCCTGCTGACAGGGCGGCACGAGTTCAAAAACGGCATCACCCACACCATTCTCGAACGCGAGCGAATGAACCCAGAATCCGTCACCCTCGCAGAGGTGCTCCGAGCAGCGGGTTACTCAACCGGCATTTTTGGAAAGTGGCACCTCGGCGATGAACCCGATTACCAACCCAACCGCCGCGGATTCGCGGAAGTATTCATCCACGGAGGAGGAGGAATCGGACAAATCTATCCCGGTTCCTGCGGCGACGCCCCCGCAAACTCTTATTTCAATCCCACCATCCTCCACAACGGAACCTTCGAGAAAACAAATGGTTACTGCACAGACGTTTTCTACGCACAAGCAACTCGGTGGATGGAATCGCAAGTGAAAGCCGAAAAACCTTTTTTCGCCTACATTCCCACCAACGCCCCCCACGGCCCCTACCACGCACGCCCCGAGGACAAAGCCCTCTACGCAAATAAAGGCCTCTCCGAAGATACTCAAAGTTTCTTCGGAATGATTCACAACATTGACGAAAACGTCGGGCGGATCGTCAAAAAACTGGAGGAGTGGGGCACCACCAAAAACACCTTGGTGGTCTTCATGAACGATAATGGCGGCACCGCAGGAGTCCGCGTCTTCAATGCCGACATGCACGGATCAAAAGGAACCGCATGGATCGGCGGCACCCGAGCAAACTCGTTCTGGCGCTGGCCCGGCACCATCGCACCGGCCGATTGCACCGCCCTTACCGCGCACCTCGACTTCTTCCCCACCCTCGCACAAATCTCCGGAGCAACACTTCCTGAAAAAGCAAAATCCCAGATCGAAGGTCGAAGCCTCGTGCAACTCCTCGAGAATCCGTCGGCCCATTGGAAAGACCGCGAACTTTTCACTCACGTCGGCCGATGGCCAAAACTCGCAGACCCCAACCAGCACAAGTTTCAAGCCGCCTCCGTACGAAACACCAAATGGACCTTGGTTAGCGAAAAGGGTGGAGCTCAACCCGCTTGGCAACTGTTCGATGTCTCCAACGATTACGCTCAACAGAAAGATGTCGCAGCCCAACACCCAGACGTCGTCGCCACACTCAGCCAATCCTTCGACCGCTGGTGGAACGAGTGCTTGCCACTCATGGTGAACGAAAAAGCCATGGGCCCCGATATCAACCCGTTCCAAGAAATCTACTACCGCCAGTTCGGTGGCTCCCCAACGCCCGAAGATATCCAAAAAATGAAGGCGGAGAATGCCCTCCGCCTCGGCCAAAAACCACGGAAACCCGCCGCGAAATAAAACCAACAACAGCGAGCTTAAATCGCCTGATACCAAGATAAAGCAGCCCCTTCGCCAGTCATCACCCTTCAATAAACACGTCCAACTGCTGCCCCACGTAGACCGGTACGGACGGCTTCGGGAACTGGAAAATCACCTGCAGCACCCGCGTATCCACCCGCTCATTACTGTCCCCAGCCAACGCTCGCTTGCGCTGAACAAACGGCTCAATCCGCAAAAACTTCAACGCAATCGGATCTTCCCGACGCCCCTTCAAAAAGGCCTTCGCCGTGCAACCCGCCGTCACGCGCGGCGCGTTGTCCTCGTCAATGTCCACCCGGAGCTGATACCGGTCGATCTGCCCCAGCAAAACTAACGAATCCGGCGACGGAACCGCCGCATACTCGCCTGGACGCACGTTAACTTGCAAAACCGTACCCGCCCTCGGCGCCCTCACCACCAACAACTCGCGCAAAACCTCCGCCCGACTCAACTGCGCCTTCGCCAACGCTAAATCCGCTTTCCGAGTCTCCACCCGACTCCGCGCCGCACGAAAAGCAAACTGCGTTCGCTGCCGCTCATCCACACTCACCACCTGCCCCTCCTTCAACCGCTGCATCCGATCCCACTGGTCCTCACGGTCCGCCAACCCAATCTCGGACTCCAAAATCGATGCCTCAATCGACGCAATGTTCGCACGCTGTACCTCCACCTGCGAAAGCGCATCCCGCGCGTCCAACTCCAATAAAACATCTCCCTCCTTCACCTGATCCCCCACCTTCGCCGCCACCCGCGACACCAACCCGGGAACCGCCGCAGAGACCCGCACGTTCTCGTCCACCCCCTCAATCAATCCGCGCCCGCCAATCGCGCGAACGTAGGGTGACGGAACCGGCTCGGCCAACGGTGCGACCGGCTCCGGCTTCACCTGCTGACTTCGAACCAAATGCACCGAAGCCGCAATTCCACCCAGAGCCACATAAGTCGAAATATTCTTAAACATACTGCGCAGGAAAACTTTCTGGACCAAGCACTGCCTTCACCCGCCCATCCTCCATCTCCGCAATCCGGTCCGCGAACGGGAAAATTCGGCTGTCATGCGTCACCACAATCACGCACCGGTCCGGACGACAAGCCCGCTCCTTCATCAACTCCACCACACGACGCCCCGAGGCCGCGTCCAACGCCGCCGTCGGTTCATCGCAAATCACGAGGCGCGGCTCATGAACCAGCGCGCGCGCAATCGCAACCCGCTGCTGCTGCCCGCCCGACATCTGCCGAGGAAACGAACGCAACCGCTCCCCCAACCCCACCTCCGAAAGCATCCGCGCCGCCGCCGCCATCGCCTCCTTCCGTCCAACCCCCTGCAGCAACAAGGGCACCGCGGCATTCTCCTGAGCCGTCCATGCCGGGATGAGATTGAACTGCTGAAAAATGAATCCGACGTTGCGGGCGCGGAACGCGGTGAGTTCGCGGTCGGGCATCGAGGAAATGGTTTTGCCGAAGAGACCGATCGTGCCCGAATCAACGCGCAAGGTGCCGCACATGACGCTGAGCAGCGTGG
>JBIIXW010000260.1:0-2915 GCA_044347165.1 Chthoniobacteraceae bacterium
TTTGGATTTACGGACGTTTGTTTCTTCTTCGACGGTTGGGGGAAGCAATGTGGTGAGTGCGCCGACGTTGACGCAGAACGGAGTGCTTTCGACGGTGAACTTTGCGGCGACTGGAGGGACGTTGGGTGCGGCGGTTACGGGGGTGGATGGGTCTGCTGGGAATAACCAGTACGGGAATGTGCAGTTTGTTTTGGGAACGGCACCGACGTTGACGAATCGGATTATGGGTGGGTGGGCGGTGGTTGGGGGGACGGGTTTTGCGACGTATCGCTCGACGCCGGATCCGTTGACGGGCGCGTATGGCGTTGGCGCGTTTGGGTCGGCTCTGGCTGGACCCTTTGGCAACACGAACCCGTTTGGTTTGGATGGCACCGCGATCACGGGAGCTAGCGTGACGAGCAACGTGACGGTGGGTGTTTCGGCAAATCAGGTGACGACGCGTCAGCTGAACTCGTTGAATATTAGCGGAGCGTACACGGTTACGGCGACGGCTTTGGATCAGCTGTTTAGTATTGGGAGCGGGGGGATGCTCTCTCAGGGGGCCAGCTTCCAAGGGGGTCGGTACACCGCGGGGACAACGGGTATGGCGTCGGTGAACAACTCGACGATGTACTTTTACGGAAATGCGGCGACTTCGACGATTCAAGCGCAGGTAGTGGATAATGGGTGGTCTGGGGTGAACTTTGTGAAGTCGGGGCCCAATCAGTTGAACTTTGGGGTGTCGCCGATTGTGACCATGGATTTGTCGTCGACGGGGTCCAGTTTCCTTTCGACGTTGGGAGCGAACAGCACATGGGGTTTGGCGGTTGGGATGCCGGTGAGCGGGACGCCGATGGGAATGACGGCGGGTTCTGTGATTACGGGGATTGGATCGGGAACGCTGTTGTCGATTAACAATGCGGTGGGCACGGGCACGGGAACGGATGCGAATGCGGGGTGGTTGGCGCCGACGCATGAGGTTTTGTTTGGGCGTACGTTGACGAGCGGGAGTGCGACGGTGACGGTGCCGGCGGGGACGGTGGTTTATCCGGGGATGCCAGTGACGGCGGGGCCTGGGTCGACGGGGACGTTGGCGGGAGGAACGCGGGTGGTGAGTGTGAATGGGACGACGGTGACGTTGTCGGCGGCTGCGACGGCGACTGGGCCGGCGACGTTGGTATTTGCACCGGTGGCGGTGCAGGCGACGACGGTTGCGCCGACGTTGTCTGGGAACACGCTGACGTTGGCGGCGGCGGACCGTGCGACGATGGGGATTAATGTGGGGCAGATTGTGACGTTGCCGGGGGCGACCATTGCGGCGAACACGTTTGTGACGGCGTATGATTCTGCGACGGGGGTGGCGACGTTATCGGCTTCGGGCACGGGGACGGCGACGTCCGCGTCCTTTGCGGCGCCGGCGGCGGCTTCGCAGATTGTGGCGATGACCAGTGGGAGTGCGACGGTGCGCGTGCCAAGTAGTGTGGGGATGTTTGTGGGGCAGCCGGTGCAGGGGCCTGGCATTCCGTTTGGGACGACGGTGGCGTCGGTGGTGGATGGGACGACGGTGACGCTTTCGTCGACGGCGGGGACGACGGGCGCGTTGAATGCGTACTTTGGGGTGACGCCGAACATTGGGCGGACGTCGGTGGGATCGGTGACCAATGGGAGTGCGACGTTGACGTTGGCGAGTGCGGCGGAAGTGGCGGGTGTGGTGCCGGGGATGTCGGTGTTTGGGACGGGGATTCCGTTGGGAGCGGTGGTGGGGAGTGTGAGTGGGACGGCGGTGACGTTGGTGAACGGGCCGAGTCAGGTGGGATCGATGTCGACGACGAGTGGGGGCACGACGGTGACGGTTGCGAGCACGACGGGATTGGCGGCGGGGATGGCGATTAGCGGGGCGGGGATTCCTGCGGGTGCGACGATTGCGTCGATTACGAATGGGACGCAGTTTGTGATGAGCGCGGCGGCGACGGCGACGAACACGAACCAGACGTTGTCGCACTTTGGGGGTGGTCCGTTGAATGCAACGGCGTCGAATGCGCAGAACAACCTGACGTTTGGGGCGGTTTTGGCGAACTACACGCCGGCGATTTCGCTTTCGGGCACGACGAATAGTACGACGACGGTGTCGGGGTTGAGCAGCACTGCGAACTTGGCGGTGGGGATGGTGGTGCGCGGGGCTGGGATTCCGAATGGGACGACGATTGCGAGCGTGGTGAACGGGACGAGCATTACGTTGTCGAGCGCGGCGTTGACGTCCCAAGCGGGCAATGGGTTGACGTTCTTGCCGCCGTACTCGTTGTTCTCGAATACGTACAGTGGAGACACGGTGGTGAATCAGGGCACGTTGCAGATTGGGGGTACGGGGAGTGTGTTGGGGGGGATTCAGGTGCCGGGGAACCTTATTTTGAATAACGCGAGTGCGACGTTATCGACGAACAATGGGTCGATTGCGTCGACGAGTAATGTGACGATTAATGGGAGTGGTTCTTTGACCCTGACGGGCAACAACACGTTTGGGAGTTTGACGTTTAACAACACGGGTGGGACGACGACGCCGACGTTCGGCGGGAGCGGCATTGTGGTGATGAATGGGACGACGAACTGGATAACGTCGGTGAATGACAACTATGCGACGGTGCCGACGGTAAGTGGGGTTTCGTTGGATTTGAACGGGTTGAATCGGACGATTACGACCTCGGGGTTGTCGGGCGCGAGTTTGGCGATTACGTCGTCCATCACGAACGCGTTTAACGCGAGTCCTGCGGGGGTGATCAAGGCGGGGAACGGGACATTGATGTTGTCGGGGGCGAACACGTTTGTGGGCGGGGTTCAGCTGAATGGGGGGACGTTGATTTTGGGTGGAAGCACGACACCAACGACGGCGTCGACGTTGGCGTCGCCGACGGTGGTGACTGCGGGTCCGTTGGGGATTC
>JBIIXW010000126.1:0-9589 GCA_044347165.1 Chthoniobacteraceae bacterium
CAAAACGTGGCCGGAGTCGATGTGAAGGATGGGAAGGTGCTTTGGAAATCGGCGTGGCCTGGCAAGACAGCCGTGATTCCAACCCCGATTTTTAAGGATGGATTTGTTTATATCACCAGCGGCTATGGTGTTGGTTGTAAGCAGATTAAAGTGGGACCCAATCACGCGGTAGAGGAGGTTTGGGGAATCAACACGAACATGGTAAACCACCATGGGGGCGTGATTTTGGTTGGGGATGCGCTGTACGGGTACTCCGACAAGGGCGGTTGGACCTGTCAGGACTGGAAGACGGGCGAGGTGGTTTGGGCTGAAAAGAAGTTGGGCAAGGGGGCGCTGCACTGCGCGGACGGGCGTCTTTATCTACTGGATGAATCCAATGGCACGGTTGCTTTGATTGAGGCGACGCGTGAAGGGTGGAAGGAGTCGGGTCGGTTCAAGCTCGATCCGCAGACGACGCAGCGGAAGCCATCTGGGCGGGTTTGGACGCATCCGGTGGTTTCGGACGGCAAACTTTACTTGCGCGATCAGGAGCTGATTTCGTGCTTTGACGTGAAAGCGTCCAAGTGACGGATCCGGGGGGCTTGGATCCCTCTGACTGCATAAAAAGGCCGTTTTTTCCTGAAAAAGCGGCCTTTGCCATGACCAAGGCGTGCTTTCGGAAGGGGTCGTCTTTTTGTCGGACTTCCTGTGGAACGCGCATGAGCATGAGACGGATTTTGAGTTTGCTGATTTGGATGAGCCTTCTGGGGGGCGGTTTGGGATTGGCGTGGGCTGGTGTGGATTATGGCACGCAGATTCGGCCGATTCTGAGGACGTCTTGCACGCATTGCCACGGGGAGGAAGAGAAGCCAGCGGGTGGCGTTGACCTTCGGCTTCGACGATTTATGTCGGGCAAGACGGAGGATGGTTCGGCGGTGGTGGAACCGGGCGCGCCCGAGCGGAGTGAACTCGTGCGGGTGCTGCGAGAGGGCGAGATGCCCAAGAAAGGCCGCAAGCTGACGGAGTCTCAGGTTGCGTTGATTGAAACGTGGATTCGTGAGGGGGCAAAGGTGGCGGAATCAGAGCCAGAGACTTTGCCGGCGGGGGCTTACCTGACGGATGCAGATCGCACGTTTTGGTCACTTCGTCCGGTGGAGCGCAAGAATCCTCCGGTGTTTGCGGATGCTCCCAAACTCGGAGCGATTGACGCGTTTGTTCGTGAGCGCCTGCGAGCAGCGGGGATGGATTTTGCGAAGGAAGCGGATCGGGGGGTGTTGTTGCGGCGGTTGCGGTTGGATTTGACGGGATTGCCACCTTCGCCGGAGGAGCTTGCGGAGTTTGTGGCGGATGTGCGGCCTGATGCCTATGAGCGCTGGGTGGACAGGTTGTTAGCTGAACCGGCTTACGGTGAGCGTTGGGGGCGTTACTGGCTTGATGTGGCGGGGTATTCCGACACGAACGGCTACGCAGAGGCGGATTCGTTACGTCCGCACATTTGGCGGTTTCGGGATTACGTGATTCGTTCGTTCAACGAGGACAAGCCTTGGAACCGTTTCATTCAGGAGCAAATCGCTGGGGACGAGTTGGTTGGCGTGTCTGCTGGCGCGCTTGGCGAGAGTGTGCACGATCCTGTGAAGCGGGACGCATTGGCTGCGACGGCTTTTTTGCGGTTGGCTCCGGACGGGACGGGAGACGCGAACGATGATGCAAAGCTAGCTCAGAATCAGAATATTGCGGACACAATCCGAGTGGTTTCGAGTGCGTTGACGGGGTTAACGGTGGGATGTGCGCAGTGTCACGACCATCGGTATGACCCGATTACGCAGGAGGATTATTATCGGATGCGGGCATTGTTTGAGCCGGCGTTGAACTGGAAGAAGTGGCGTCCACCGGCGCAGATGTTGACTTCGTTGTACAGTAAGGAGGATCGCGAGAAGGCGGCGGAAATTGAGAAGCAGGCGGCGGTGATTGATGCGGAGGCGAAGCGGATGGAACGCGGTTTTTTGGATGAGATTTTCGAGAAGAAGATTTTAGACGTTCCTGAGGGTGAGCGTGATGCGTACCGGGCTGCTCGGGCTGAGGACGCGGCGAAGCGGACACCGGAACAGAAGGCGTTGTTGAAGAAGTATTACTCTGCTCAGGCGCTGTTCGGCTTGGATTTGTACGATGCGATGTTGGACAAGCAGGTGAAGGATAAACGGGCTGAGGCGGCCAAGTTGCGTGCGACAAAACCGGTGGAGGGGATGATGACGGTGGTGACGGAGCCGAAGGGCGAGCGGCCGAAGACGGTGCTATTTCATCGGGGTGATCATGATCAGCCGCGGCAAGAGGTATTGCCGGGGGATTTGAAGGTTTTGGGTGGTCCGGATCTTTCGAAATCGGAGGGGGTTGAGACGAGTGGACGACGCTTGGCCTATGCGCGGTGGCTGACATCGGGCAAGCATCCGTTGGTTGGGCGGGTATTGATGAACCGGGTTTGGATGCACCACATGGGGCGGGGGATTGTGAGTACGCCAGGCGACTTCGGATTGCAGGGGGAGCGGCCGACGCACCCAGAGCTTTTGGATTACCTAGCGAGTCGGTTTGTGGAGCAGGGCTGGAGTCTGAAGGCGATGCACCGAGAGATTGTGATGAGTCAGACGTATCGGCAGACGGCGCATCAGGCGGTCTCGGTTGAGAAGGATCCGGAGAATCTGTGGTATGGGCGGTTCCGTGTGCGCCGATTGGATGCGGAGGCGGTGCGCGATGCGATGCTGATGGTGTCGGGTGGATTGCGGACGGACATGTACGGACCGCCGGTGACTGCGGCGCGGAGTCCGGAGGGACGGATTGTGGCTGGGTTGGAGGTGTTGAATGCCAATCGGGACGTGATTCGGGTGGATATGTCGGCGCCGGAGGTGAATAGGAGGTCGGTGTATTTGCAGATGCGGCGGAAGATGCCGGTGACGGTGTTGGAAACGTTTGATTTACCGGTGATGGATCCCAACTGCGAGGTGCGCGCATCGTCGACGGTGGCGCCGCAGGCGTTGTTTTTGATGAATGACGATTTTGTGGTGCGCGCGGCGAAGGCGTTGGCGGAGCGCGTGCGTGCAGAGGCGCCGGGCGAGATGCGGGAGCAGGTTCGGCGATTGTGGCAACGGGTTTTTGGGGTGAATCCGACGGCGTCGGAGGCTGACCGCTTTTTGATGGGGCTATCTGAGCAGACGGAGCAGATTCGCGAGCGGATTTCGAAAATGCCGGTGGCGAAGGATGCGACCCCATTGGAACCGGGGTTGGAGGCGATGTCGTCGCTTTGTCAGGTTCTCCTGTCTTCCAACCGTTTTCTGTACATCGAGTGAGACGTCTTATGGGTTCATCTTCTTCTAGGCTGTGTTCGCGCCGTCACTTTCTTCAGAGCGGGGGTTACGGGATTGGTGGGGTGGCGCTTGCCGCGCTGTTGAGGGAGGAGGGGTTATTGGCTGCGCCGGTTAAACCGGCGTTTTCTGAAACCTTTGATTCGACTCCCAAGGCGGCCGCGAAGGAGGGGCGTGCGCGGGCGATGATTTCATTATTCATGATGGGTGGACCGTCGCAGATGGATCTCTTTGATCCGAAGCCAATGCTGACGAAGTACCACGGGCAGAAGTTTCCAGGGGAGGTGAAGTACGACAATGTGGCACAGGCCTCTTCAAAGGTGTTTGGGTCGCCGTGGGAGTTCTCGAAGTGCGGTCAGAGCGGGATGGAGATTAGCGAGTTGCTCCCTCATCTTCAGCAGATTGCCGACGACATCACGTTGATGCGTTCGATGCGGTCGGGGTTGAGCAATCATTTGGGTGGGATGCTCGCGATGTTGACGGGCAAGGGGACGGTGGGGCGTCCGACTTTGGGGTCGTGGATTTCGTATGCGCTGGGGAGTGAGACGCGAGATTTGCCGGGGTTTGTGGTGTTGGCGCATCCGTCCGGGTTACCCACGTTTCAGCATCAGCATTGGACGAACGGTTGGTTACCATCGATTTATCAAGGGACTTTGGTTCAGGCGAAGACGCCGCACATTTTGAATTTGGATCCTCCTGCGTTGTTGGCGGGGCGTCCGCAGGATCGGCAGATGGAAATGTTGCGTTGGTTGAATGAGGGGCATCGGGAGGGGCATCCGGGCGAGCACGATCTTTCGGCCCGGATTGCGAGTTACGAGTTAGCGGGACGGATGCAGGTGGCTGCGAAAGAGGCTTTGGACATTTCGGGCGAGCCGGAGCACATCTTGAAGCTGTACGGGATCGATCAGCCTGCAACGGCGGACTACGGACGGAGGTGTTTGATTGCGAGGCGATTGGTGGAGAGAGGGGTGCGTTTTGTGCAGGTGTTGAACAACGGGCAGAGTTGGGATCACCACGGCTCGTTGATTAAGGCGTTGCCGGATCGGTGTGCGGAGACGGACCGGCCGAGTGCGGCGTTGGTGACGGATTTGAAGCAGCGCGGGTTGCTGGATTCAACGGTGGTACATTGGGGAGGCGAGATGGGGCGGTTGCCGGTGTTGCAGAACGACGCGGGGAGGGACAAGTGGGGGCGCGATCACAACACGTATGGTTTTACGCAATGGGTCGCGGGCGGGGGCTTCAAAGGCGGGCTTGTTTACGGGGAGACGGACGAGTGGGGACACCATGCGGTCAAGGACGTGGTGAACCATTACGACTGGCATGCCACGCTTCTTCACTGCTTTGGGTTCAATCACGCCAAGCTGGGTTTCAAGCGGAATGGGGCGGTGATGACGATGACGGACAATCAGGGAGCGCGCGTGGTGGAAGAGTTGCTGGCGTAGGCGACTGTGCGAGGACGAGTCTTCCGGCGTTGGGGCGCTGTGGAATCCCTGATGTTGCTGAGCGTGCCTATGGCCGGCGTGTAACGGCTGGTTGAGTCTTTGTCTCAGTGTGGCGTGGGGTTTGCGACGTGTGCGAGTCATGTTCTCGGTACCGTTTGTTTCTACGAGGTTGGCGATGGGGCGGCGTCACGTTTTGCGGGGGGCTGGTCTCACGTTGGCACTGCCGATGTTGGAGTCGATGTCTCGGGTCTTTGGTCGGTCGGGGCCGACGGAGGTTCCCCGGCGCATGGTGGCGATTGAGACGAACATGGGGATTATGCCTCAGTTCTTTTTTCCGGAGCGCGGGGGGAACGATTACGAGGTGACGCCGTATTTGAATCGTCTCAAGGAACATCGGGAGGCGATGACGGTTTTTTCGGGAGTCAGTCTTCCAGGGGTGACGGGCGGGCATGCGGCGGAGAAGTGTTTTTTGACGGGAACGCCGCATCCGGAGCGAGGTGGGTTTCGGAATGGGGTTTCGGTGGATCAAGTCGCGGCGGAGCAGATTGGGAATCGGACCCGGTTCCCGTCGCTCGTGCTTGCGATGAGCAATGAAGGGGGGCGCACGTTGAGTTACACGCGGAGCGGGGCTCCGATTTCGGCGGATTACAAGCCGCGGACGGTGTTTCAAAAGTTGTTTGTGCAGGGGAACGCGGCGGAGGTGGAAGCGAACAAGGAGGCATTGCGGCAGGGGCGGAGCATGATGGATTTTCTTGGCGAACAGACGCGGCGTTTGAACGCGGTGGTGTCCCAGAGTGACCGAGCGCGGTTGGATCAGTACTTTACGTCGGTTCGGGAGTTGGAGCAGCGCTTGCATGGGGCGCAGGAGTGGGAGGATCGTCCCAAGCCGGTGGTGAAGGCGAAGGCGCCGGACGACAACGACGATGCGCGCGAGTTTGTTTTGCGGACGAAGTTGACGCTGGATGTGGTGAAGTTGGCGCTGGAAACAGATTCAACGCGATTGGTTACCCTTTTTGTGGATGCTGTTGTGATTCATAATATTACGCATCATGGGAACCGTCCTGAGGTGGTGGCGGAGTTACGCGAGAAGGAGGAGGGACAGTTGGATGTGTTGAACGGCTTTTTGAGTGGTCTCAAGGGGGTGGGGGAAGGGGGGCAGTCGCTGTTAGACCGAACGATGGTGTTGTACGGGACGTGCATGGGGAGTGCGAACTCGCACAGCAACGTGAACCTGCCGGTGTTGTTGGCTGGCGGTGGATTCCGTCACGGTCAGCATCTCGCGTTTGACACGAAGTCGAATTACCCGCTCACCAATCTGTATCTGAGCATGTTGCATCGGATGGGGGTGGAGGTGTCCGAGTTTTCTACCAGCCGAGGTACGATGCGTGGGTTGGAGGCGATTTCTTAAACATTTGATCATGAGATTGATGTGTCATCGATTCGGAGTGGCAGCGGTGGTGGCGGTTTTAGGATGGGGTTTTGGCTCGGCGCAGGGGGCGTTGCCTGCGTTTCTTGAAACGCATTGTGTGGAGTGTCATGACGGGGAGACGAAAAAGGGAGGGTTGGATTTGGAGCACCTCCAGAGAGCGGCAATGGACGTGGATGCGATTGCGAGTTGGATCAAGGTGTTTGATCGGATTGAGACGGGAGAGATGCCACCTCAGAAAAAGTCGCGTCCGGAGGCATCGGTGAAAGCGGCGTATTTGAAGGAGTTGGGAGGCCGCATTTTGACGGCGGAGCGCGGGGTGGCTTTGGGTGCGGCGCGGCGGGGCTTGAGGCGCTTAACGAGGTCAGAGTACGAGCATACGGTGCGCGACTTGTTTGCGATGCCTGGGGTGTTGTTGCAGAGCATGTTGCCATCGGATGGGACGGCGCACGGATTCGATAAAAACGCTGACGCGTTAGACATCTCGCATGTGAACTTGGCGAAGTATGTGGAGGCGGCGGACCACGTGCTGGATTTGGCGATTGCAACGCGTCCGGAGGCTCCACCGGTGGAGAAGGTGCGACTGTCCCTCGCAGGGAATTATCAGGCGAACATCATGTTGATGGGTGGGGATGCGATGCTGATGAAGGATGGTGCGGTGCATCCGGTGGTGCCGCCTGCGGGGGTTTACCCTCATGTGGATCAGGGTTCGCATGAGCGGTTGGGGTTGTTTGACGGGAAGGACGCCAGTGTTGCGGTATTTCGGCACGAAGATGATTCTTGGAATGCTTATTTTCAGCGATTTGCATCGATTTATCCCGGTATGTATCGAGTGCGTGCATCGTTTTGGAGCATGCAATGGGACAAGGGCAATGTTCGGCCATCCCGGGGAACGGAAGCGGCGCGTCTCTCGATTGTGCACTTTAACGAGAACGGCAGAGGCGGTGGGCACCCGAGTACGGTGCTGGGTTATTTTGATGCTCCGTCCTTGGTGCCAATGGAGCACGGGTTTGAGGTGTGGCTGAATCCGCGTGAGAGCTTTGGTTTCAATACCGCTTCACTGGCGCATGTTGTGTTGTACCGAGTGGGCACTTGGGGGCAGGTGGATCGGACGATGGGTTACACGGGGCCGTGCGTGGTGAATGACTGGCTCGAGGTGGAGGGGCCGATTCACGCGGTTTGGCCGCCTGTGTCGCATCGTGCGCTTTTTGGGGAGGGTCGGTTGGAAAAGTTTGATCCAAAGGCGAAGGGCGGGCCGCGGATGCCGGTGCGCAAAGCGGAGAAGCAGGAGGTTATTGGGGCGCGGAATCGGCCTGATGGCGTGGGAGTGCATTGGACGGTGGTCGCGAAGAATCCTGAGGCTGAGGGCCGCGAGTTGCTGAACGCGTTTTTGCCGAAACTCTTTCGGCGTCCCGTTTCCTCCGAGGTGGTGGAGGGATACGTTGGACGGTTGCAGGAGCGCATCGCGGCGGGGGACGGATTTGAGTTGGCGATGCGGTCGGTTTACCGGGCTGCGATGTGTGCGCCGGATTTTCTGTATCATGTGGAACCGGAGGGGGAGCTGGATGGTGCGGCGTTGGCGTGTCGGTTGTCCTATTTTCTCTGGAACTCGCTTCCGGATGCGGAGTTGATGGCCGTCGGGATGCGGGGCGGGTTACGGGAAGCGGAGGAGGTGCGGCGTCAGGTGGACCGCATGCTTTCCGATCGAAGGTCGGACCGGTTTTTGGAGGATTTCTTGGGGCAGTGGTTGAAGCTGCGAGCGATTGGCGCGAACGATCCTGACAAGAAGTTGTATCCGGAGTTCAGTCCGTATTTACAGGACTCTATGGTTGCGGAGACGCGGGCGTATTTCCGTGAGTTATTGGACAAGGATTTGGATGCGTCACACTTGGTGGCGTCGAACTTCCTGATGTTGAACGATAAGCTTGCGGCGATCTATGGGCTGGAGGGAGTGGATGGTCCGCAGATTCGGCGGGTGGAGTTGCCGGAGGGGCATGTGCGGGGCGGGTTTCTGACGCAGGCGTCGCTTCTCAAGATTACGTCGAATGGGACGACAACCTCGCCGGTGCCTCGGGGTGCATTTGTGATGGCGCGGCTGTTGGGACGTCCGCCTCAGGCGCCACCGGCGGACGTTCCGGCGGTGGAGCCCGACGTGCGTGGCGCGACGACGATTCGGGAGTTGTTAGATCGGCATCGGAACGACTCGAACTGTGCGGGGTGTCATGCGTCGATTGATCCTGCGGGGTTTGCGTTGGAGGCGTTTGATGTGCTTGGGAATTTTCGGGATCGGTATCGATCTTTGGATGAGGGGGATGCGGCTCCGCGTGGACGGATTGATTCGAAGATTGGGATTTCGTTTAAGTTGGGGCCGCGGGTGGACGCGGCCGGGAAGTGGTTGGATGGATCTGAGTTTGAGGATGTGCGTGGGCTTCGGCAGCGGTTGGTGTTGGAGCGACGCGTATTGCTGCGGAACTTGGCATCGCAGTTCGCGGTTTATGGAATGGGGCGTCCGTTGTCGTTCGCGGATTGGGAGACGATGCGTGGGTTGCTGGAGAGGGTGGAGGAGAAGGGGGGTGGGGTGAGGACTTTATTGCGGGAGTTGTGTGCGAGTGAGTTGTTTCGAACCCATTGATTGAGGTGATGATGCGAAAAAGTGCTTTGATGATGTCAGTGGGGCTGATTTGGGCCGGCGTGGCGTTTGCGGACGGGGTGGTCGAGATGGTGTTGTACGGGCTGAGTGGGAAGGAGCGCGAGGGGGATTGGAGGGCAGTCTGTGAGGAGTTGGTGAAAAAGGGTGTCAGAGTGGAGCGGACGGATGCCGAGCGTGCGCGGGTGGTGATTTCGTACGATGAGGAGGTATTGTTTCCCAAACGGAACCCGAAGGTGCGGTTGAAAGGTGCGGAGGTGGAGAAGCGCCTTGGGCAACTGGTGCGGGAGGCGACGTCGGCTGCGTTTGATTTGCGCTCGGTTTCGTCGGGGGGATTTGAGTCGGGGTATCGGGATCGAGAGATTCGGATTGGGGTTTTGGATTGCAAGGGGTGTCGCTACGGCGCGTACACGCTGGCGATGCGAGTGGAGGGGGTTGAACGGGTGTGGATTGATGCGGAGCGTTCGGTTCTCCGATTTTCGTATGACCCTGGACGTATCGGGCGGCTTTACAGCGGCTTTTTTGAGGTGGACTGGATTGTGGGTGAGGTTGTGAAAAGTTCCCTTCGGAAGGGGCGTGTTGAGGTGGTGGAGTGAGGGATGCGGTGGCTCCTTGTTCAGCCCAAAATCAAAACACTGGAACCTGCATCACGGCAGAACGCTCGGATGACTCCCACGTTGCTTCGCAGTAGTGATACAACCTGCGAGGTCGGGCTGTTTCCAATCCGCAAAAACACGACTTT
>JBIIXW010000028.1:0-29690 GCA_044347165.1 Chthoniobacteraceae bacterium
CCAGTCGTTTTTGTGGGTGTGCAGTTCGGCAAGCTCGACATCTGAACTTGCCGCAAGATTAACCGCAGTCGGCTTGTACGTTTGCGCCCATGAAACGCGATAGACGCGTCCATTTGTGCGGTCCCACTTTTCATCAGACGGCGTGTGACAATGCTGAAGATCACACCAGTCGATGAGGTAAACGGCTCCGTCTGGCCCAGTTTGCAAATCGACGGCCATGTAGCGCGGGTTCGGGGCCATCAAGAGATCGTGTCCGGCGTGAATCGTCTCATAGGCGGATCCACGTCGCTCGTTGACTTGATGGTTCATCTGGTGCCCGAAGAGATTGTTCGTGAAAAGATGGTCTCGGTACGCGTCTGGCCAGTTGTCGCCGAGGTAGATCATTGTGCCGACATGGCTGTGTCCGCCGTAAATGGCATCGCTGCCTGGCTTTCCAGCACCGCCTGCTCCGCTGTCGTATTGGGCTGCGGCAGGGAGGTAGTTTTTCAGGTGTGGCGCGAAGTCGGGGCCCGTGTTGGAGAGGAATGGGGCGTAGTTATTGTTCGCTTGGTTCCAGAAGTGACCGTTTCGGATGACGTAGGTTGTTCCTCCGCCGCCCCAAAAGCTGCGGCAGTGGGTCATGAAAAGGTGTCCGTTACTGTTGAAGTCGAGTCCCCATTGGTTGCTCCCCCCATGGGCGAAAATCTCGAACTCATGTCGCACGGGATGGTAGCGCCAGACCCCAGATCTGAAGTCAGTTCGCTGGTCGTCAGGAGTGCCCGGCTTCCCGACTTGTGAGCGAGTGAACACCCCTTGGTTTCCGTAGAGCCAACCGTCTGGTCCCCACGAGAAACTGTTCAAGGTTTCGTGGGTATCTTGGTAGCCCCAGCCGTCGAGGAGAACTTGAGGTTTACCGGGTTGGTCTTGGGCGTCTTTCGGGATGAACAAAAGCTCAGGGGCTGCGCCAACCCAAACACCACCGAAGCCGACCTCGATGCCGCTGACGAGGTTGAGTCCGTCGATGAACACGGTGCGTTTGTCGAACGTCCCGTTGCCGTCGGTGTCTTCAAGAATGAGGATGCGGTCCTCGTTGCGTCCGTCCTTTCGTTTGTTGGGGTAGCTGTAAGCTTCCGCAATCCACAGGCGGCCACGTTCATCGATTGCAAAGGCGACCGGTTGTTTTACATCAGGTTCGGCTGCAATTAGTTCGGCTTGGAAGCCTGGAGTTAGCATCATGCTGGCGACCACGGATTGAGCGTCCTCATTTTTGACGGAGGACGGCTTTGCTGAGTTGGGCACGAGATGTTTGAGAACGGGGCTTTCCTTCTGACGTGCAGACCGATCTGCGTTCGCTGCGGCGCCTTGGGCGATCGGCGTCACGCTCGCGGGAGGCTGCGCTGGGGTCAGTTCGGGCTCGCGGTCGTGGAAGACGAAGTCGTCAAAGTTCACGTGGCCCCAACCTCCGGAGAACACGTCGACGATGCGGATGTGGATTTGTTTTCCTGCGTGGGGACGGAGGTCGAGGACTTCTCGGCGCATGTCTTCGCGGGTGACGCCAACCGCGGTTCGGATGACCTGACCGGAGTGGTGTTCGACGATCTCCACGCGCGTTTTTGCGGGGTCGCTTCCGCCGCCGATGAGGAAGCTTGCCCACGGTTGAGTTACCTCAAAGGGAACGGAGGTGAGCGTGCCGGTGGGTGCGTCCGCAGCTGTTTCGTAGCCGCCAATCCAGTAATCGCCCACATGGTTGCTTCGTTCGGAAGGCTTTCGCTTTTGGACGGTATCACCTTTGACGGGTTGACCTTTCCATGCGTCACCTTCAGCGGTCCAGTCCTCGAGCGTACCGGTTTCGAAACCGAGGTTGAGGATTTTTCCCGCGGCGTTCTTGGGGGTGATGGAGGTGGTGTTCGGCTTCAGTGTGGGCGCGCCTGAAGCGGTTGGTTTGCGGGGCACGGGAGCGGGGAGATTGAGCTTCGTTCGCTGGCCTTCAATGCCGCCGAGGGATCCCCATGTCGGGGCGTTCGGCGTCGAGGGAAGGTCGGCGATGACGATGTCCTTGATTTGGACGACCGCGTTCCCGCCGCTGTGAACCTGCACGCCGATGATGCCATCCGAGGCGATGTCCTTTTCGGGTTCCGTGTAGTCGGCGGCCTGCACGCCGTTGATCCACGTTTGGATGCGTGGGCCGTCGGCTTTGATGATGTAGTCGTTCCAGTCGTTGGGCTTGATGGCTGGACGCAGTTTTTCGATATCGGATTTTGCGACGACGCGGTTGCGGCGGCTTTCGTCATAAATGGCGCCGTACCAATTTGGTTCACCGAAATCGCATTGGTATCCGGAGACTTCGTGGCCGCTGGGGAATCGTTTTGAGCGGATTTGGACGCCGGAGTTAATCAGCCCTGTTGTCGGGTCTCCTGTGAGTTTGATTTTTAGTTGAAGGATGAAGTTGGAGTGGCTGGAGGCGGTGCAGATGAAATCGTTGTAGGGGATTTTTTGGGTCCCGGTGCCGCCGGTGAGGATGCCGTCCTTGATGGTCCAGACCGAGCCGGGAAGAATCTCCCAGCCGGAGGTGGATTTGCCATCGAACAGGGATTTGGTGGAAGACGGGAGGGATGGAGGAGGGGCTGCGCTCAGGGTGGACAGGACGAGCAGAGGTAAGATGGCTGCGAGGGATCGCCGTAGGTGAGAGGGCATTTTGAGAGGGGGTGGCTGATTTGCCTGAATCGATCCTGCAACTGGTGTGCCGTGCGGGCTGGGGGGTGGATGGGACGTCGAGGCCACGCCGGAAGGGATTGGTGCCGTTTGCTAGCGTGCCTTCGTAGGAAAAGAAGCCGGCGAGCTTTGGAGCGTGTGTGCGTTTGCGGGCCGGTTGGAAAACATCACATTGCCGACGACGCTTGGCCGTCCCAGAACGAGAACAACGCTCCTTCGTGCAGACGAAAGCGGAGCCGCACGGGCTTTCCTGCAAAGGATGAGACATCCGTGAGTCGCTGGTCTGGACTACTTCTCGGTGGCTACACGGTGGGGCGGTGCCTGAGCCTTTGCAGATCAGTGAACTCCATTTTCTCGATCTGAGGTTTCGGGTTACACCAGAGGGTTGACAACCTCCAGAAAGCCAAACTTTTTGAAATCTGTATAGGCGGTGTAAATCCGTCGCACTCCGTGTTCGCGCAGGATTGTTGCGATGTGCGCATCGGGTACCAGATTTCCATAAACCCCTGCGGATTTTGCGATCTCCGCGAAGTCGAGTGTGAAGGTTTCGGTTTCCTGAATCACTCTGGCACGCGGTAGATTGATTAGCTGCGAGATGTTGCGCCACGCTGTTTCCGGCGACATGGGGTTTGCAAAAATCGAGGGATGCGTGGCGATTCGCTGGTAGGCCATCAAGACAGGCCAACACTGTTGCGAAATCAAACCTGATTGCTTGTCTGAGAAAATCGTTGTGGGAAGGAAAGCGAGAGGGAGAAGCGGGGGATAGCAAGGAGCGATGAAAGGAGGAGCGGAAGCGGTAGATTGGGCCGGCAGTAAAATGGCGGTTTGCTCTTCCACCGTGGGCATCTAATTTTCGGGCAATGAACTCCGGCGAACTGCGGGAGCCGTTGAAAAAGCGCGTCGGCGGCAGCTTGTCACGCCTGCCGGCGCTCAGTCGGTTGGCTATGCTGCAGCGCAACGCGCTGCTTCTGCGAGGCAACGTCTGGAAGTCGCCCCACGATCATGGAACCCTCGTTCGCAAAACTGTTGGCCGGGCTCGCTGATCACGATGTGCGATTCCTCATCGTCGGCGGTGTTGCTGTCACCTTGCACGGCTATGTGCGGCTGACTGAGGATTTGGACATCCTGCTGGATCCCGTTGAGGAAAACATCACCAGATTCCTCGGCTACATGGTCGGCTTCGGCGAAGGGTTTGCACGCGAGCTTTGCGTTGACGACTTTGATGACGCCGAGGGCGCAGTTCGGATTGTTGAAGCCTCAGAACTGATCCAACTGAACGTTTTCACTCGAATGAGCGGGGTCCACTATTCTGATGTCATCTCGGATGCAGACATCCTTGAACTGGGCACGCGCATGATTCGCTATGCATCCAAAGCTTCTTTGATCAGATGGAAGGAAGGTTCCGTGCGGGAAAAAGACCGGCTGGATGCCATGGCTCTTCGACAGCTGACTGCCAATCCACAGGCCTTCGACTGATGACCTTCCGCCGCGCCTTTCTTGAGAACAGCACCCTCTGGTGCACCCGCTCTTCCGGTGGCAGGCGCTGAGCCTGATGCTGGCCCAATGCTGCGCATCGGCCTCGAGCGAGTGGACTCTCACTGGTCGGAAACTTTGCGCTAACGCTTGCGCATCGGGTCGGGTGGCTAAGAATCGGGCGGGTTTCCGGTGATGAATCGCGATGGTTCGTCATGTGGCTGAACCCTCAGGCCGGTGAGGCCTTAAAAACGTCCAAGAAAAAATACCCAGAACAATGAAAACAACGATGAAAGCATTCTTGATGGCTCTCTCTTTGGGGATGGCGGTTTCCGCTTCCGCCCAAGAGCAGAACCTGTTCAACGGCAAAGATCTCAGCGGATGGAAGGGCCTCGATCGCCTCTGGTCGGTCAAAGATGGCGCGATTCAGGGAGAGACGCTGCCTGACCCCGAAAATCCGAAGCGTGGGTTGCTCAAGCACAACAGCTTTTTGGTGTGGACGGGGGGCGAGGTGGGAGATTTCGAGTTGCGGCTGAAGTACCGGTTTGTCTCGAATGCAGGGAACTCGGGAATTCAGTTCCGTAGCAAGCACGTTGAGGACGGCGTGGATGGACCGATTGTTTCTGGGTACCAGGCTGACTGCGACGCAGGGAACGGGTACACGGGAATCAACTATGAGGAGCGTGGACGGGG
Source organism: Chthoniobacteraceae bacterium (assembly GCA_044347165.1). GTDB lineage: Bacteria > Verrucomicrobiota > Verrucomicrobiia > Chthoniobacterales > Chthoniobacteraceae > JBEEPE01. The sequence goes on from JBIIXW010000028.1 coordinate 4,858, forward strand.
TATTCTGGCGAAGCGCGGGTCGAAGTCGGTGATCAAGGCGGACGCTGCTGACGCGAACAAGGCGAAGATTGAGGTGGTGGGTTCGGTGGGTGAGGACGCTGAGATTAAGGCGGCGATTAAGCCGACGGGCGAGTGGAACGATTATCTCATTATCGCGAAGGGGAACCACATCCAGCAGTTCATCAATGGAAAGCAAACCATTGATTTGGTGGATGAGCATGAAGCGAAGGCGGCGAAGAAGGGGATTCTCGCGCTGCAAATTCATGGCGGACCGCCGATGGCAGTGCAGTACAAGGACATCGTTTTGAAGTCTCTGAAATAGGTTTGAGGCGGCGTTTCTAGGAGCCCCGTTGTGCGGGGTGGGGAACGCCGTCTGCTCTTACCGCAGGCCGCCTGTTCTGTCGGACAGGCGGCCTTTTTCGTTCAAACCCCAGTGATTCAAAAAATGAAGAGAGTGATGTTTGCCGGCGCGGTTCTAGCCGCGGGTGTGTCGGTGTTGTTTTCTGGTGCTGACGTGCGTGCTGCGGCGGCGAAGAAGAAGGTGTTGATGATTGCGGGGAGGCCGTCGCACGGGCCTGGGCAGCATGAGCACAATGCTGGGGTGCAGTTGTTGACGAAGAGTCTTCAGCAGGGAGCTGGGGAGCTGGTGGACGTAAGCTTCAAGTTGAGTGGGGAGTGGCCTTCGGAGGAGGAGTTGGGCAAGGCGGATACGATCTTGATTTATTCGGACGGGGGTGGGGGCCACCCAGCGGTTCAAGGTGAACGGTTGGCTCAGTTGGGGGCCCAGATGAAGCGGGGATGTGGTTTTGTGTGTCTCCATTACGCAGTGGAACCGGCTTATGAAAAGGTCGGGTGGCCTGAGGCTCAGACTGGGCCGGACGGCAAGCCGGTGAAGCAAGATGTTCCGGCGGTGCGTGGTTCCAAGGGCCGTGGTGCGGAGGAGTTTAAGCAATGGCTGGGCGGATATTTTGAGCAGTACTGGTCGGTGAATCCGCATTGGACGGCGGACTTTAAGTCTTTACCGAAGCATGCGGTTTCGAATGGGGTGAAGCCTTTCAGCACCAATGACGAATGGTATTACCACATGCGCTTTCGTGATGGCATGAAGGGAGTGACTCCCGTTTTGAGTGATCTGCCACCGGAGTCCACGACCAAGCGAGGGGTCGGGCCTCATGCGGGGAATCCTGATCAAGCGCGGGCTGTGCTTGAACTTAAACAGCCGCAGCATGTTGCGTGGGTAGTCGAACGTGAGGACGGGGGGCGTGGTTTCGGTTTTACCGGCGGCCACTTCCATGCGGGATGGGCGAACGACGACCAGCGCAAGCTGGTTTGCAACGCGATTGTGTGGACTGCCAAGGCGGAGGTTCCGTCGGCGGGTGTGGTTTCGAGTGTTACGGAAGCGGACATGCAGGCGAATCTTGATCCAAAGGGCCAGCCGAAGAAGTAACTGGAAGAGTTAAGTTTACCGGTTATGTGAAACTTGGAGCGGCCCCTGTTTGGTGCCGCTTCTTTTTTTGAATCCATGGACAAAATGAATGTGTTGAAAGCTGGGTTAGGCGTGATGGCTCTGGCCTCGTTGTGTGTGGCGCAAGACAAGTCGAAGGCACCAGAGAACTATGGGGTGGAGGCGGCGTTGCAGTCCGTCGCAAAGATGACGGTTGCCGAAGGTTTGGAGGTATCCCTCTTCGCGGCGGAACCGATGGTTCAAAATCCGACCGCAATGGACGTGGATGCGCGTGGGAGAGTCTGGATTACGGAGGCTGCGAACTATCGGAAGTGGGCGAATCCCCCGATTCGACCAGAAGGGGATCGCGTGATGACGCTTGAGGATACGGATGGAGACGGGCGGGCGGATAAGGCGACGGTTTTTTATCAGGATCCCAGCGTTGATTCGGCGTTGGGTATCGCGGTGTTTGGGGATGAGGTGATTGTTTCGGTGGCGCCGAATGTGTTTGTTCTGCGAGATACTGACGGGGATGGAAAAGCGGACCAACGTCGGCTCCTGCTGACGGGGACGGCGGGGCGTCAGCATGATCACTCGTTTCACTCGTTTGTGCATGGAACGGATGGGAGACTGTACTTCAACTTTGGGAATACGGGGTCGCATTATCGACGTCCCACGGGCAAGTTGCTTAACGTTCCACTGCACGGCGCTATCTCGCTGGACGATGTGAAAGAGAATAGCGAACCCATCACTGATTTGACGGGGAACGTGATTGAGGCTGCGCGGAAACCGTATCAGCAGGGGATGGTGTTTCGAGCGGACTACCGAGATGGACGATTAACGAACTTCGAGACGTTGGGGAACAACTTCCGGAATAACTACGAGGCGGCGCCTGATTCGTTTGGGAATCTGTGGCAGAGCGATAATGACGATGACGGGAACAAGGGGGTTCGGATCAACTATGTGATGGAGCATGGCAGCTTTGGTTATTCCGATGAGCTGACGGGGGCGGCGTGGCAATCGAAGCGGCCGAACATTGAGAAAGAGATTCCGTTGCGGCACTGGCATCAGAACGATCCGGGGACAGTTCCGAACCTGCTGCAGACAGGGGCGGGATCACCGACGGGATTGCTGGTTAACGAAGGTTCGGCACTCGGGCAGAGGTTTGAGAATCAGATCATTCATTGCGATGCGGGCCCGCGGGTTGTGAGGGCCTACCCGGTTCGGAAGCAGGGTGCGGGTTTCACTGCGGAGATGGTCGAGATTTTGACGTCGTCGGACAGTTGGTACCGGCCTTCAGACGTTGCGATACACCCCGATGGGTCGCTCTTTGTTGCCGATTGGTATGACGCTGGAGTGGGGGGGCATGCGATGGCGGACAACGATGTGAGGTCTTTGCGTGGTCGGTTGTATCGAGTGGCGTCTAAGGGAGCAAAAATCAGTGTGCCGAAAGTGGATTTATCGACGGCCGAGGGAGCAGTGGCTGCATTGCGTTCGCCGAACAAGGCGACGCAGCACATCGCTTATCGGGCGCTGACGGCCATGGGGGAAAAGGCAGTGCCCGCGTTGAAGGGGATGTTCGCATCGAATGCTCCGCGGATGCGCGCCCGTGCCCTCGCGCTGTTGGCGCGGGTGCCGAAAGAGGCGAATGCGGCACTCGCGGCAGCGCTTCAGGACAAGGACTCGGACGTGGTGATTGCGGGGATTCGGCTTGCGACCCTGCTCGCGACATCCGGCGAGTTGGATACGTCGGTTCTAGAGAACATGCCGGGATTGGTTGGTCGGTTGGTTGGGCATGCGGATCCGGCCGTACGGAGGCAGTTGGCGGTTTCATTGCATCATGCGAAGCAGGTGGAGCCCATGTGGGCGAAGCTGGCTGCGCAGCATGATGGAAGCGACCGCTGGTATCTGGAGGCCCTTGGGATTGGGGCTCGCGGGATTGATGATTCGTGCTTTGACGCTTGGTTTGCGGAGGTGAAGGGACAGTGGGATACGGCCTCGGGGCATGACATTGTGTGGCGGCTCAGGACACCGAAGGTTGCGCCATTTCTCGCAAAGCTCATTTTGCGAAATCCCTCGGAGCAAAGGTATTTGCGCGCGTTTGATTTTGTTCCGGACTCGCCGGAGCGCACGGATGCATTGCTCGCTTTGGCGAAAGATTCGACCGATGTGACGGTGGTGGCCGAGGCTCTGCAGCGACTGGTCCGCACGTCGGCTAAAGATGCTCCTTCGGTGGTATCGGCGCTGGAGGGGGCGCTGGCGCGGACGAAGGGACGAGCGGCTTATGTGGATTTGGTTGCGGCGGTTGGGGTGGGAAGTCGGGCGGGTGAGTTGCTTGAGGCCGCCTTGCAGTTGAGACCAGCGCCGGAGGCGATGGATGCGATTCGGATGTTGGTGAAGGATGCGGGAGGTTTTTCCGAGATTCAGTCGGCGATCAAGCGCGGGCAGGGAGACTCGGTTGAAGCCATCTTCGGAATGTTGGGGGACAGCGGATTGGCGAAGGCGGTGGACCTGCTCGCGAATGAGTTGAAGTCGGTGGAAACTCCCGAGAGACGTTCTGCAGCGATTCGTGCCTTGGCTCGTACGCAGTCTGGAGCTGAGGCGTTAGTTAATATGGCGAAGGGTGGTGTGTTTCCCTCGGAACTGCGTGGGGTGGCGGCATCGGCGCTGGCGATGGTGCAATACGCTTCCCTGAAAGATGAGATTTCGAAGCAGTTCCCTCAGGCGGGGGCGCTGGGAGGCAAGCCGTTGCCGGCGGTCAGCGAGTTGGTGAAGGTGAAAGGGGACGTGGCTCATGGCAAAGAGGTGTTTGAGCGCGCTGCATCCTCTTGCGTGACTTGTCACAAGGTCGGTGCCAAGGGCGTCGATTTTGGGCCGGGGCTCGGGGCGATTGGCGCCAAGTTACCGAAGGAAGCCTTGTACGACGCCATCATCAACCCCAACGCGGGCATTTCGATGGGTTTTGAGACATCCGAAGTTCGGCTTCGTAGCGGTGGGCTGGCCATGGGGATTGTGCGGAGCGAGACGCAGGATGAGGTGGTGCTGGTTTTGCCGGGCGGGGCTCTTCAGAAGGTGCCGCGCACGGATGTGCAGCAAATCAAGAAGTTGACTGTGTCCATGATGCCAAGCGGCCTGAATCAAGCGCTCACTCAGCAGGATCTCGTTGATTTGGTGGAGTATCTCTCCACTTTGCGGGATGCGAAATAAGACGTACGCATGGATGCTTCAACCGTTCTATCGCGGCTTCGGGTGTTTCGAGACTGGCCGCAGCCCGGCGTACGGTTTCTCGACATCGGGAGTCTGACGGAATCTCCGGAGCTGTTTGGATGGACGGTGTCTGGCTTGGGGGAGATTGCTCGGAGTGCGGGGACGGAGGTGCTGGTCGCAGTGGATGCGCGAGGGTTTTTGTGGGCGGGAGCGGTCGCTGCTGCTCTCGGCCTACCAGTGGTTTTGGCACGGAAGCCGGGGAAGCTGCCTGGGGAATCAGTCTGTGGTTCGTACGAGTACGAATACGCTTCGGGATCCATTTGCATTCAACGTGATGCACCACTTTGCGGAAAGCGGGTGATGGTGATTGATGACGTGTTGGCGACGGGTGGGACGTTGCGCTGCCTTCACGGGTTGTTACGCGCTGAGTTTCACGTTCAAGAGGCGGTCATGGCCGTGGTTTTGGAGATTGGCGCGCTTGCGGGTCGCTTAGCGATTGAGCGTGAGGGCGGCAGGGTTCGCTCGCTGATTTGCTCGTGATGAGGCGTTTGGTTCTTATCGCGCTCGAGGATGAGGCTCCGCAGCTGAGAGGCCGCGCGGGGGTTCATTTCACGGGAGTGGGCAAGGTGAATGCGGCCCTTGCGGCAGCGAGGCTGATTGAGCGGCACTCGCCCGCGGAAATCTGGAACTTCGGGACGGCGGGCGGCATCACGGTTGGAACAGGACTCTACGAGTGTACGCGGTTTGTTCAGCGCGACATGGATTGTTCGCCGCTGGGTTTCGCCGTCGGCCACACTCCTTTTGAAGACGGGTTGGAAATCGCGTTCGGCAGCGAGGGACTGGTCTGTGGTTCGGGTGATCAGTTCGTCACCAATCCTGCGCTTTCGGTTGCCGTTGATCTTGTTGAGATGGAGGCGTATGCGATTGCAAAGGCGTGCGCGCAAGCGGGCGTGAGGTTTCGATGTTTCAAGTACGTGTCGGATTCTGCTGACGGCGCTTCAGCGGGAGAGTGGGAACAGAACAAGCATCGGGGAGAGGAGCTTTTTTTGAAAATCCTCGACGCATCCATGTGATGGTAAGCGAGTTCAAAACGCATTGGTCCATGCGTTGACGGTGCAACGCACGCTGATGCAGTCAGAAATTTCACCGAGGGGAGCGAGATTCCACTCCCACTCGTGATCTGGCGTCCGGAGCTTAACCCCGTGCAGAGCATCTTCGACGGAGGTGGCTTCACCCGTTTCAACAGAGGGCGTTCTGTAAATCCAACGGTCGGAGAGGAAGGCTTTTCGCTCCGCAGAATGCGAGCGCATTTCTGTGAGGTGTCGTTGAATCAGGGCGAGGGGATTCTGCCCCGAATCGCTCTCATCCCCTTCCGCAGGCCCATCCAAGGCGAGTTGTGAGGCGACGTTTACCGAAGCGAGGAAATCGCATGCGGGCAGCGACGGGAGAGAGGGGGCCAGTTGGAGGTGTGTTTGCCCAAGGAGATGTCCTGACCGTGGATCAAGATTGAGCCGTCCATTGAGGTCCAGGTGAACGCGATGGACGTTTCGGTGGAGCATGAGCGGGAGAGCTGAGAAAGCGGGGTGCACGATGTCCACCAGCAGAACCTTTTTGAACGCAGACGCGAGTTCAGCGACAGGAATGTCGTGATGGAGTCCTGCGCCGAGGATGATTGCTGTGTTTCGCCCTTGGCACTGTTGCATTTCGTGCATGAGAACGTGCTGCGTTTTTTGCAAGTGAGGCGCCCATGTGCGGGAGAGGCGCCGCGCGCGCGAGCGTATGCCAATTGCGGAGCGCAAGTTCGCTCGGAGGGGGCGCGCAACGGGCGTCAGAAGATATTCAAAGACTTCGGCGAGCATGTCAGAGGCATCGGAAGAGGCCCGCGATGATTTCGCGATACACGCAGGCTCGAGAGACCTTGATCTTATGCTGAGGCACAGCAGGTTGTGCCTCAATCAGATCGAGGGTTCGGTGTCCAAGCGCAGCCGGCAGCCATGCCGCCAGGCGGAGTCTGAGATGGGGTGTTTGGTTGACGTAGCGTGTGGCATTCGTGAGCCAAGTGCGTGCTTGGTTCGCCCACCGGCGGTGGATGGACGCAAATCGCGGATCTTGGATGAAGATGTGATCAAGGGCGATACCCGCGGATTTTAGTTCGGCAGCGGGGAAGTAACACCGACCAATCGCGAGATCGGCTCCGACATCGCGGACGATGTTGATGAGTTGGAGTGCTTGGCCGAAGAGGCGGGCTTGGCGAAGGCGTTGTGATGAGGCGGGGCTCTGTCCGGGAAGGAGGTGAACGACTTCGGTCCAAAACTCACCCACGCAACCGGCGACGAGGTAAGTGTACTCTTCCAGCTCAGATTGATGGGAGAGAAAGCGGAGCGTTGATGGGTCGGCAAACCTATTTCGATCAAGGATTTGGCCCGCAATGATTTTTGTCAGAACAGATTTGATGAGAAGCTGTTGTGCGGGAGGAAGAAGCGCGAAGAGTTCGAAGGAGAGAGCGGCACGGGAGAGGAGTTCTCGTTCGCCAGCATGATGGGTGGGGGTTTCCTGAAGGGCTTGTTGGGTGGTTGTGCGTAGCGTTCCGGCAAGCACGTCGTCGCGGTAAGCCGTTAGGAGTGCGGATGCCGACTGTGTTGTTGCGACAGGCGCGTCTGCGACGGTATCCGATGTTCGCGCGAAAAGGTAAGCGAGCGAGACGGTGGACCTTATCTCTTTTGGAAGCAGTTGGATGGAGAGGAAGAAAGATCGCGAAACCGAGGCAAGGACGGGTCCGAGAAGGCGTTGAAGCTCGGGAGGTTCTCCGGAGGCGTGAGTCATGTTTCCAGAGGGATCAGTCCGAGTCCACGGACGGAGGCGATTGAATGAAGGTGTGGAGTAACGCGCATCGGTGCGGGAGAAAACCACTCGATCGGAATAGCCGATTTGCGGATGCGCCGCAGGGTTCGAACGACGTGTTGAAACGCCTCGAGCGGCGTTTCATGCGGAGCCGGTGAGGCGATGCCATCGGAATAGACCCAGGCGAGAGGCACTGAGGCGTGTTGTCGCGATGCACGCATTCTGAGCTTCGTTAGGCCGTCAGCAATGGCGCTGCTCCCGTGCGCTGAGGCGGATGTAAGCAGCAGAGCGAGAAGTTTTTTTCTCGGCATTCGCAGAAAGCTTTTGATGGATCCCGCCGAGATGAGATGGAGCGTGATGCGGGCGTACGGTCCCTTTGCAACTCGGTGGTAGAGGTGGGCAATGCAGCGTGTCAGGAATAATCCGGTTCCTGATGAACGACTGGCATCGAGTAGTACATGCGGAGTGAGGCGTTGGTTGGTCGAAAGTGTCCGAAGTTGAAAGCCCGGATTGCCGGGGTGCCATGAGGAAGCAAGCGAGTGTAGAACGCTCTCAAACCAAGCAATCACGGGTTTAGGACAGCAGTTGGAAGCAGTTTTCAGTGCGGAGTCAGTCTGGCCAGAAGGGGTCTTTTTGACTGAGGGAAGAGGGGGAGGTTGAGGGACCGGTGGAAGCGGAGGAGAGGCTGGACGCGCTCCGGGCGGTTGGTGGTTTGAGGATGATGGCGGTCGATTTTGCGAGGTGGGAGGGGGCGTATTGCTCGTCTGATGGGGGTCGACGCGGTGAGGAGAGCAAAGGGTCCATGCCTCATCAAGATGTTCGTTCGTAACGGTTTGCGTATTGGAAAGTGCTGCGATGGCGCGAGCCGTTCTCAGGGCGGCGATTCCCGCGCGCAGACTTTCGATGTTCAGGCCGTCTGCGATTTCAGCATTTTTTGCGTGAAGCGCGTCGGGTATCTCGACATTTGGAAGGAGGGAACGAGCGGCGTTGATGCTTTCAATGAGAGCCGATTCGTCCGTGGTCCATTTCGAGAGAAACGCAACGGGATCATCATCAAAGGCGAGGCGGCGCCGGCTGGCCTCGGCCCGTTGGGACGTCGTCGAGGGTGGTGTGACGTTGATTCCGTGCGCGAATCGGTCGGAAAGTTGAGGGCGCAAGTCACCTTCCTCGGGATTCATGCTTCCAATGAGAATGAAACGAGCGTTTGAGGTTCGGCTGGTTCCATCGCGTTCGGTCTGGTGCCGTCCTGAAGATGCGGGATCGAGGAGGAGGTCTGCGAGATGGTCTGGAAGGAGGTTGATTTCGTCGATGTAGAGAGCTCCGTTGTTGGCGGATGCAATGAGGCCGGGTTGCTCAATCCAGCGGCCCGACTCGACGAGCGATTTGAGCTCTGTGCCTCCGGTCAGGCGTTCGATGGAGGCTCCCAGTGGAACCTCAATCCAAGGCCGATGGGTCGTGTCGAGGGCGTCGAGAAATCTACCAAACGCTCGTGCAAGTGTCGTCTTTGCGGCGCCTCGCGGACCAGACAGGAGGACTCCTCCGATACGGGGATCGACAGCGTGCAGGAGGAGACTGCGCTTTGCCGTATCGAGTCCGACGATAGCGGTAAAAGGGAAAAGCGGGGGGAGAGCGTCGACCGCGGGGTCCATGAGGTGATTAAAGGAAAAGGGACTCCCCCGTGCGAGGGGAATCCCTTTTGGAAGTGGGCGAATGCGCCCCGTTTACTTCATGAGTTTTTCGAGACTCGGGGCGATGGCATCTGCCCAGATCTGATAGCTTTTCGCGTTCAGGTGGAGGAGGTCGGGCATGATTTCCTTGGTGAGCGTGCCGTCGGGTTCGAGGAACTTAGCGCCGAAGTCGAGATAGTGGATTTTGTTGCCGTCGTGAAACTTCGAGATGATTGCGTTCACGGCCTTGTTTTTGTCACGGCCAGGATTGTTCGCATCGCTTGCCCCGCGAGGGAAGATTCCGAGCAGAAGGATTTTTGTCTCCGCAGAGCGCTTGTGGATGGCGCTGATGATGTTGCGAATGCCGGCGGCCACTTCTTCGGGAGAGTTTTCCTTAGTGCCGCTGTTGTTGGTTCCGATCATGAGCACGACGGCCTTGGGTTTGATTCCATCAAACTCGCCGTTTTCGACGCGCCAGAGAACGTGCTGCGTGCGGTCTCCGCCGATTCCGAAGTTGGCTGGCGTGTATTTCCCGAACGAGGCTTCCCAGATTGCGGACTGCCCTCTCCAACCTGCCGTGATGGAGTCGCCGAGGAACACGAGTTGGGCTTTCCCTTCCTTGGCGATGGCGACAAACGACTCATGGGATTTCATGAATCCCTCCTGAGGGGCGCCGGTCTTCGCGTCCATCTTGGGTGCGGCGACGTCGGCCTTTTGGACGGGCAGCGCGGCGGCGGGTGCGGGTTGGGTTGCGGGGGTTGCGTTCTGGGCGAGCACATTGCCCGCGAGGAGCAATGTGACGAGGGGTAGGTTGATGAGGTGTCTCATAGACGTTGGAAGGGTGAATGAACGGGGGTGACGAAGCAATCGGGGAAGGATGAGCGGTGGGGATGGTTTGCAGGTTGGCGCAGAGTTCTTCGACTTCCATTGCTCCGGGGTGGGGGAGGGGGTAGCTTGATGTCTTATGTCGTTTCAGGAGTTTGGCCTTTCGGAGGCTGTCGTACACGGGGTGCAGTCGATGGGATACATCGACCCGACGCCGATCCAGGAGAGGGCGATCCCTGTCATCCTGAGTGGTAAGGATGTCATGGGCTCGGCGCAGACTGGGACGGGAAAGACGGCCGCGTTTGCTTTGCCGATTTTGACTTTGCTGGGTCAGCACCGAGGGATGCGGTGTTTGATTTTGGAGCCAACGCGGGAGTTGGCGGCGCAGGTGGAGGAGTCGTTGCGTTGGTTTGCGCGGTTCTCGGATTTGGAGATTGGGTTGGTTCACGGGGGGGTGAAGCACGGGGGACAGCGCGACAAGCTGAAGCGCGGGATTGATGTGTTGGTTGCGACGCCGGGGCGGTTACTTGATTTCATGGAGGATGGGACGATTTCGCTGTCTTCGATTCAGTATCTGATTTTGGACGAGGTAGATCGGATGCTGGATATGGGCTTTTTGCCACAGGTGCGGCAGATTGTGGAGAAGTGCCCAGTTCAGAGGCAGACGCTGTTTTTCTCTGCGACGATGCCGCCGGAGATTGATCGGATGGCCAAATGGGCTTTGAAGGAACCCGAGGTGATTGAGATTGGGCAGAGGCTTTCGCCGGCGGAGACGGTCGCGCACGCCTTGTATCCGGTGGCAAAGGACCAGAAGTTCGATTTGTTGTTGGAGATTTTGGCGAGGACGAGTTTTGACAGTTGCATCATTTTTTCGGCCACAAAGGTGAATGCGGACCGCATTGCGGCGCGGTTGGGTGAGAGTGGGCATCCGGTGGCGGTCATGCATGCGGACCGTTCACAGAAAGAGCGAACCGAGGCGTTGGACGGGTTTAAATCGGGTCGATTCAAGCTGCTGGTTGCCACGGATTTGGCGGCGCGCGGATTGGATATTGCGGGGGTCTCACACGTCATCAACTACGATGTGCCGGGGCATCCAGAGGATTACGTGCATCGGATTGGCAGGACGGGGCGGGCGCAGACAACCGGCGAGGCGTTCACGATTTTTTCTGCTGAGGATACGGATGCGGTGCGTGCGATTGAGGGCTTCATTGGATCGCCCATTGAGCGGCGGAAGTTGGAAGGGTTCAGTTACCTGTTCACCATGTTGTTGAATGGTGGTCCGGCTCGGCCTGCTCGGAGTAAGTCGAGTATGTTTATGGGGGCGCGCCGTCGGCGCTGAGGCAGCGGGTTTTTAGACGGACATGGGCGGGATAGCGGGCATTACCGAGGCATTGCGCGGCGGCGGGCCGTTCACAAAGGTTTTGGCTCCGCTGAAGCGGAAGGGGGCGGCATTGGTTGATGTTGGGTACATTGATGGGTGTGCTCAGCCTGTTGTGGTGGGGATGGTTGCGGAGGCTCAGCGTGGCCGTGGGTTGACGTGGATTTTCGTGAGTGACGCGCACGCTCAGAGTCGGATTTGCGGGGTGCTGGGCCAGTTGTTTGAGTCGGTTTTGCTTCTTCCGGAGGCGCCGGCGAAGTCGGACGGGGAGGCGGTGAGCGATGGAGAGGTGGTGGCCGAGCGGCTGGCTGTTTTGAGAAAGGTGCCTGAGTTACGGAAGGCAAAGCAGGGGCTTGTGGTGGCGGTGATGGCTAGCTTGATGGAATCGGTTCCCTTGGCTGAGGAGATTTCTCGAGGGGAAGTGAGGCTGAAGGCGGGCATGCGCATGGACCGCGATGTACTGGAGCGAAAGCTCGATGAAGCTGGTTTTGAGAAGGTTTCTCAAGTATTTGAGCGGAGGCAGTATGCGGTTCGCGGGAGTATCCTGGACGTTTTTGCGGTGGCGGATTCGGTTCCGGTTCGTACGGACTGGTTTGGGGACGAACTCGAGTCGATTCGCGGGTTCAATGTGCACTCGCAGATGTCGGTGGAATCGTTCCCAGAGATTGGTTTGGTGCTTGAGGATGAGGAGGCGATGCGCACGACGACGTTACGCGAGTGTTTGCGGGCGGAAGATTTGGTGATTTATGCGGATCTAGGGGCGGCACAAGGGGCTGATGTTCCCGAGGCATTTCACGGACGGTTTGCGCGGGTGCTGAGGGGGTTGCCTGCTGAGGCGACGGAGATGGATGGCGCGTGTTTCCCTGCGGACATGGCGGATCTTCATGCGGGCGAGTTTATTGTGGATCAGATTAAGCGGGATCGACTGTTGGGGCAGTTGGAGGAATGGCGCATGCGTTCGTGGTCGGTTTTTCTGGTTTGCCAGAATGAGGGGGAGATGGAGCGGATGCGGGAGATTATTCCGACGGGATATTCTGAGTCGTTGATTTTTGTTGAGGGGGAAATCACGGGAGGGTTCACCTGTCCGGGGGCGCGGGTTGCGGTGATTACGGACGACGAGATGTTGGGTCGCTCGAAGCCGATTCGTGTTACGCGAGGAGCAGGGCAGCGGTTTCGGGATTTATTGGCGCTGGGGCCGATGGATTTTTCGGAGATTCAGGAGGGAGATTTGGTGGTGCATTTGGAGTACGGGATTGGTCGCTATGAGGGGTTGAGTGAGATTCCTCGGGAGGGAGGGGGGGAGGAGAAGGTGATGGTGATTGAGTACGCGAAGCGTGCTCGGGTGTACGTGCCGATGGAGCAGGCGAACCAAATTTCGAAGTATGTTGGTCTGGGTCGCAAGAATCCGCCACTTAATGAGTTGGGGGATGGAAAATGGGGGCGATCCAAGGTTCGAGCTGAGCGGGCGGCGGTGGAATATGCCGGACGGCTTTTGGAGATTCAGGCGCAGCGGATGAGTGCGGTGGGGATTGCATCGCCGCCGGATACTCACTGGCAGCATGAGTTTGAGGACTCCTGTCCGTTTGAGGAGACGCAGGATCAGCTGAGGGCCATTGAGGCGGTGAAGCGGGACATGGAATCGGAGCGTCCGATGGATCGATTGATTTGTGGGGACGTGGGTTTTGGTAAAACGGAGGTTGCTTTGAGGGCGGCTTTTAAGGCGGTCATGGGACGGCGTCAGGTTGCGGTTTTGGTTCCGACGACGGTCTTGGCAGAGCAGCACTATCGCACTTTTCGGGAGCGGATGAGTGCGTTTCCGATTCGGGTGGAGATGCTGTCGCGTTACCGGAACCGGGGGGAGCAAACGGAGACGTTAAAAGGACTGCAGGACGGATCGGTGGACATCGTGGTGGGGACGCATCGTGTTATTTCGAAGGACACGCGGTTCCGGGATCTCGGATTGGTGATTGTGGATGAGGAGCAGCGGTTTGGGGTGAAGCACAAGGAGGAGTTGAAGGCCCGGTTTCGCTTGGTGGACCAGTTGACGCTGTCCGCGACGCCGATTCCGAGGACGTTGTATCTATCGCTGATGGGGGCGCGGGAGATGAGCACGCTTGAGACACCTCCGGCGAACCGGATTCCGGTTGAGACGGAGGTTCGTCCTTACGATGAGCGGGTGATTCGTGATGCGATTCAGCGTGAGATTCAGCGCGGTGGGCAGGTGTATTTTCTCCATAACCGTGTGGAGAGCATTGAGTGGATGAGGAAGCGGATTACGGAGTTGGTGCCGGGGGCGCGGGTGATTACGGGGCACGGGCAGATGGCGGACGGAGAGTTGGAGGGTGTGATGCAACGGTTTATCACGGGCTCTGCGGATGTTTTGGTTGCGACGACGATTATCGAGAGCGGGTTGGATATTCCGAACGCCAATACGATTATCATCGACCGGGCTGATCGATTTGGATTGGCAGATCTGTACCAGCTGCGTGGACGGGTTGGCCGAGGGGGGATGAAGGCCTACGCGTACTTGATGTTGCCTCGGGATTTGATTCCGGCGGGAGATTCGCGGAAGCGTGTGGCGGCGATGCAGCAGTACTCGCATCTGGGAGCTGGGTTTCGGATTGCGATGCGGGATTTGGAGATTCGGGGAGCGGGAAACATTTTAGGGACGCAGCAGAGCGGGCACATCGTCACGGTGGGCTTGGAGCTGTATTGCACGTTGTTGAAGCGGGCGATTGCTCGGACCAAGGGCGAGTCCAACGCTGCGGATGTTGGGTTGGCAGCTTACTCGTTTGATTTCGTGGCGCTTTGCGAGGCTGATTACATCAGCCGCGATCGGCGGATTGTGGCGGGCGCCTTTCTGCCGGAGTCCTACATTCAGGATCCGTCCCAACGAATTCGCGCTTATCGGATGCTTTGTTCGGCGGGGGACGCGGCGGAAGTTGAGCGTGTTTTGGAAGGGTGGCGTGATTTTCACGGATCGCAGGTCCCGCAGGCAGCGTTAAACTTGGCGGTGATTCAGCGGATTCGGATCAAGGCTGCGGAGAAGGGGTTGCGTCATATTGAGGTTCAGGATGAACGCGTGAAGATGAAGCGCCGTGATGGAGAGTTTATTCAGATCCTCGGGAAGTTCCCCCGGCTGAACTTGTTCAAGACTCCCGAGGAACGCCTAGAGATTCTGGAGCGAATGATGGAGTCGCTCTAATGCGGGCGTTAGCCCTTCACCGCGTACGCAGTGAGTTTTCAGGAGAGATGGCCGAGGGCAAGAAGACCGTAGAAGGTGTATTCTGCGTCGAGATGGTCGTCGTTCCAGTGCCCATGAAACCCACCTTCGGCAGACCAGAGAGAATCAATAAAATCGAGGCAAGCTTCCTTGATAGCGCTGGGGATGGGGGTTTCGAGGCATGCCAGTGCGTGGAGGGCCGTGGCGGTGGAGAGCAAATCAGGGATGGGTGCCAGAGGCATGGCCATGAAGCCGCCCTGGGGATGGACTTGCCCGAGAAGCCAGTCCGCAACGGTGGCGTTGAGAGGCATTTGAAGTTGTGAGAGCAGTGTGACGGCTGCGGCGGTCGGGTTCGTTGATCCTCGGGGGAGCGCAGGGACGTTTCCCCAAGCGCCGTCGCGTGATTCAAGGCGCTTGAGTGATTGGACCAGATCGAGAGGAGCAGGGATTTCGTGGCCGAGGTCTTGATGGGCACCGAATGCAACGAACGCGGCATAAGCGTTGCCTGTTGGTTGCGCGGGGGTTGCATCGTATCCCCCGTCGAGGCTCCGGAAGGATTCGATACGTTTCAAAAGTGATTCTTCTACCCGTTTGTCGCTGAGCCCCAGCGCGGCTCGGCACCTCGCTAGTGCACCGAGATGGATGAGGTCGAGATCTTCTCCGGAGTCGTGAGATTCGATAAAAGCCTGAGTTTTAGGCTGATTTGGAGGGCCTGATGAGAGCGCTTCCAAGCAGGCCAGCCAGAAGATGGTGTAGTAAAGGTCATCCCGACCGTCTCGGTCAGGGCCGCCTCCGCAAGGTGCGACTGTTCGGAGTAACCGGTCTCGGACGAGTTGAGCGGACTCTCCGAGTGCATGAGCGCCTAGCCTGGCGACTTGGAGCATCTCGACGCGGAGGGAGTGGCGAGACATCAGATTTTCAGTCCTTTCAGCTCACCCGTACTGTCACCCAGTCTGGCTGTTTTGACATCCATGCGGTTGAGGATTCCGAGCCAGAGGTTGTTGAGCGGGGTCTCGCCCGGGATGACGAGGTGACGTCCGGTCGAAAGGGTGCCATTCCCTTTTCCGGCGAGAAGAATTGGGAGATCGTCGTGGTTGTGGCGGTTACCGTCAGAGTTGCCGCTTCCGATGGCAATCATGCTGTGGTCGAGGAGATTGCCCTCACCCTCTGGGGTGGATTTTAATTTTTCGAGCAGGTAGGCGAACTGATCGATATGGAAACGGTTAATGGCCGCGATTTTCTCCAACTTTTCTGCGTTGTTGCCATGATGAGATAGGTCGTGGTGACCCTCTTTGACTCCGATGAAGGGGTAGGCTTTGTTGCTTCCTTCGTTGGCCATCACGAAGGTGGCGATTCGGGTGGAGTCGGTTTGGAAAGCGAGTACCAAGAGGTCGCAAAGCAAACGGACGTGGCTTTGGTAATCCTGAGGTATTCCTTCTGGCGCGGGAAATCCCTCGGGTTGTTTTGGTTCAGCGTGAGAGGCAGCACGCTCAATCCGGAGTTCCAGATCTCGCACGGAACTGACGTACTCGTCGAGCTTCCGGCGATCTTGAGAACCCAGTTGTTTATTGAGTGAGGCAACGTCTTGGCGGACGAAGTCGATGATACTCTTGCGTTGGGCGTCACGGCGTTTGCGTTCTTCCGAGGATCCCGAGCCGAATATTCTATCGAAGATGAGCTTCGGATTTACCTCCTTGGGAAGGGGTTGCGAGGCGGATCGCCAAGACATCGTGGACGAATAGACGCAGCTGTAACCGGAGTCGCAGTTTCCCGCCATTGAGCCCTGTTCGCAGCCGATTTCGAGCGAACTGAGCCGAGTGCGATCGCCGATGGCCGCCGCTGCGACTTGATCGACGGAGATGCCAGCGCGGATGTCAGCTCCATCCGTTTTTTTGGGCTGCGTCCCCGTGAGGAAGGCCGAGAGCGCGCGGGCATGATCACCTCCGCCATCGCCGTTTGCGCGTGCTTTGTCAGCGGTGAGTCCGCTCACGGGAAGGAGGTAATCTTTGTGAGGTTCGAGAGATGCAAGGGTTCTCGGAAGTTGGGCGAGAGGGCCTTCGGGAGGGCGCCAATCGGGCATGTGAACTCCGTTGGGGATGTAGAGAATCGCCATCCGGTTTGGGGTCATCTTTCCGGTTGTTTCCTCTGCGTTTGCCCATGTTGCGAGGGGGCCCATGCCTTCGAGCCAAGGCAACGCGAGGGAGGCGCCGAGGCCGCGGAGAACGGTTCGACGGTGCAGGTGGGAGAGGGGGGGAGTCATAGGGGCGTTATTGGGAATTCTTTTTAGCAACCTTTGGACCGGGCATTCCGCGCTGGAACAGGAAGGGGTCGCTTTTGATGATGCTTGTGATGATGGCGTGGAAGCGGTTTTCCTGCCGCGCGGCATTGGCAACGATTTTTTGAACGGGTCGGTCATCGAAATAATCGAGGCTGCGTCCGAGCGCGTAGGTCATCAGCTTTTCCGTCACGTTCCGAACGATAACGTCCTGTTTTCCTGACAAGATGTCTTTTAACTCCGCCATTCCGGAGAAAGCTGTTCCGTCGGGCAGTTTACCGGAAGGGTCGATAGGGCCCTCTGCGTCGGCGTCGCGGAAGCGTCCGATGACATCGAAGTTTTCGAGAGCAAAGCCGATAGCGTCCATCGACTGGTGGCAGTTTGCGCAGGCGGCATTTTCTCGGTGCATTTCCATGCGTTGACGGAGGGTGCCTTTCGCCTCCTTGTTGGCCTCGAGTTCGGGGACGTTGGGTGGCGGTGGTGGTGGCGGGGTCCCCATGATTTGCTCTAGCACCCATTTGCCCCTTTTGACGGGAGAAGTTCTCGTTGGATTGGAGGTTACGGCGAGAACGCTCGCGTGGGTCAGGATGCCAGATCGGGGCGAATCGCTGAGATCGACCCTTTGGAAGTCCCTGCCCCTGAGAGCGGTCCCGGCAGGTTTGTGGCGCGGGCCTTTGGCTGGATTACCGGCGGTGTCTGCAAGGCCGTAGTGCTGGGCAAGCGTCTCGTTCAAAAAGGTGTACTGTCCCGAGACGAGTTCGGTGACGGGGCGATTTTTTAAAAAAACTTCGGAGAGGAACAACTCAGTCTCTTTCAGCATGGAGCGCCGGAGCGTTTCGTTGAGGGGAAACTGGGTCGTGTCGGGCATGAATCCGTTGAACCGTTGGAGTTGGAGCCATTGCATGCCGAAGTTTGAAACCAAGGTCGATGCCTTCGGGTCGGCGAGCATTCGGTTCACTTGGGTATCGAGGTTCGCTTGCAACTCCCCTTTTGTGGCGAGAGTCAGTAGCTCGTCGTCGGGCATGCTGCTCCAGAGGAAGTAACTGAGCCGCGACGCGAGCTGAACGTCAGAAAGGCGAGACATCCCCGATTTTGGGCTTGCGGCCGGTTCAGGACGGAAAACGAAGTGGGGTGAGCAGAGTGCCATGGTTACGACTGCGCGCGCTCCGTCGTAAAAGGGCATCGGTTCTGTGTTTGCAGTGAAGAGCGAGAGGTAGCGTTGTTTTTCGTCAGATGTCGGCGGCCGTCGAAAGGCACGCGTCAGAAACCATTCGGTGAAGGCTGCAGGATGTTGGCCTTGTGGGCGACCGGCCAGAGTCGCCGCGACCTTCTTTTGGAATCGAGTGCGGCGGTCTTCCGGTCCCGTGATGGTTGCCGACTTTGCAAAAACCATTCGTTCGGTGAGTGTTGGGTCGGGATTGGCAAAGCGGAATTCGAAGCGGTGTGACCCCTCGGTGAGGGGGAGGGTGAGTTCGAGGTTTTTCCAGCTTTTGTAGGGAGAAGTGACTTCGTGCGCTCCGATGAGCGAGCCGTCGACATAAACCTCGAGCAGAGGTGCTTCAGAGAGAAAAGCGCCTTCCGAGGATGCGGAAATGGACACTCTGTAGACCCCGGCTTCATCAAACGTTTGATTGGTGGTAAGCGTGTTGCGCTGATTGTCGAAAGGTCGATCTGAGGGTTTTTCCGGAAAGCCGCCCGGTTCGAAGGATTGGGGTCTCACAAACTTATGGCGTTCTGGCTCTTCCTTGAGAGGTAATGCTCGCGTGGCGAGGTTTGTTGCAGCGTCAAGAAACCGTTCTGCGTGTACGGGCGAAAGGGTGAGGACCTCACCGATGTTGTCGAAGCCAGCGCCAATATCGTCCGCGGGGAACGATTCGGCAGCGTTAATCTCCATCAGAAGAAGGTCGCGGATGGTATGATTGTACTCCGTGCGGTTGAGCCGGCGCATCGTGACTGCGCCAGGGTCAGGGGGGAGGGCTGCGACGGCCGCGCTAAGCGACGCACTGATGGCATCGGTGATTTGTGTTCGCTCGGAGTCGGTTGGCTTTTTGTCTGCCTTGGCCGGGGGCATTTGAGAGGAAGCGGTTTGCTTCATGACGTCTCGCCAGAACGAACGGTTTTTGAGAAGGTCTGGGTCGTCCAATACCGAGGCAATGTCCACATCACCCTTCGCTTTGTCTGGGTTGTGGCAATCAAGGCAGAAGCGTTGAAGCAGGGGTTTTGCCGATTCAACGAGCGATTGGTGAGCCTGTGGGGTGCTGGGAGTCGCAACAGCTTTTGGCGCGCCGACGGAGTTTTCGGAAGTGGCCGAAAGCAAGAGCGGCAGGAGAAGGAATAATCGATAGGGGGGGAGGGGGGGAGGTGGGTACATTTTCGCTCTGACAAGACAACCGGATTGGACTGTTCAAATCAGGTTTTTTTTTGACACGCGGGCCCCCCTTGTTACTTTGACCGCCCGCTTTGAAGGAGATTCGCGGGTCTGTGTGTTCGTAAAAACGAGATGCAGGCTTTTGATTTCTTCAGGCAAGCATCTGTATCGTTGGGGTTTATGCCTGGGTAGCTCAGTTGGCAGAGCACGTCCTTGGTAAGGACGAGGTCGCCGGTTCAATCCCGGTCCCAGGCTCCCCATCGCGTCAGTGCTGGATTAAGTTGGAGCCGGTATCGTGAGAGCTTTGACTTGGTCTTATCGGAGTCTGTTGATTGAGTCGACAGTGCTGCGAATGTCTGTGGCGGTGATGGTTTAAGCGATTGTCGGGCGAAAGCTTGCAGTCGGGTGAGCCAGCGATCTCGACGATGTGTAACCAGTTCAAGAACAACCAGAAAAACAGAAAGAACTCACTGACCTATGGCCAAGGAGCAATTTAGCCGCAACAAGCCGCATGTTAACATCGGCACCATTGGACACGTCGACCACGGCAAGACGACGTTGACCGCAGCAATTACCACCGTTCTCTCGAAAAAGGGGATGGCTCAGGCGAAGGCCTATGCTGAAATTGACGCTGCTCCGGAGGAGCGCGAGCGTGGGATCACGATCAACACGGCCCATGTGGAGTACGAAACGGAGAACCGTCACTACGCGCACGTCGATTGCCCAGGCCACGCTGACTATGTGAAAAACATGATCACGGGTGCCGCTCAGATGGACGGAGCGATTCTTGTTGTTTCTGCTACGGACGGCCCGATGCCCCAGACGAAGGAGCACATCCTCCTTGCTCGTCAGGTTGGCGTTCCCGCGATTGTCGTGTTCATGAACAAGTGTGACATGGCAGATCCGGACCTCCTCGAGCTCGTGGAGATGGAAATCCGTGAGACCCTTTCTAAGTACGAGTTTCCTGGTGACGACCTTCCGATTGTAAAGGGCTCTGCTAAAAAGGCTTTGGAAGCTGCCGATCCTGCCCACGCTGATGCAGCGTGTATCATCGAGCTAATGAACCAAGTCGACTCTTACATCCCAGTGCCTGAGCGTCCGATTGATCAGCCTTTCCTCATGCCTGTTGAAGACGTCTTCAACATTGAAGGTCGTGGAACGGTGGCGACGGGTCGCGTAGAGCGCGGTATCCTGAAGAAGATGGAGGAAGTGGAGATCATCGGATTGCGCGACACCCAGAAGACCACTGTGACGGACATCGAAATGTTCCGGAAACTGTTGGACGAAGCGCGTGCTGGCGACAACGTTGGAATCTTGATGCGCGGCATCAAGAAGGACGACGTCGAGCGTGGGCAGGTCATTGCGAAGCCCGGTTCGATCAAGCCTCACAAGAAGTTCGCTGCGGAAA
Organism: Chthoniobacteraceae bacterium; assembly: GCA_044347165.1. Classification (GTDB taxonomy): domain Bacteria; phylum Verrucomicrobiota; class Verrucomicrobiia; order Chthoniobacterales; family Chthoniobacteraceae; genus JBEEPE01. Next base: position 25,494 of record JBIIXW010000028.1, read on the forward strand.
TCTACGTTCTCTCCAAGGAAGAGGGCGGTCGCCACACTCCTTTCATGAACAACTACCGCCCTCAGTTCTACTTCCGCACGACGGATGTGACTGGCGCAGTATCGTTGCCTGAGGGGGTTCAGATGGTGATGCCTGGAGATAACGTGAGCATCACGGTGGAACTCATCACCTCTGTGGCGATGGAAAAGACGATGCGCTTCGCGATCCGTGAGGGTGGCCGCACTGTTGGTGCAGGGCGTATTGCAGACATTATTCCGTAGTGTAGTTGGGATTGTGGTCTTGCTGGTGAGACGCAATCCCAGTTCGAAAGAACAAATCACTGGTTACCAAGGAGCGGGGTTCGCCCCGCTCCTTAACTGGTCGGTCCAGCGGGAAGTCCCATTACAGATAAGTCAGATATTTAGATACGGCAGTAGCTCAATTGGTAGAGCAGCGGTCTCCAAAACCGCTTGTTGGGGGTTCGAGTCCCTCCTGCCGTGCTCTGGATTGTCGGTTGAACTTTTTTGTGTCTGACTTGAAAAAGCTGAGAAGGACTGGATTGTGCGAGTAAGCGTGCCTGAACAGATTTGTGGACAAAAAAACTGTGACTGTTTCGGGGTAGAAAAATATGATTGCTAAAACGAAAGAGTTTCTCTCTGAGATTCGGGTTGAGTTATCGAAGTCCTCTTGGCCTTGGAATCCAGAAGAGAAGGGGGTCAGGAAATACAAAGAGCTGATTGACTCAACCCTCATTGTCGTGATTGCGATGATTCTCTTGAGTGGTTTCGTTTCATTGTGCGATTTAGTGTTATTGAAGGTTGGTAGTTGGGTGATTCGCTGAGAACGACTTCTGACAGTCAGTATTTTGCAAAGGTAACTCCGAACGTAGAGCGAACGTAGCGTATGACGGAAGAACAGAAGAGGTCCCAGTGGTTTGTGGTGCACGTGCTGTCCGGGCGTGAGAAGATGGTTAAAGATAACATTGATCGGCGCGTGCAGATGGAGGAGATGTCGGATTACATCTTCAATGTAATGCTGCCGGAGGAGCGCGTCTCTGAGGTCAAGCATGGCAAACGCACCGAGAGCAAACGAAAAAGTTTTCCTGGATATTTGTTTATCAACATGTGGTTGATCGACGAGGACAAGCGACCTGACCCTGCGGACCCAAAAGCCAATTTAGTGGATCGGACTTGGTATTTTATCCAAGAAACGTCCAATATCATCGGATTTGCAGGCCGGAGGGACCGTCCATCTAAAATGTCACCCGTTGAGGTTGAGAACCTCTTGAAGGAGTACACTGTTCTCAGCGAAGACGCTCGTCCCAAGATGGATTTCCAAGTGGGAGAGAAGGTCAAGGTGGCGGATGGTCCGTTTATGAGTCAGAGTGGGCCCGTGGTTGAAGTGGATCCTGAGAAGGGTAAGCTTCGGGTGTCGGTGGAAATTTTTGGTCGAGCCACATTGGTCGATTTGGAGTACTGGCAGGTTGAGAAGGATGATGGGGATGACAGTAAATAGGTTTTAACATTAATATTTATGGCAAAAGAAGTTGTAGCGCAAATTAAGTTGCAGATCCCAGCGGGGCAGGCCAATCCAGCTCCTCCCGTTGGTCCTGCACTCGGGCAGAATGGTGTGAATATCATGGCGTTCTGTAAGGAGTTCAATGCTCGGACTCAACCGCAGGCGGGCGATGTCCTCCCCGTGGTTATTACGGTCTACAAAGACAAGAGTTTCACTTTCGTCACGAAGCAGCCGCCGTCGTCTGCGTTGATTAAGAAAGCGCTAGGGTTGGCATCTGGTTCAAAGGAGCCGAATAAGACAAAGGTCGGCAAGCTCACGAAAAAGCAGCTTTTGGATATCGCGAAGCGCAAAATGGTTGACATGAACGCGCGCTCCGAAGAGGCCGCGATGCGTGTCATTGCAGGAACCGCGCGCCAGATGGGGGTTGAGGTCGAGGCGTAGGCTTCTCATTGCGAGTGGTTTTATGAAGGCCGCTGGGAACTATCCCAGCGGCTTTTTTTTAAAAGAGAACAACCTAGTGACGACTGCGGGAGGGGGGGTGTTTGCGGGGTTGGTTTTCGGTTTAAGAAACGACGGGAGAGGAGCGGACTCGGCCAGTCTGTGAGCGGTTTGTGATTCCCTCCGCACCTTCTTCCACGGCCAGTCTCGGCAACCACCGGTTTGCGCTGGAGTCAGCAGAAATCCGGTTCATTCAGACTGCGACTCTGGTCTCACTTTTTTGTCAGTGCGGTAAATATTTTGAGAAGTTCCGGGGATTTTTCACTGAGCGTCTTCGTGAGTTTATCTATGACGACTCGGCTTATCATGGGTTGCACGGCTGAGAGGAGGCTGTTGAGCACGAGTGCCTTGATACCCGCCTTAGCAACACCTGCAGTTCCGGATACCACACTTGACCCAAGTTTGGAGAAGGGTTTCGCACGAGTCCCGACGAGTGCCGCGATAATTCCTGTCCCGACAGCGGAGCCAATGATGAGCCAAGAGTGTTTGGCCACAAACGTTTTCCCGATGTTAGTCACGTCGAGAGATGCGTTTAGTTCAGTAGTGGCAGAGCGAAAGGCAGCTCTTGCTCGATCTATCTCGGCAACTAAAGAGGCTTTTTGACGTTCGATTTCAACCACGCCTCATCCTTTCTAAACTCTTCTAGAGTTGATTTAAACATGGGTTTTTTGAGCCACCCTCGGGCGGCCCGCACGACGAGGTAGCCGAGAGCGATGTGGACCGCACCCGCTGCTAGGGAGACCACGATCCAAGCGTTATCTCCTCCAAACCAGCGAGCGATGCCGAACACGGCAGCAAGGCAAATGAGAAGGTATCCGACGAGACCGATAGCTGCTGCGAGCGCGAAAAGGAGAAGAAATCCCGCAAGTTGATTCATCGCCTCCTTGCTCTCCAGTCCAAACAGCTCGGACCGCGACCTCAGGTAGGAGATGCCTGCGTGAAGAATGTCTCTCAGGGTGTCGGCGAGTCCTCGGTGGGAGGAGTCTTGCATGGCAATTGATTCAGCGTTTGAGGAGAGTGCCCACGACAAAACCTGCTCCGAGGGCGATGAGAACCGCTTTCAGGGGATTGGCTCGGATGTACTCCTCCGCCTCTTTTTGGAGGTCGTCAGCTCGGTGTTTTGCTTCTTCCAGAACTGCCTCTGCTTTGACCTTCAGGTTTGCTGTTCCGGCGTCTGCCGCATCTTTAAGCTCTTTCGCGGTTGATTCAGCGGAGCTTTTCAGGCTTTCAGCGACTTGTTTCGCCACCTTTTTGAGGCCGTCCGTCACGGGATGAGGTTCCTCATTGGCTTGGAGTGATTCGGAGGTCATAGGGTAGTGGATGGCGTGAGGATAGAGCAAAAGCTGAGATTCGGGAGAAAAATCAGTTTGTGGTTGTTAGGCGAGCCTTGGCGCAGGGATTATTTGGCTCGGAAGGTGATTCTTGCTTTGGTCAGGTCGTATGGCGATAGCTCCACGGTGACGGCATCGCCTGGAACGATTCGAATGAAGTGCTTGCGCATTTTCCCTGACACGTGCGCGAGAACGGTGTTTCCTGCTGTGAGTTTAACGCGAAACATGGTGCCTGGAAGCACTTCGGTAACGGTTCCTTCTGCTTCGATTGATTCTTCCTTGGCCATGGTGAATTGGTGAATATCGCACGTTCTCCGGCGGTGAGCGATACTTTTTAAGATTATCCAGTTGCCAACTGTTGAAAACCTGTTTCCGTGGTTTAAGCCAGTCGAGCAGTGCCTTGGAAATGGGGAGTGATCAAGGGAGTGCAGACTCCGTGATGACTTGAGATCCGATGAGCGGGAACCTTCTCGGTATGCTTTTGGTCGCAGATAATCAGAAATGGGAACGAAATTGTATGTCGGTGGGCTTCCGTACTCGATGACAGAGGGGGAGCTCGAGGAGTTGTTCAAGCAGGTGGGCGAGGTCGCCTCGGTCCAAATCATCATTGATAGGTTCACGAACAAATCCCGCGGGTTCGGTTTCGTGACGATGTCCACCGATGATGAGGCTCGTTTGGCGGTTGAGCGTTTGCATGGGTCTAAAGCGGATGGACGGACATTGACGGTGAATGAGGCTCGCCCGATGGAGGGTCGTTCCGGTGGCGGCGGCGGTGGTCGTGGAGGGTTTAGCGGCGGTGGTGGTGGTGGTGGTCGTGGAGGGTTTGGTGGCGGCGGCGGTGGCGGTCGAGGCGGATTCGGTGGTGGTGGTG
>JBIIXW010000127.1:0-9522 GCA_044347165.1 Chthoniobacteraceae bacterium
AGTTTTGAAGAAAAAATCGAACAACTCGGCGCCACCATCGACATCCGCGAACGATTCGCCGACCACCACCGCTTCTCCGAACAAGAAATCCAACGCTTCTCCGAACGCTGCACCAACCGCGGATTACACGCGCTCCTCACCACCGAAAAAGACGCCGTTCGCTTCCCGGAAACCCACACGCGCAACGCCGCCCCTACGCTCTACCTCCGCGTCCATATCGAAATTCTCTCCGGACACCACGCGTGGGAACAACTCGTTCAATCCCTCACCCATCCCCCCGCGCTCTCGCTCCCCGAACCCGTCTTCGCCTGATGCAACCGCAGCCCCAACTCGAACCCGCCTCCTGCCGAGATTGCTGGCTCCGCCTCAGCCGTAACGCCGATTCCCTCGCTGAAGACGATCACCATGACGGCGAATGGAAAACCCAACTGGCCCTCAGCCTCGTCTGCGCCGCTGCCACCGCCCTCGCCGCAACCCTTCACCATCGCGGCCTTGAAACCGCCTCCCTCATAACTTTCGCCCTCGCCTACCTCACCGGCGCTTGGGAACCCGCACACGAAGTCCTCGAAAAAATCCGAGCCCGCCAACTCGACGTCCACTTCCTCATGCTCGCCGTCGCCGCAGGTGCCGCCGCCATCGGCGAATGGACAGAAGGCGCCATCCTCCTCTTCCTGTTCTCCTTCGCTGGCGCCCTCGAACACTTCGCCCTCGAACGCACCCGACGCGCCATCAACTCCCTCATCAACACCGCACCCAAAACCGCCCTCCGCATCCTCCCCGACGGATCCGAATCCGAAACCCCCGTCGAACAACTCCACCGAGGCATGCTCCTCCGCATCCCGCCTGGATCCCAGTTCCCCGTCGATTGCTCCATCGCCTCCGGAGAAACGCACGTCGACGAATCCAGCCTCACCGGCGAAGCCATCCCCGTCCCCAAAAAACGCGGCGACCAAGCCTGCTCAGGCACCCTCAACATCGAAGGCTCCATCACCGCCTCCGTCCTCCGTCCCGCCTCCCAATCCGCTCTCCAACGCATCATCTCCCTCATCCGCGACGCCCAACGCCAAAAAGCCCCCTCCCAACGCTTCACCGACCGGTTCGGAAACGGGTACACCCTCGGCATCCTCCTCCTTACCCTCGGCGCCTTCCTCACCTGGTGGCTCGTCCTCGGCATCCCGCCTTTCCAAACCCAAGACAACTCACCCTCCGCCTTCTACCGCGCCATGACACTCCTCGTGGTCGCCTCACCCTGCGCCCTCGTCCTCTCCATCCCCTCCGCCATCCTCGCCGCCATCGCACGCGGCGCACGCCACGGCATCCTCTTCCGCGGAGGCGTCGCCGTCGAACACCTCGCCGATACTCACGTGGTCGCCATGGACAAAACCGGCACCCTCACCACCGGCGAACTCAAAGTCGAAAACGTCATCGCTTCCCCCGCCGAAAAACACCTCGAAATCCTCCAAGCCGCCGTCAGCCTCGAACACCACTCCAACCACCCCCTCGCACGCGCCATCACCCGCTTCGGCCAAACCGAAGGCATCCAACCACAATCCGTCCAACACCTTCGCTCCATCACCGGACAAGGTCTCGTCGCCTCCCTCAACGGCAAACCCGTCCGCCTCGGCCGCGCCGACTTCATCACCGAACCCGGCGAAGACCTGCCCGAATCACACGATAAAAACACCTTCGGCGTCTCCGAAGTCTGGGTCAAAACCCCCGAAGCCACCGGCTGTATCCGACTCCGAGACGAAGTCCGCCTCGCCGCAAAAGACGTCATCCAAGCCATCCGCCGCCGAGGCCTCCTCCCGCTCGTCCTCACCGGCGACCGCCCCGAAGCCGCAGAATCCCTCCGCGAAAAACTCGACATCACCGATATCCACGCCGGCCTCAGCCCCCACCAAAAACTCGACGCCATCTCCCGCCTCCAACGCCAAGGCCGCAACGTCGCCATGATCGGCGACGGAATCAACGACGCACCCGCCCTCGCCGCCAGTCACGTCGGCGTAGCCATGGGCGCCCGTGGCTCCGACGCCGCCATGGAACAAGCCGACCTCATTCTGATGCACGACCGCCTCGAAAACTTCGTCGTCGCGCTCGACATCAGCCGCGCCGCACGGTCCGTCATCCGCCAAAACCTCGCCATCTCCCTCGGCGTCGTCCTCGTCCTCGTCGGCCTCGCCCTCGGCGCCAAAATACCACTCACCGCCGGCGTCATCGGCCACGAAGGCAGCACCCTCCTCGTCGTCCTTAATAGCCTCCGCCTCCTCTTCTGCAACCTTCCCGCGCTCAAAGACCAACCCACCCACCCAAAACCGTGAACACCGTCACACCGCGCATCTTCGTCGCCGCCACCGAACAAAACGACGGCAAAACCACCACCTGCGTCGGCCTCTTCGCCGCCCTCCGTAAACGTCTCGGCCGCATCGGTTACATCAAACCCGTCGGACAACGCTTCGTCCGCGTCGACGGCATGTCCATCGACGAAGACACCGTCCTCATCGACACCACCTACCGCGTCCACACCCCCCTCGAAGCGATGAGCCCCATCGCCGTCGAACCCGACTTCACCCGCCGCTACATCGAAACGTCTAACCACGACCAACTCGTCCGAAAAATCCGCACCGCCTTCGACCGCGCCGCTTGGGAAAAAGACTTCGTCATCATCGAAGGAAGCGGTCACGCCGGCGTCGGCTCCGTGTTCGATCTCTCCAACGCCGGCGTCGCCGCCACCCTCCATTCCAAAGTCATCCTCGTCACCCGTGGCGGAATCGGACGCCCCGTCGACGAAATCGCCCTGAACAAAGCCCTCTTCGACAAAGCCGGTGTCGAAGTCATCGGCGCCATCGTCAACAAAGTCCTCCCTTCCAAATATCCGCTCGTTTCCGAGTTCGCCGGAAAAGGACTCGCCCGCATCGGCGTCGAACTCCTCGGCTGCATCCCCGAAGAACCCAAACTCACCAAACCCTCCCTCGGCATCATCCGCAAATCCATCAAGGGCAAGTTTATCGGCGAAAACAGCCGTGGTGACGCCCCTGTCCACCACGTCGTTATCGGCGGCCTCAGCTCCGGTAAAGCCGCCCGCATCCTCGCCCCAGGCACTCTCGTCGTAACCCCAGGCGACCGCGAAGACCTCATCCTCGCCGCACTCGCCGCCTCCGGAAAGGACGCTGGACGCGGCCTCGCCGGCGTCATCATCAGCGATGGCGATGAAGCGGATCCCGAAATTCTGGAAACCATCCAGCGCGCCGGTGTACCCGTCATTTCCTCACCCCTCGACGCATACGCCATCGCCTGCGCCATCCACTCGATGACCGTCAAAACCCTCCCTGGCGAATACGAAAAAATCGACGCCATCCAAGCCATGATCGAACGCCACGTAAACGTCGACCGCCTCCTCCAACGCCTCACCTCCGCCTAGGCCAGCCCATGCTCGCATCACTCCTCACCGCCGTCTTTTTCTCCATCTCCATCCTCTTCGCCGCGGAATCCGCCAAAGCCGCCGGCCCCATGCTCGCGAACATCGCGCGCCTCGTCCTCGCCACCGTGCTCCTCGGCATCTGGAGCGTCACGGGCGGACACGGCCTCGGCGGCCCCGCGCTTCCTTGGTTTCTCCTCAGCGGCTTCATCGGCTACGGCCTCGGCGACATGTCCATGTTCGCATCCCTCCCGCGCATTGGACCCCGCCTCGCCATCCTGCTCACCCAATGCTTGGCCACCCCCATCGCCGCCACCGCCGAATACCTCTGGCTCAACACCACCGTGGGCTGGATCGACCTCCTCACCGCCTCAGGAATTCTCGTCGGCGTCGCCCTCGCCCTCGCCCCCGACAACACCTCCACTCCGGACCGACGCCAGTTCTTCATCGGCATCCTCTTCGGCATCGGTTCCGCCGCCGGACAAGCCCTCGGAGCCGTCGTCTCACGCAAAGCCAACGCCGTCGCCGAGGCCGCCGGCATGCACGTCGACGGTGGAACCGCCGCATTCGAACGCATCATCATGGGCACCGCCGTCACCCTGCTCACCGCCGCCATCCTCAGCAAACGCGCTCGCGCATCCAGCCCGCCCGAAGCCCCCGTTCTCGCCCGCCTCCGCAAAGGCGCACCCCTCATCGTCGGCAACTCCCTCGCAGGACCCGCCCTCGGCGTCGCCTGCTACCAAATCGCGCTCCTCACCACCCCAAGCGTGATCGTCCTCCCCATCGTCGCCACCTCACCTCTCGTTACCATGCTATTCACCTTCATCTTCAAAGGATCACGCCCAGGCCCGCGTGCCATCCTCGGCGGCTTCCTCGCCGTCGGCTGCGCCATCGCCCTCTCGCTTCGTAACGCCTGACCCGGTTGAAATTAACCCCCTCCACGCTAACCTCATCCCCTATGGCACAACCTCCGGCTCCATCCTTCACCCCCGCAGAACTCGTGGAAAAAGCCGCAGCCGTCATCAAAAACGCGCGCTTCCCCATGCTCGCCACCCTCGACGGTAACCAACCCCGCCTCCGCCCCGTCTCACCCGTCCGCGTCGAAGGATTCACCATCCACGTGGCCAACCTGCGCTCCTACGGCAAAACCTCGGAAATCGCCGCCTGCCCCAACGTCGAACTCTGCTACCTCGACGATCAACACGACCAAACCCGCATCACCGGCACCGCAACCGTAGAAACCGACACCACACTCCTCCAACAAATCTGGGACGATAACCCCCTCCTCCGCAAATACCTCGGCTCGCTTTCCAACCCAGACCTCCTCATCTACCGAATCACCCCCACCCGCGTCCGCTTCATGAAAGAATGGGCGCTCCACTACCACGAAGTCCCCCTTTCACCCCCCGGAACGGATCCATCACCCGTCCAAAAATGACCGCTGACCCCACCCTCGACACCCGCCAAAAAGCCCTCCGTCTCAACCTCGACCCCCGCTGGTACGGCACCTTCGCCGAAATCGGCGCAGGACAAGAAGTCGTCCGCTGGTTCTTCCAAGTCGGCGGAGCCGCAGGCACCATCGCGAAAAGTATTTCCGCGTACGACATGACCGTGTCGGACGCCATCTACGGCAAAGCCGACCGCTACGTGTCTCGAATCCGCCTCGAGTCCATGCTCAAACGCGAGTTCGATCTCGACGTACAACGCCTCACCACAAAACGGGGCAACTCCACCTGCTTCTTCTCCTTCGCCGACACCGTCGCCGCGCAATCCTTCAAAGGCGGAAACGAGTGCCACGGCTGGATGGGCGTCATGTTCCAACATGAACCCCTCGCCAAACCCTCCCGCATCATCCTCCACGTCCGCATACTCGATGCCGACGCCCTCCTGCAAGCGGAAGCCCTCGGCGTCGTCGGTGTCAACCTCCTCCACGGAGCCGCTTTCCTTCACCAAAACCCCGAAGCGCTCCTCAACTCCCTCCTCGACCAACTCTCCGTCAACCGCATCGAAATCAACCTGATCGAGTTCTCCGGCGAAGCATTCCGAACCGTGGACAACCGCCTGATGAGCCTCAAACTCGTGCAACTCGGCCTCTCCGGCGCCGCCATGTTCGGACCCGATGGCGCGGTGCTCCAACCCTCGGAAGCCCTGTACAAAAAGGCGGTTCTCGTAGAACGCGGCTCCTTTCATCCCGTCACCAAAGTCCACATCGACATGCTGGACCAAGCCGCAAAACGCTTTCGCAATGACCCTGACCTCGAGGACAAACCCATCGTCGAACTCGCCGAAATCACGATGCGCAACCTCCTCTCAGACCAACCCGAGGTCGATCCCCGCAACTTTCTCCACCGCGCGGATACCCTCGCCGCTTGCGGCAAAACGGTCCTCGTCTCGGATTTCTCCGAGTACTTCCGCCTCGCTGAATACCTTCGAAAAATCACCCACGAACCCATCGGCCTCGCCCTCAGCTCCACCCGCGTGCTCAACCTTTTCGACGAAAAGTTCTATTCCCGGTTGCCCGGCGGAATCCTCGAAGCCTTCGGACGCCTGCTGAAACACCAAATCCGTCTCTTCGTCTACCCCGCCATCAACCGGGCCACCGAAACCATCACCTCCATCGATAATCTGCACGTCGGACCAGAGCTCCAACCCCTCTACGACTACCTCCGCAACCGAGGCTCCCTCCTCCACGTCGAACCCTCCGACCCTGCCCTCCTGCGCATCTTCCCCAGCGAAGTCATTCGCTCCATCCGCGACGGTTCCCATCACTGGAAAAACATGGTCCCTCCCAGCGTCGCCGACCGAATCATCCGCGACCGGCTCTTCGATTGCCCCGAAGCCGCCTCCGGCAAACCATGCTAGGGTTAAACCCGCATTAAGCCGCTGATCCTCATTTTCAGAGAAAAATCCAAAGAATTGGCCCGCAATCAGGTAAGCCTAACAGAGAGAACATAACCCCCCACCACAAACACCCTATGTTCGGAAAATCCAAAACTGACGAAAAAGCGGAATGGGTCCAGAGCGCGATGACGCGCTACGAACGCCCCCTCCTGCAGTATTCCTACAGCATCGTTCGGGATTTGGAGCGTGCCCGCGATGTCGTTCAGGAAACCTTCATGCGGCTTCACAAACAGGAAAAAGAAGCCATCGAAGGGCACCTTTCCCAGTGGTTGTTCACGGTTTGCCGCAACTGCTCCCTGAAGGTTCTCCGAGCCCAAGATCGTTACATCCACGTCGACGGAACCGAGTTTGAAGGACAAAGCTCCGACGCCCCCTCACCGGCTGAGGACCTCGAGCGCAAGGAACGCATTGCCCGCCTCATGTCGCTCCTCAAAGAGCTCACCCCCAACCAGCAGGAGGTCGTTCGCCTGCGGTTCCAAAACTTTCATTCGTACCAGGAAATCAGCGAGATCACCGGCCTGACCGTCGGCAACGTTGGTTTCATCTTGAACGCCGCGATGCGCAACCTTCGCAGCCTTATGGAACGGGACGAGCGCGAAGAAAAAATCATCTACCTCACCAAAGTTAGTTAACCGTTTTTAACGTCCTCCCCCCGGACGCCCAACCACCCACCCAATCGTTTGCGATGAACGCCAAAACCAAGAAGAGTTCTCGGCTGACAGAACGCGATATCACCGACTACGCACTCAATGAGCTTTCCCCGAAGGAACGGCTCTACGTCGAATCCATGATGATGGGCTGCGATGCCACTCGTCAGGAAGTCTGCGACTTCCTCGAGCTTTCCAAAATGCTCGAAGAAGGATTTCAAGCAGAGGCAGACCTCCTCCCCATGCGACTCGATGAATCGCGGCGCAACACCGTCCTCTCCCACCGATCCGAATCCGGCCGTCGTAAACTGCTGCGCTCCCTCTCCACTGTCGCTTCGCTCGCTGCCTGCGCCACCTTCGCGCTCACCAGCCCGATGCTCCTCAAGCAATCCGGAGCCGCATCTCAACTCGCCTCTCTCTCCTCGAAGCTGCACGGTACCTTCGGCGACGGCTCTTCCTTCGTGAAAGATGGCGTCTCACCGGCAGACGTTATCACGCCCGCGAGCATCCCAACCGAAGGAATGCCGCTGGCCCCCAGACCAGAAATCGAGCCGGTGAACGGCGCTGATTCCGTCGGTTTGCTCGATCTGGAGCCCGCCTCAATTAACCCAGTTTCTCCGATGCCTTTGCTTCTGGACATGCCCGGCGTGCCATCGTTGCAGTAGCGCACCAACAAGGGCACCACACCAAATCAGTATTCATCACATCGGGCGAACCTCCAAAGGGTTCGCCTTTTGTTTTTTAAACAACGGTCCGGCCATCCGCCCGTATCCCCTTTGCTGGAAACACAACGCACTCTCTGATTCAATCCCTTCACGATGATCGATTATCTCCAAAAAGGCGGCCCCCTCATGTGGGTGCTCCTCGGCCTGAGCATCCTTTCCGGAGGCGTATTCCTCGAACGCATCCTTTTCCTCAACCAAATCACCATCCCCGTCGCTGACTTCCTCCGCGGCCTCTCCAACCTCATCCGCGAAAAGCGATGGGCCGAAGCGCAAATCGAATGCGCCGCAGTACCCGCCCCCGTCACCCGCGTCCTCCACGCCGCAGTCCTTCGCCATAACCAGCCCCGCGAAGAACTCCGCGCCATCGTCCAAGACGCCGGCCAACTGGAAGTCAGCCGCCTCGAACGCCGCATCAACATCCTCTCCGCAGCCAGCGTCATCGCCCCGCTCATCGGCCTGCTCGGCACCGTCCTCGGAATGCTCGACGCCACCACCGATCTCGCAGCCGCCGGCGGAGGCTCTTCCACCGCAGAAATGGCCGACGGCATTTTCCAGAGCCTCCTCACCACCGCAGGCGGCCTCATGGTCGCTGTCCCCTGCGCCCTCGCCTATGCCTACCTCTCCGCACGCGTCGACGGTATCCTCCGCGACATGGAACGGGCCGGCATCGAAATCGTGAACCTCGTCTGCGATCACCGCGATACCCCGGGAATCGTTGAGTTTTCTCAACCCGCCGCGCGGCCCGACAAACAGGCCTGACACGTCAGCGCTCCCGTTCCCTCCAAACGGTCCGCAATGAAACTCTCCCGCTCCCCCTCCACTCCCTTCGGCGCGCTTCACATCGTCCCGCTCGTCAACGTCCTCTTCCTCGCCGCCATCCTCGCCGGCCTCGCCTCGCGCTTCAGCTTCAACCCCGGAATCCACGTCGTCCTACCCCCCTCCCCCTTCCCCCTCTCCCCCACCTCAAACCCCGTCATCCTCCACATCACCAACAGCCCCGCCCCTTCTATTTTCCTCAACGAAAAATCCGTCCCCCCCGACCAACTCGACGCCGCCCTGCGCGACCTGCGCCCAAGCGACCGCTCCATCGTCATCCACGGCGACCGATCCGCCCCCAACGACCTCATCCTCCGATCCGCCCAAACCGCCCTCCAAAACGGTTTCCGTGTCGCCATCGCCGGAAGCGCGCCGCTGGACAAAAATCGCCCCTCCACAATTCGGTAAATGCCCGCCAAAGCCACTCCCACCGAACCGCTCACTTTCCTCTGGGATCACCACATCCCGCGCACAGGCCGCACCCTTCTCTGCGTCCTCCTCTCCCTCGCTGCCCACGCCGTCACTTTTATCCTCTTCCAAGCCGCGTACCCCAAACCCAAACGACAACCCGGCCCCTCCGCACAAATCAGCGCCCTCGACTGGTCACTCCCCGAACACCGCCCTCTCCTCAACCGCGTCCGCGCCCGAACCGAACTCATCCATGACCTCGAACGGCAACTCGAAGAAGTGACCTCCGAACTCCTCGCCCCAGGTCGCTCGAGAGACCTTCTCCAACTCATTCCTCGCCAATCCACTCCGCTCCCCGCACCGGAAAACTAACCGGCTCCCCCCACTCCCCCACCCTCGAGCGCCCCTGCCACCAGCGCAGACGCGAGACCCGCCCCCTCCGCAAAGTGCACCCCCGCGCCGTCGCGCGTTAACCAGCCAAACCCCGCCCCATACGCCGGACCGTTCACCACGCAACCGTCCGTTCTGCACTCCCGAATCTGACGAACCCCCTTCGCCAACGCCCCCGCCCGATCCCCTTCCACCTCATACTTCCACCCCACAATCTGCG
>JBIIXW010000225.1:0-2886 GCA_044347165.1 Chthoniobacteraceae bacterium
CATCCCAGAAAAAAGCTCAAAAACCGGCACCAACGCGACATCCAACTCCCCCGCTTGAAACCGGTCCGCTAACACCGCCGGATGTTCCAACTCCACCCCTCCCAGTCCGTCAATCAACGGCACCGAGTTCAAATACCGCACACACCCCACCCGCACCCCCTCCAAAACCCGCTCCCGCCCCATCACGCGACCGCCTCCGGCACCAATCGGTACCACGTATCCCGCTGCCGAGGCTCACGCCCAGCCTCACGAATCGCCCGCTCAAACGCACTCCTCGTCTGCCCCACCGGCGTCTTCGCACCCGCCATATGAAAGATGCGCTCCTCGCGAATCGTCCCGTGCAAGTCATCCACCCCATAGGACAAAGCCATCGCCGCCAACGGAAGCCCCAAGCTAATCCAGTACGCCGTCAAATGATCGAAGTTATCCAAATAAATCCGGCTAACCGCCAGATTCCGTAACTCCTCCACCGCACCAACCGGACGAATGTGCGCCATGTCCGTCGTCTCCGGCACAAAGGCAAACGGAATAAACGCCGTAAACCCGCCCGTCTCATCCTGTAACGCACGCAACTGCCGCAAATGATCCACCCGCTGCGCCCGCGTCTCAATGTGCCCGTACAACATCGTCGCCGTGCTCCGCATCCCCATCCCATGCCACTCGCGATGCACCTCCAACCACTCCTCCGCCGTCTCCTTCCCGCGACACAAACAATCCCGCACCTCCCCATCAAAAATCTCCGCCCCGCCCCCCGTCAACGCTCCCAACCCCGCATTACGCAAGCACTCCAGCGTCTCCCGAATCGTCCGCTTGAACACCCGCTTCGCCAAATGCCGAATCTCAATCGCCGTAAACGCCTTGATGAAAAGATCCGGCGAAATCGCGCGCAACGCCCCCACCAACTCCAAGTACCACGACTCTGGCAACGTCGGATGGAGCCCGCCCACCATATGAACCTCTCTCGCCCCGTCCGCCACCGCCTCCTCCACCTTCGCCACCATCTCCGAAATCGAATGCTCAAACGCGTGCGCATCCCGCTTCTTCGCCCCAAACGCACAAAACTGACATGAAAGCACACAAACGTTCGAGTAGTTCACGTACACGTTCGGAATCCACGTCGCCACATTCCCGTTCTTCCTCTCCCGCACCACATTCGCAATCCGTCCCAACGCGTTGATATCATCGACCCCATACAACTGCTCCGCCTCCGCCTCCGTCACTCGCACGCCCGCCACCACCTTTTCCATCACCCCGTCGAGAAACGCATCCCCTAACGAGCCCTCGCCGCGCCCGTTCGCTTTCCCGTGAACAGTGATGCCGAAACCAGAATCCATAGAACCCCACCTTACACGCAACACCCCGCCCCGTCACAAGCCCACCCGCAACATTCCCATCTCCTCCGACAGCACCGAACCCAAAACCCGCGCTGATGGCCTGACCCGTGCTCCATCGAGAAGCCCATGCAAACACGTTCGTTCCCGCGCATCGTCGCCGTCGCATCCCTCCTCCTTAGCCACGCGTTCGCCGGCGAAGGATGGCTTGTGGATTTCGAAAAGGCCAAGCTCACCGCGAAAACCGAGTCGAAGGACATCCTCATGGATTTCACCGGCTCCGACTGGTGCGGGTGGTGCATCAAGCTGCGGGATGAAGTTTTCACCAAAGCCGAGTTCAAATCCGCTGCACCCCAGAAGTTTGTGCTCCTCGAACTCGACTTCCCGCAATCCCCAGAAATCAAGGGTAAGATGAAGCCCGAAACCATCGAACAGAACACCCGCCTCAGCGAACGGTTCGAAATCCAAGGCTACCCCACCATCCTCCTCGCCGACGCCGAAGGACGCCCCTACGCCAAGACCGGCTACCAGGCCGGCGGCCCCGCCGGATACGTCAAACACCTCGATGACCTGCGCCAAATCCGCCTCTCCCGCGACGAAAACATGGCAAAGGCAAAAGCCGCTTCGGGCGTCGAAAAAGCAAAAGCTCTCTCAGCGGCAATCGCTGACATCGACGAAGAAATTGTCGCGAAACACTACACCGCTGAACTCGGCCAAATCCGCGAACTCGATCCTTCCGACGCCACCGGCACCAACAAAAAGTTCGGCTTCAAACCGCGCCTCAACCAAATCCGCGAAAAGCTCGGACAAAACCGCATCAAAGGCTACGAAGCCCTTCGCTCCGAAGCCGACACCGCCGCCGCCGATCCCTCCCTCACCAAAGATCAGAAACAACAGATCCTGTTCGAAGTCCTCGGCTTCCTCCGTCCGCCAAAAGACAACCAGAACGCCCTCAAACTCCTCGAAGACGTCAAGGCCATCGATCCCAATACGGAAATCGGCAAACGCGCAGACTCCATCATCCCGCGCGTCAAACAGATGATTGAAAAAGCCGCCGCCAACGAAGCCCCTTCGAAATAACCGGAAGAGCCCCGACGGACTGCCGGTGGACTCCGCCGCTTCCTCGGGTATCATCACTGTCCCCGAACGCGCTGCGAACGGGGACGTTTTTTTCCGATAACCTTCCTTCAACCAACACCCTTAACCCACCCTCCACTCATGGGACGTCAATGGCTCCTCGCAAAACGCGAAATCAACGCGAAACGGAAATCCGCACAAACCGGCAAGCTCGTTAAAGAAATCTCGGTTGCCGCAAAACTCGGAGGAGCCGATCCCGATGGCAACGCACGCCTCTTTGCCGCCATCGAAAAAGCCCGCAAAGAATCCGTCTCCCGCGACGTCATCGAACGCGCCATCAAGAAAGGCGCCGGCGTCGGTGACGACAAACTCGTGATGGATTCCATTCGCTTCGACGGATACGCCCCGCACAAGGTGCCCGTCATCGTCGAATGCCTCACCGACAACAACAACCGTACCGCCCCCGAAATCCGCGTTC
>JBIIXW010000226.1:0-2874 GCA_044347165.1 Chthoniobacteraceae bacterium
ACGGCAAATCTTGCTCTCCGGCCAGCGCGCGACGCGCCCTCACCGATTCAGACGCCTCCGGCTCCTTTCGCCGCTCACGCCGCGGAGTGCCAGCTGCAACTCCCGCAATGAGCGTCAGCCCCACCCTTCCCGCCAATGCGCCATCAACCGCCAGTCCAAAAAACGTTTCGATATGAGACGGCACCCGCGATCGCAAATCAGACATCACCGACTCCGCCTCTTCCCATCGAAAATCAGGGCCAGCAACAAGATGCGCAAATACGCGCACCGCATCTCGCAAATCATGCCCACCCTGCATTAACGGCGACTTCAATGCTTGATCAACAACGACTTTTGCGCGCCCTTCGCCATCACTCACCGCATGCCCAAACAAAGCGGTAGTCCCCTTGCCCGCAACCGTCGCGCTCACTTCATCAATACCAACATGGAGGATGCCCCGACGCTGCGTGATTCCCACCAACGCCTTAACAGTCTCCGAAATAATCCGGTTCAATTGCTGGAAGGCCATATCCACCACGACGCCGGTCCCAACCACCTCGTGCATGCGATCATTCTCAAAACAAATCACCGCGTCAGAATGCTTGCTCAACTCCTCAAGCGCCTGAAGCGCCTGCTCATTGCGCCGAGCTCCCTCGAAAGCGAACGGAACGGTGACGATACTCACCACTTGAATCCCCGCCGAACGCGCCACCGCCGCAAAGTAGGGCATCACGCCAGAGCCTGTGCCACCTCCCAAGCCCGCCAGCAAAATCACCATCTTCGCGGATTTCACTGCTTCCAAAAAACTTCCCGCACCCTCTTCTGCCGCATGATACCCCATAAGAGGATCACCACCGGCCCCCAACCCTCGCGTCACCGTCTGTCCAATCACCATCTTGTTCGGACACGACGATCCACTCAGGCGCCGTGTCTCCGTGTGAACGGCCAATGTTGAAGCGCTCGCTGCCGGCTCACGAACCAGCAACTCCAACATGTTGCATCCCGCCCCTCCAATGCCCACCAACGCCGTCTTCCACTCGGCAACCCGCAACTCTGAGCTCCTAATCTCAATCATATATCTCCCGTTGCGTCTCCGGTTTTAGCGCCCAAACAACCCCTTCACCCTCTTCCAAACCTTTTCAACCACCCCGTCATCAACCGGCGCCTGAATCATCGTCGACCATTTCACCAAACCGATTCCCGTCGAAAGCGTGGGATCCTCAAAACTCTGTGAGGGCCGAGTCCCCGGCGGACTCCACGTCCTCACCGAAACCCCAAGAATCTCCTCCGCGACCTTTTCAATCCCAGGCAGCAAACTCGTGCCACCCGTCAGAACAACGCCGGATCCGAGGTAAGGAATGACTCCCGCCTTATCCAATCGCCCCTTCAAAACCTGAAACATCTCAAACACCCGCGCGTTAATGATTTCGAGCAAAATATCACGCTCAATCGGCTTCCCACTCAGCGTGCTCTCGTCCGCATTCAAGCGAATGATCTCCCCCCGTTTTCCGTCGCCGATAAAGGCAGACCCATGCTCAAGCTTCAATCGCTCGGCCGTATGCATCGGGATTTTGAACCCCATCGAAATGTCGTTCGTAATGTGGTCGCCCGCCACAGGGATACATCCGGACGCCCCAATCCAACCGTGGCAGTAAGCGACGTAGTCCATCGTGCCGCCACCCAAGTCCACTACCAGTCCCCCAGCAGAGCGCTGTTCGTCATCCATCACCACCTGCATCGAGGCCAATCCCCCGAACGTCATCGCATCCACCATGATCTCGAGACTGTCCAACACGCGGCTTGAGTTTCCCATCCGCATCTCGTTGGCAGTAATCACATGGTACTCCCCTTCGAGACTGTTCGCCATCAGACCCACAGGGTCGAGCGTCTCGGTATTTCCATCAATCCGCAACGCCCTCGGCAGCAGCGCAATCGGAGTTTCACCCTGAGGAAAACTTGCCGAATCATGCGCCGCCTGCTCAACCAATAAAAGATCCTCCGGATTCACCACCCCATCCTCCAGATGTCGCATCCCTTTGATGACTTGCGATCCAATGTGCCCCCCCGAAATCGAGAGAATAACGCTCCCAATTCCCACTCCCGTATTCTCCTCTGCTTGTAATAAAGCATCCCGAACACAGCGCGCAGCATTGGTAAAATCCACAATCTCACCCTTCCGGACCCCACAGGAGGGCACTCGGCCGACACCAATCACATTCATCGTCCCGTTTTCTGCGGAAACCTCTCCAACGACCGCCACGACCTTCCTCGTGCCAATCTCCAGCCCGACAACTATTTTGTCTTTAGCCATTTTTATTGAATAGTTTGCGAATGCTATCGGCCGGCGCCTGCAATACCCCGGCTCCCGGAGATGAGCCCGCCTTCGGAGTCGCCGGCGCACTGGTCGCGTCCAACCGCTTCACCGCCCCACTCACAGCAGTCGCCTTGGGAATCACCGTTTTCGAAGCCGGTGCCGGCTGCACCGTAGTCCGCGCATTTCCAGGACTCACGGTCTTCATCACCGACCGCTGAACGACAGGTTCCACCAAAACCTTCTTCACCGCAGTTGTGCTCGTACGAGGCGCTGTTGAAGCAACCGGCTTAGCCTGCGCAGTGGACGCCTGCGCAGTAGACGATCCCGTCACCTTCTGAACCGAACCTCCCGCAACCCCACCCCAGTTGCCACCAACCGCCGCCAACGGATTCGAGGGCAGCGCAGCTTTTCCCCCGGACACCCCAGGAGAAACCCCCACCGTCGGAATCGCTGTTTTGACCGCCGGCACGCTGCGAGAAACCGCCGCCACTTGCTCTCCACCACCCGAACTCGCGGTGACGGTACCTTTCACAGAACGCTCCGCCTTCTCCTCCACCTTTGAAGCCTGAACCAACCCACCG
>JBIIXW010000029.1:0-29335 GCA_044347165.1 Chthoniobacteraceae bacterium
TTCAAGTGTTGGTGGACGAGTTATGGGCGGTGGCGGGAGCGGGGGGGCTTTTTCGGGAAATTCGGGAGGGGTTGCATGCGTTACCGGAGGTGGTGGAGTTGCTGTCGCGCGCGCTTGTGGATGAGCCGCCGGCGTTGGTGCGTGAGGGGGGGATGTTTCGAGACGGGTATTTTGCGGAGTTGGACCAGTTGCGTTCGGCGGGGGCGGCAGGCAAGGAGTGGGTGGCGGATTTGCAGCAACGGGCGGCGGATGAGACGGGGATTAAGTCATTGAAAATCAGATACACGTCGGTGTTTGGCTATTTCATTGAGGTGACCAAGGCCAATCTGCATCTGGTGCCATCGACGTGGATTCGGAAGCAGACGGTGGCGGGTGGCGAGCGGTTCGTGACGCCGGAGTTGAAGGAGATGGAGAGCAAAATTTTGGGAGCGGACGAGCGCGCGCGTGCGTTGGAGGTGGAGTTGTTTCAGCAGTTGCGTGATGAGGTGTTGCAGTCGCTGGGGAGTTTGCAGGACACGGCGGCAGCGATTTCGATGGTGGATGCGGTGTGTTCGTTGGCCGAGGTTGCGCGGACGTTTGGGTATGTTCGTCCGCGACTCACGGGTGAGGGGCCGATCCGGTTTGTGGATGGGCGGCATCCGGTACTGGATCAATCGTTGGTGGAGGAGAAGTTTGTACCGAATGACACGGTGTTGGACGCGACCGACAACCGGTTGATGGTGATTACGGGTCCGAACATGGCGGGGAAGTCGACGTACATTCGGCAGGTGGCGTTGCTGACGTTGATGGCGCAGACGGGATCATGGGTTCCGGCGAGGGAGGCGGAAGTGGGCTTGGTGGATCGGATTTTCACGCGGGTGGGTGCATCGGACGATTTGTCGCGGGGGCAGTCGACGTTCATGGTCGAAATGAATGAGACGGCGAATATTGCGAATAATGCGACGTCACGCTCGCTGGTGATTTTGGATGAGATCGGGCGTGGGACTTCGACGTTTGACGGGTTATCGATTGCGTGGAGTGTTGCGGAGTTTTTGCATGATGTGGTGCAGTGTAAAACGTTGTTTGCGACGCACTACCATGAGTTAACGGAGTTAGCGAATGCGCGGGCAGGGGTGAAGAACTACACGGTCGCGGTGCGGGAATGGAATGATCAGATTATTTTTCTTCGGAAGATTGTCGCGGGCGGTGCGGACCGGAGCTATGGGATTCAGGTGGCGAGGCTTGCGGGGTTGCCGGTGCCGATTTTGGAGCGTGCGAAGGAGATTTTGGCGAACTTGGAGCGCTCTGATTTGGTGGTGGAGGGCGGGGTGGAGTCGGGAGGCGCGTTGGCAAAGCGGTCTCGACGGCGTGCGGTGATGGCGTCGGAGGCGGAGAAGCCGCAGATGATGCTGTTTTGAGGGGGGGCGATTTGGACTAAGGAGAGTGTGTGGATTTCGTGGGGGATTGGTGGGTGGGTGCGCTTCTGTTATGGTGCAACGATGGTGCAAGTGAGTGATAGCTTGGGGGGGGCAGTGGTGGTTGACGCGCTGGCGGTGCGTCGCCTTTCGAAGGTGTTTGCGATTCCGTTTCGGAAGGAGCCGTTGGTTGCGGTGAACGGGGTGAGTTTCTCGGTTCGTCCGGGTGAGGTTTACGGGCTGCTCGGTCCGAATGGTTCGGGGAAGAGCACGACGATGAAGATTTTGATGGGGTTGTTGGAGCCCAGCGATGGGGCGACAGAAATTTTTGGGCGCGATTCGCGGGAAGTGGAGAGTCGAGAGTCGGTGGGATTTCTTCCGGAGAACCCTTACTTTTACAAGTTTCTGACGGGACTAGAGACGGTGGAGTTTTTTGGAAAACTCTGCGGGCTAGGCGGTAAGACATTGCGGAAACGCGCGATGGGATTGCTTGAGCGGGTGGGGCTTGCGGATGCGGCGGATCGGAGGCTGGGTGGGTATTCGAAGGGGATGTTACAGCGGATTGGTCTTGCGCAGGCTTTGGTGCAGGAGCCTCGGTTGCTGGTTTTGGATGAGCCGACGGCGGGGGTGGATCCGGAGGGTTCGCATCAGATTCGTGATTTGATTTTGGCGTTGAAAGCGGAGGGCATCACGGTGTTGCTGTGCTCGCACTTGTTGACGCAGGTGCAGGAGATTTGCGACCGGATTGGGATTTTGCATCAGGGTCGACTGATTTGTGAGGGGGCGTTGGAGGAATTGATGGCGGTGGAGGATCAGACGGAGTTGGTGGTGGAGGGGGTATCGGAAGCGCTGTTGGAGGATGTGCGCGTTCGGGTGGAGAGCGCTGGGGGGGTGTTGAAATCGAGGCGGCGATTGCGAACGTCGTTGGAGGAGTTTTTTCTCGAGCGGACGCGAGAAGCGGACGAGCGGGGAGGAAGAGGGGAGGAATCACGATGAGCGTTCATCGCATGTTTTCACTGAGCCGGGTTGCGGCGCTGGCGGGGAACACGTTTCGTGAGTTGGTGCGGCAGAAGGTGTTCTATTTTTTGGTGCTGTTTGCGTTGTTGGTGATTGGGGGGAGTCTGTTTGCGGTGAAGCTGACCTTTCAGGAGCAGTTTCAGGTGCTGAAGGACATTTCGTTGGGCGCGATGAGTATCTTTCTCTGGCTCATATCGGTGCTGACGACCGCGTCCTTGATTCCGAGGGATTTGGAGGACAGGACCTTATACACGATTTTGGCGAAACCGGTGCCACGGTTCGAGTATGTGGCGGGAAAGTTGGGGGGCGTGTTTGCGGTGTTGGTGGCGGCGTGCGGCGCGATGAGTGTGGCGTTTCTTGCGGTGCTTTGGCTCAAAACGCAAGGAACCTATTCTGAGATTATTTCGTCATATCCAGCTGGAGAGGAACGGGAAGCGGCTTTGCGTGGGCTGGCGACATCGGCGTTTTCGTGGAATCTGCTACCGGGGATTGTTCTGATTTTATTGAAGGCGATGGTGTGCTCGGCGGTGACGCTGTTTATTTCGACGTTTGCGTCGAGCATGGTGTTTACCGTGATGGTTTCGGTGGTGGTGTACTTGATTGGGCATTTACAGGGGGTGGCCCGGGATTATTGGCTGGCACAGGGTGGGTTGGGTTTGGCGGGACGGCTGGGTAACGGTCTTGTTGCTCTGGTTTTCCCAGATTTGCAGATGTTTAACGTGGTGGACGAAATCGCGTTAGGGACGGCGGTGCCGACGGCGTTGTTCGGTCAAGTGGCGGGCTTTGCGTGCTTGTATATTGCGGTGTATCTTTTGTGTGCGCAGTGGGTTTTCTCGGAACGGGAGCTGTGAAGTGTGGAGGGGGAGAAGGGGGTACAGGAAAGTGCGAAGGGGGGAGGAGAGGGAAGCTGACAGAGGGGAAGGTGAGGAGGAATGTGGGAGACGTGGGGAATACTGGTGCTTGCGGGGTAATCTGAGGACGAGTCTTTGTTTCAGGGCATGCTAGGGTAAGTCCTGTCGGCAGAGGCGGTGAGTGTGGGGAGTGTAATCGGAGGGAGGCTGATGAGCGGCTGAGGGGCGGGTTCGTGCGTCTAATGGCGCGGCTTTTGCAAGGGTTGTCTAGCCACATGAGTTGTCTTCCCCCCGATGAGAAAGGTTCGACGTCAGATTAGCTTGATTGCCTGTGCGGTTTTGGTGATGGGTTGCTCGCGGTCTTTGTATCGGAAGCAGGCTGATCGGGATGTGTTTCGGCTGGTGCGTGAGAAGCAGGAGATGTTGGGTTTGGGGGATGAAGCGTTTCGGTCGCTAGCAGGGACGCCGGAGAGTCGTTTTTTTGACGAGGGCGACCCTGACTTCCCGAATCGTCCGAAGGATGATCCGTTGTCGCGGGTGTTGATGAAGCGGGTGGCTGGTAAGCGTGGCTCGTCGGCGTGGGATGGCCCTGAGGCGTCGGGTTCGGATGAACGGTGGCGGGAGGTGATTGCGGCGTTGCCGCGTGATTCATCGGGAGCGGTGGTGTTGGATTTGCCGCTGGTGGTGCGGCTGTCGCGGTTGAACTCGCGGGAGTTTCAGAATGAGCGCGAGGATTTGTATCTCTCGGCGTTGGATGTGAGTTTGGAGCGGTTTGATTTTGCGCCTCAGTTTGCTGCGGGAACAACGGGAGTGCGGGCGGTGGGCGCCAAGGATTCCAAGGGGGTGAGAAAGGAGACAGAGTCGGTGTTGACGGATGGGAGTGTGCGGTGGGTGTCGGCGACGGGGGGGGAGCTGATGGCACGGTTTGCGAACTCGTTTGTGTACGACTTTCGGACGGGGGCGACGGTGGATTCGCTGGTTAACTTTTCGTTGGTGCAGCCGTTGATGCGGTTGGGTGGGCGTGCGCGAGTGATGGAGGGGCTGACGCAGGCGGAGCGCTCGTTGTTGGCGAACGTGCGTCAGATGGATCAGTACCAGCGCGGATTTTATGTGCGAATGGTGGCTGGGCGGAATGGGGGGGATGGTCCGGTGCGTTCAGCGATGGTGGGCGGGGCGGGGTTGGGTTTGATTTCGGGGACGCCCTCGGGGCGAACGGGGGCACCGCGTGCTGACGGGTTTTTGGGGTTGTTGGAGGAGCAGCAACGGATTCGGAACTTGGAGGCCAACGTGGCGCGGTTGCGGGAGAGTTTGGACCAGATTTCCGCGGCGTTTGATGCGGGACGGATTAGCAGTCGGTTGCAGGTGGATCAGGCGCGACAGGCGTTGTTTAACAGTCAGAGTTCGCTTTTGGCATCGCGGGCTGCGTATCGGACGCGGGTGGATGCGTTCAAGTTGGAGATGGGATTACCGCCGTCGTTGGAGGTGGTCTTGAAAGATGGTCTTCTCGAGCGATTGAGCACGAGCAATCCGGGGGCGATCGATTTGGACCGACGAATCACGGGGATTTTGCGTGGGCTCCGGAGTGTGGAGGATGCGCCGAGTGTTGCGGTGATTGGCGAGCGATTGCGCGATTTTTTGAAGTTGGAAAAGGCGTTTCGCGATTTGTTGGAGAGTTCACGGCGCGACATGGCGTCGTTGAAGCGGGTCTATCCGTGGCGGAAGGCGCAGTTGGAGCGGTTGATGAAGAGTCCGCTGATTGAGGAGTTGAGTTTGGAACGCGGTCGGTTGGATGCTGCGGCGTTGGCGGACCGAGTGGAGGTGTGTGCGGTGAGGTTGCGTCAGAGCGAGGAGCAGGTGGATGGTTTCACGATGAAGGTGGAGTCGGTTTTAAAGGGGATTGGGGGGATGGGGGTTGATGAGGCGCGTGCTGAGGCGGTGGAGTTGGGTGGGGATGTTTCGGCGTTGTTGTTGGGATTATCGTTGAATCAGACATCGATTCGGTTGGAGACGGCGACGTTACCTCGGGTGGACGTGGATGAGGTTGGCGCGATGGGGATTGCGGAGGAGTGTCGGTTGGATTGGATGAATGTTCGGGCTCGGCAGGTGGATGCGTGGAGACGGATTGCGGTGCGGGCGAATGATTTGCAGAGTGTCTTGGATTTTGGTGTGGATGGGTCTGTGGGAACGGTGCGGGACAATGCGTTGAGTTTTGGGATGAGCACGTCGACGTTGCGCGGGAGGTTGCGGTTTGATACGCCGCTCAACCGGTTCAGCGAGCGGAATCGTTATCGGGAGGCGTTGATCGAGTACCAGCGGGCGCGTCGGGACACGATGTTGTTTGGGGATCGGGTGTCGCAAAGTGTGCGGAACACCCTGCGGATTATTGAATTGAGTGAGTTGAACTTCGAGGTGCGTCGTGCGGCGGTTCAGATTGCGATTTCGCAGGTGGATTTGGCGCGGTTGCGATTGGACGAGCCTCCGCGACCGGGTGCGGTGCCGGTGTTTGGTGCGACGACGGCGCGGGATTTGGTTTCTGCTTTGAGTGATTTGCTGGACTCGCAGAACGATTTTTTGGGTTTGAGGATTGGGTATGACGTGCTGCGGATGGCGTTGGACTTTGAGTTGGGCACGATGCAGATGGGTGAGGATGGTTTGTGGTCGGATCCTGGTGAGATGACCGTGGATCGCTTGCGTGCGCGGGTGAAGCGGTGGCGTGAGGGGATGGAGGAGCGCATGGCGTCAGCGGGTGGGCCCGAATTCCGCTTTAACGGAGGGATTGAACGATGAGTACTGCAGGAACAACGGTGGTGGATGCGGAGAGCGGGGTCGGAGGGGCTCCGGGGACTGGGCGTGGGCCGGTGCGAGTGGCGGGGAAGCGGCGATTAGTGATTTTTGGTTTGGTAGTGCTGTTAGTGGCGGTTGCGGCTTGGTTAACGAGGAAGGGTGATGGACGAGCCCAGAGCCGTGCGGGAGTGACTCAGGCGCCGTTGATGGCGACGGTATCGTCGGGCCCGTTTGTGCAGGAGGTGGTGGAGCGCGGGGAGGTGATGAGTTCGAGTAATGTGGAGATTCGGTGTGAGGTGCAGTCGAAGGCGATTGCGGGCACGCCGATCATCGAGATTGTGGAT
This sequence comes from Chthoniobacteraceae bacterium, assembly GCA_044347165.1. Lineage (GTDB taxonomy): Bacteria > Verrucomicrobiota > Verrucomicrobiia > Chthoniobacterales > Chthoniobacteraceae > JBEEPE01. The sequence goes on from JBIIXW010000029.1 coordinate 6,391, forward strand.
GAGGGTGTGTACGTGAAGGAGGGAGATTTCTTGGTGAAGTTGGATGACTCTGGGTTGCAATCAGATTTGGTTCAGCAACGGATTGCGACGAATAGCAGCAAGGCGTTAGCGGTGGAGGCGCGGACGGATTTTGAGGCGGCGAAACTGGCGTTGGAGGAGTACGAGTCTGGCACTTTTCTTCAGGAGCAGGGGGTGGTGGAGAGTGAGCGGTTTGTGGCGCAGGAGAACTTGCGTCGGGCGGAGGAGTATTTGCGTTACAGTGTGAAGTTGGCGGAGCGGGGGTATGTGACGCCGGTGCAGTTGGAGGCGGACCGGTTTGCGGTGCAGAAGGCGAAGAAGGAGTTGGAGAACTCGACCACGAAGTTGGAGGTGTTGAGGAAGTTTACGAAGGTGAAGACGGTGAATCGTTTGAAAGCGAATGTGGAAACGGCGGAGGCGCGGTTGTTGGCGCGTGAGAACAGTTACAACTTGGATTTGGAGCGGCAGGCCAACCTGGAGGCGCAGATTGCGAAGTGTGTGATCAAGGCGCCGTCGGCGGGGCAGGTGGTGTATGCGAACCTTCCGAATCAGGATCCGTTGATTGCGGAGGGCAAGTTGGTGCGTGAGCGGCAGGTGATTGTGCGGTTACCGGATCCGAAACGGATGCAGGTGATGGCGCGGGTGAATGAGAGTCGGATTGATAAGGTGCGGGTGGGTTTGCAGACGCGGATTCGGTTGGATGCGTTTCCGAAAACGGTCTTGAAAGGCTCGGTTCGGTCGGTGTCGGAGTATCCGTTGCCTGCGGTTTCGGTTTACAGTTCGACGAAGGAATACGCTGCGGAGGTGACGATTGATGATCCTCCGCATGGGGTGCGTTCGGGGATGACGGCGCAGGTTTCGATTGAGGTGCACCGATTGGATAGCGCGGTTCAGGTGCCGATTCAGGCGGTGTTGGAGCGTGAGAAACGGTTCTTTTGTTTTGTGATGAATGAGGGGGATTTGACGGCGCGCGAGGTGGTGGTGGGGCCGGCGAATAACTCGAATGTGGTGATTCAGGACGGATTGGAAGTGGGTGAGCAGGTGATTCTTGCTCCGCAGAGTTATGAGGATCGCGTGACGTTGCCGGAGGTTCCTTCAGCGGCGGTGCGTACGGATGGCGGGGAAAGGATAGCGGCGGGGAACTGACGGTTGCAGGTCATGGGGACGGCTATCCTGTTGCGGGGTTTGCGGAAGGATTATCTTCTGGGGAGTGAGCCGTTACCGGTTCTGAAGGGGATTGATTTGGAGATTCCGGAGGGAGACTACGTGGCGATTATGGGTCCGTCTGGGTCGGGGAAGAGCACCTTATTGAACATGCTGGGGTGTTTGGATCAACCGACCGCAGGGGAGTTTATTTTGGGGAACGAGGATGTGTCGAAATTGGATGACGACCACTTGGCCTTTATCCGCGCATCGCGGATCGGGTTTGTGTTTCAGTCGTACAATCTGATTCCGCAACTTACGGTGATGGAGAATATTGAGTCGCCTCTTTCGTATCAGGGAGAGATTACGGCGGAGGGACGGAAGCGGTGTGCTGAGTTGGCGGAACTGGTGGGGTTGGGGCATCGGTTGACGCATCGTCCACCGCAGTTGTCGGGTGGGCAGCAGCAGCGGGCGGGGATAGCGCGCGGGTTGGCGAATGAGCCGCGCTACATTTTGGCGGATGAGCCGACGGGCAACTTGGATTCGGTGACGTCGGGCGAGATTTTGGCGTTATTGGGTCGGTTGAACGAGGAGGGGAAGACGATTGTTTTGGTGACGCATGAGGAGGATGTGGCTGCGCATGCGCGCCGGATTGTGCGGTTGAAAGATGGTCTGGTGCAGTCGGATACGCGGCTGCGTCCGTTGCAGGGTGAGGGGGTGGGGGCGGATGGGGCTCAGGTGGTGCCACCACGGCGCGCGGCGCGTGCGGAGTTAGCGGGGTTGATGCGGACGGCGTATTTGGGGGTGAAAAACCTGATGTTGCACCCGTTACGGTCGCTGCTGACGGTGTTGGGGATTTTTATTGGGGTGGCGAGCGTGGTTTGGTTGTTGGCGATTGGGGAGGGCATTAGTGCGAAGGCGCAGCAGCAGATTGCGGAGATGGGTGCGAACAACATCATTTTAACGACGACGGCGCCACCGCCTGGGGAGTCGACGAAGAAGATTCGTCCGTACGGGGTGACGCGGGAGGATTACGAGACGTTGGCGGCGACGGTTCCGAGCATTGAGAAGACGATACCGATTCGGGAGTTAACGAAGGGGCGGTTTGCGCATGACACGCGAAACTGTTACGGGCGTTTGGTGGGGTGTACGGGGGATTTTCCGGCGTTTGCGCGAATGGAGGTTGCGCGGGGACGATTTCTTTCGGCGGTGGATGTGGAATCGAAGACGAAGGTGTGTGTGTTGGCTCCGTTGGTGGCGAGGGAGTTGTTTGGGTATGAGGATCCGGTGGGCAAATCGATTCACATTGGGGCGGATTTTTACGATGTGGTTGGGGTGATGCGGTCGCGGGGTGAGACGGAGGATGGGAGTGTGAAGGCGTCTGGGAAGCAGGAGTTTGCCAGAGATGTGTACATTCCGTTGCCGACGTTGTGGGCTCGGTTTCCGGATTTTTATTCGAAGACGGATAGTGGTGTGCCGATTGCGACGCAGGTGGTGCTTTCGTTAAGGGATGTGAGAGACGTTTTGGACACGGCGGATGTGGTGCGTCGGACGTTGGCGCGGACGCATCAGAATGAGGATTACGTGGTGACGGTGCCGTTGGAGTTGTTGGAGCAGGCGAAGAACACGCGATTGATGTTTATTGCGATGATGGGATTGATTGCGGCGATTTCGTTGGTGGTGGGGGGGATTGGCATCATGAACATTATGTTGGCGACGGTGACGGAGCGGACGCGTGAGATTGGGATTCGGCGTGCGATTGGGGCGCGGCGTGCGGACATTACGCGGCAGTTTTTGGTGGAGACGGTGGTGTTATCGATTGCGGGTGGGTTGACGGGGATTATCGGCGGGTTGTTGTGTGCGCCGGCGTTTGGGTTCGCGATGAAGGTGGCTGGGCGGGTGTTTCCGGAGGCGATGGCGGCGTTGCCGGAGGTGGTTCGAACGATGGCTCCGATTGTGGTGCCGTGGTCATTACCCTTGGCCTGTGGGATATCGGTTGCGATTGGGGTGGTGTTTGGGTTGTATCCGGCGCGTCGCGCTTCGGTGATGAATCCGATTGAGGCGTTGCGCCATGTGACGTGACGGAGGGGGGGTGAATGAGAGTGGGGTGGCGGGGGAAGGGTATCTGTGCAGGATGGGGGGATGGATGTTCCGGATCTTGGGGGGATGCAGTGGTTGTTCGCGCTTTTGGCGGGGATTTGCGTGGGAGTTTCGAAGAGCGGGTTTGCAGGAGTGAGTTTGGTGACGGTGACGTTGATGGCGCAGGTGTTTGATCCGAGGGAGTCGACTGGCGCGTTGCTGCCGCTGTTAATTTTTGGCGATGTGATGGCGGTTGCGGTTTATCGGCGGCATGCGGTTTGGCGGCATGTGTTGCGGATGTTACCGCCGACGGTGGTGGGGGTGGTTGGCGGCTATTTTTTGATGCGCGCGTTGCCTGGGGCGCGGTTTGGTCCGGTGCTTGGGTTGGTGGTGTTTAGCATGGTGGTGGTGCATGTGGTGGTGCGGATGCGTGGGGGTGCGGGGAAGCCGGTGCCGGACGGGCCGTTGTTTGCTTGGGGCATGGGGATTTGGGGCGGTTTGGCGACGATGCTGGCGAATGCGGCGGGTCCGGTGATGGGGCTGTATTTGTTGGCGTTACGGCTACCGAAGTATGAGTTGGTAGGGACCAGTGCGTGGTTCTTTTTGATTATCAATGTGTTCAAGGTGCCATTCAGTGTTGGGCTTGGATTGATAACGGGGTCGTCGTTGGTGCTGGATGCGCTGTTGGTGCCGTTGGTGGTGGTGGGGACCTTTCTTGGGCGGCGGATGGTTGCGCACGTGCCGCAGCACCTGTTTGAGGTGATTTTGCTGGCGTCGGCGGTGTTGGCGTCGGCGCGGTTGAGCGGGCTGATTTGAGGGGGGGTCAGCGGCGGGTGTCGGTGCCGGAGACGAGGAGAACGATTTCGCCTTTGACGTTTTTTTTGGAGAAATGTTCGAGCAGTTGGGGAGGGGTGCCGCGGCGGAATTCTTCGAACTGTTTGGTGAGTTCGCGGGCGACGCAGAGGGGGCGTTCTGGGTCGAGGGTGGCGAGGGTTTCGAGGGAGCGGAGGAGGCGGTGTGGGGATTCGAGGAAGACGGAGGGTTCTTCGGCGGCGAGGGCTGTTTGGAGTTCGCGTTCGCGTTGTCCGCTTTTGACGGGGAGGAAGCCTCGGTATCGGAAGGGGCCTTCGACGAGGCCTGAGCCGGCGACGGCGGTGATGATACTGGAGGCGCCTGGGAGAACGGTGTGTGGGATTTGTTCTTGGATAGCGGCTTTGAGGAGTCGCATTCCGGGGTCGGAGATGCCGGGCATTCCGGCGTCGGTGATGACAGCGATCGAGGTGCCGTTGCGGAGTTGCTGGATGAGTTCCGCGGTGCGCATGGCCTCGTTGTGTTGGTGGTAAGAGACGAGGGGTTTATCGATTCCGTGGTGTTGCAGGAGGATTCTCGAGTGACGGGTATCTTCTGCGGCGATGAGATCGACGGTGCGGAGGGTGTCGAGCGCACGCAGGGTGATGTCGGCAAGGTTGCCGATGGGAGTGGCGACGAGGTAAAGCACGCGGAGGATTTACCAGCCTTCGGCGAGGGCTGACACGATTTTGGTGGCGGCCTGTTCGAGCGCGATGGGGAGGGCTTGTCGGGAGTAGTTGGAGATATCCGCGGAGCGAAGGTCCCGGCCGGGGATGAAGAAGGAGGTGGTGCCTGTGACTTTTCCTTGGCGCAGGGTTTTACCGGTTTCCTTTTGGCGGAGGAGGTAGGCGATGCGAACGGAGAGGAGGTATTCGGAAGTCAGGAGGGTGTCGCGACCGCGGTTCATGGCGCCCGAGGAGACGGGGAGTCGCTCGATGGATTCGATGGTGCTTTCGAGGGTAGCGTCCGCGGTTGCGGGTGATTCGAGTTTGAAGGTTCCGTCGATTTGGAGGCGTTGAGCGAGGAGGTTGGCGGGTTTGACGGAAAGGTTTGGTTCGTAGGAGTGATTTTCGAAGGGTGAGATGGCTAGCGAGTTAATGCCTTTCAGTGCGGCTGGTTTCTCATTGCCGAGGCGGTAGCCGGCACAACCGCTTGCGAGGCAAGCGATGGTGAGGAGGCTGGAAAGTTTGGCGACGAAGGTTTGAGAGGTCGTCATCGGTTAGTTTTTTGTCGGGGCGCTCGTTCCGCTGGGTGCGGGGGGAGTGATGGGTTTGAAGAGGCTTTCCGATTGGGGTGCAGTGAGGTCTGGGAGTGGCGTGAGATCCTGGTTCGAGAGGCGGAGTTTTGGTGCGGGCGCGAGGGGTTCTGGGGCGGCTTGTGGGCCTGCGAAGTCGGGGCGGGCGGAGGGGCTGAGGGCGCCTTCGCGGGTTTTTGTGGGGCTGTTGGACGCCATTTCGGAGGCGGGGTCAAGGGCCTCTTTCAGAGCGTCTTTGCCGAGGATGGCTTCGAGTTCTTTGAGTCGTGTTTTTGATTGTTTGGCTTCGGGGGTGCCGGGGAAGTCGCGGACGACATCTTGGTAGTAGGCTGCGGCGGCTTTGTACTTTTTGCTTTTGTCGTAGAAGAGGGCGACGTCCATGCCTGCCTTGGCTTCGCCGGATGAGAGGCGTTTGAGGTTGTCTCGGGCCTGGCCGGCTTTTTCGGAGTTTGGGGTGCGGTTAACGTAGTCTTCGAAGGATTCGCGGGCTTTGAGCCACGCGCTGCGATCGTATCTACCGCCTCGAAAATCGGTCATTCGGACGTGACCGATTTGGTATTGAGCATCGTTTGCGATGGGGTCGGTGGGGTAGCGCTCCATGACGGTTTGGTAGGCTACGATCGCTTCCTGTCCGCTACCTTGTCGTTCCAGAAGAAGGCCGATGTTGTATTGGGCGCGTGCGGAGACCTTGGAGTAAGGGGCTTGTTGGATGATGCTTTCGAACATTTTTTGGGCGCGCTCGTCCGAGGTGAAGAGTTTGACGCCAAAGACGCGGCGTTTTTCTCCGTCCATGTAGCGTTTTGCGATGCGGTACATGGATTCGACGGCATTTTCGAAGCGGGGACCGTTGGGGTTTTTCTTGAGGTACTCTTCGAAGCGTTCGAAGGCGTCGTCGTATTCGCCAAGAGTTTCAAGGAGGGTTCCGAGTTCGAATCGGGCGGCTTCTGCTTGTGGGCTGAGCGGCGCGAACTTGATGATGGTGCGGTAGGTGTCGGCTGCCTTGCCCGCTTGCTTGTTGGAAACATGATCTCTGGCGGCTTTGAGGGCGGAATCGGGGTTGAGTTTTCCTTTTCCGAAAAGGTCGATGAGCCAACCTTCGCCTTCTTTGTAGGAGACGTCTGCAGCGTTTGCCACGGCGGGCAGCAGCGGCAGCAGGGCGATTGAGAGGGTGACGAGCTGGGTTCTGAGGATGTGAGAGGTCATGGCAGCGGCGTGGGTGGAGAGGCCTAGCGTCCCTTTTTTATTGGGGATATGGCTCTTCTCTAGTCGGGATTCAGGGATTGCAAAATGACGAAATGCGGGGAGCGAACCTGAGGGCAGGTTTGGTTGGTTCAGTGTTTGAAGATTTGCCAGAGCAGGAGTGCGACCATGGCGAGGGTGATGAGGGAGCGGCCGACGGTTCCGAGGATCATGCCGAGGAGTGCTCCTTGAGTGGCGCGCCACGCTTTTCGAGTGTCGTTGAGGGCGAGGTATTCGGCGGTGAAGACGCCGATGGGGGGGCCGGCGAGGAGGCCGACGGGGCCGCCCGCTATCAGGCCGAGGAGCGCTCCCGCGAATGCGCCGAGGACGCCCCAGCGGGTGCCGCCGAACTTTTTAGCGCCGATGGCACCGGTGACCGTGTCGAGAACGAGGGTGAGGATGGCGAGGAGGGTGAGGATGACGAGGAGGGTCCAGGAGACGGGAGAGGTCTGGGGGAAGCTGAACCGGTGCAGGAGGGCTGCGACGACGACGAGGGGTGTACCTGGGAGAAGGGGGATGGGGAGAAGCGCGCCGGCGACTCCGGTGACGATGAGTGTCCAGAAAAGGGCCCAGAGGGAGTATTCGAGCCACGGGTTCATTTGCCGAACAAGCGTTTCCAGAAGGAGGGTTTGTCGGACGGCTTTTCTGGAGGGGGCTGCGTGGTTGGTTCTGTTTCGGCTTTCTCTTCGGTCGAGGGGTTGACCGGTTCGGCTTTTGCGAGTTCGGCGAGGCCTTCGATCGCAGGGATGGCGGCTGGGGAGCGGCGGGATTTGTCTTCGAACCATTTCTTGAGGACGGCTCCGACGAGGGGAGCGGCGTGGGTGCCGCCGTGCACGGAGTTGTCGTGGGGTTCACCTTCGAATGCGACGGCGAAGGCGATGTTGGGGCCTTCTGCGGGGGCGAATCCGCCGAACCAGCCGACGGTGCTTTCGACGCCTTTCGCGAACCATTGGGCGGTGCCGGTTTTTCCAGCGACGGTGACTCCCGGCACGGAAGCGCGGGATCCGGTCCCGCTTCGGCTGGAGACAACGGAGATCATGGCTTCGCGGAGGACGAGCAGGGTGGTGGGGGGGAGTTCGATTTGGTGGGTGATTCGAGGGGGGAAGGAGTGGATTACCTCGCCGGTGATGTCTTGGATTTGGGAGACGAGTCGGGAGGCGTAGATGTGGCCACCGTTGCCGAGGGCGCCCATGGCGTGTGCCATTTGGAGGGGGGTTGCTTCGGTATCCCCTTGACCGATGGCGACTTGAGCGTCGAGACCGGCGTTGTAGCGCATTCGGCGTTTTTCGCGGAGGTATTCTTCGGTGGGGGCGATTCCTGCGGATTCGTCACCGAGGGGGAGTCCTGTTTTTGCGCCGAAACCGAACTGTGTGGCGTAGTCCATGATGAGCGGGCCGCCGAGTCGCATCCCCATGCTGTAGAACCAGGTGTTGCAGGATTCGGTGAGGGCTTCCACGAAGGTGAGGTCGCCGCGATCGGTGCTTTTGTGGTTTTTGAAGGCGCGGTTTCCGATTTCGAGTGCGGCGGGGCAGGGGATGCGTTCGGCGGGATCGAGTTTCCCTGAGGCGAGGCCTGCGGCTCCGACGAAGCATTTGAAGGTGGAGCCCGGGGGGTAGGTGCCTTTATAGGCTCGGGCGCGGAGGGGTTCGTCGGGATTTTTATCGAGTTTGGCGTAATCGGTTTGCGAAATGCCGGTCACGAAGAGGGAGGGATCGAGGGGAGGCCAGGATGCCATGGCGAGGATATCGCCCGAGTTAGGGTTGATGAAGACGGCTGCGCCACGGCGGAAGGATTTTGCCATGACCTCTTCGCAGATTTTTTGGAGATCAAGTTGGAGGGTGGTCACGACGTTCATCCCCGGCGTGGGCGGGTAGACGATGGTTTTCTGAGCGATGCGGCCTTCGTTGTTGAAGAGGATGTTCAGTTGGCCGGGTTTGCCGGCGAGCTGATTTTCGTACGCGAGCTCGAGCGCGTACCGGCCCTCGATGTCGGGAAAAAGAAACTCGTTGTTATCGACAGGAGCGTCGGGGAACCGGCCGGCGAGGCCGATGTAGCCGAGGACGTGCCCGGCGAGGTGGCCATTGGGATAGGCGCGAGCGTAGAAGGGTTGGGTCGAGAATCGGTTGTCCGCGAGAGTTTCGATTTTGGCGCGGTCGTCCTCCGAAAGATTCAGGGCGACGACCCACGGCATGATGGCACGGTTTCGGTAGTGTTTTGCGCCTGCCTCGACGGACAGGGGGATGGATCGGCCGAGTTTTTGTGAGAGGTCGTGAGCAGCGTCGTTGATCCAGGAGTGGATGCTATTTTTGTCCTTCAGCGCGTCTGGGTGCGGAAAATGAACGGCGAGGTTGTGGCCTATCCGATTGTTGGCGAGCGGGGAACCGTCTGCTGCAGTGATTTGTCCGCGTGGGCCAGGGACGTTGAAGTTGAGGGTGCGCGCGATTTTCTGGGTTTGCGAGGTGGGGGCTGCGGCGGGTTTGGGTGGAGCGGAGGGTGGGGATGCTGGTTCCTGCGAGAGAGCGAGGGTGGACAGGAGGAGGGCGGCCAGGAATGGGACGGGTCGTTTGAGAGGGAGGGGGATCATGGCCGCTTCCATCGGAAGGTTAGGGGAGTTTGAAACGCGGGTTTTGGGAGAGGAAGCGCAGGGGGTTTCCGAAGATGAGGTGGTCGATGGATGACGCGGAGTATCCACGGCGACGCATTTCAAGTGCGGTGTGGGGAACGGCGAGGGGGCGGCTGATGCCCCAGTCGCAGGCGCAGTTCATCCAGATGTTGTTAAGGTGCGCGGCTTCGACGATGTCGATGGCGCGGGCGGGGCTGCATTTGGATTCGGGGTAGAGGGTGAGTCCGGCCCAGAAGCCGTGGTCGAGCACTTGGCGGTAGGTGTGTTCTTCGACGTGGTCGATGATGACGCGCTCGGGTTTGACCGCAGAGTGGGCTTTCAGGACGTCGATGATGAGGTTGGTGCCTTTGAACTTATCTTCGAGATGGGGGGTGTGGACGAGGATGAGTTGGTCGTGATTGACGGCGAGTTGGATGTGTTCCTCGAGGATGAGGATTTCGTTGCGGGTATTCTTGTTGAGACCGATTTCTCCGATGCCGAGCACGTTGGGTTTTTGGAGGAACTCGGGGATGATGGAGAGGACTTCTCGGGCGAGGGAGACGTTTTCGGACTCTTTGGGGTTGATGCAGAGCCACGAGAAATGAGGGAGCCCGAACTTGGCAGCGCGTTTGGGTTCGTAGTCGGTGAGTTGGCAGAAATAGTCGCGGAAACCTTCGACGCTGCCTCGGTCAAAGCCGGCCCAGAAGGCGGGTTCGCAAACGGCGGCGCATCCGGCGGTGACCATGGCTTCGTAGTCGTCCGTCGTGCGGCTGACCATGTGGGCGTGGGGTTCGATGTAGCGCATGGGAGTTTGGTCGGTTGGTCGCGGGGAGCGGGCGAAGTGGGTGCCGGATGGTTATCGGGCGTTTGTGAATTGGGGCCATGCGCCGCAGGCGCCTTTGGTTCCGGCGGAGGGAAGGGGATCGGTGGTGGGATCGCTGAGAGTCATCAGTACGCGTCGTGCTCGATCGGGGTGACCGTCGGAGAGGGCGGTGAGTGCTGCGAGCAGGGAGGCTTCGCGGAAGTCGCTGGGGCCGGAGGAGCGATCGAGGCGATCGAGGAAGGCTGCGACTTCGATGAGTTTGCAGCGGGCGTCCATGAAGTACAAATCGAGTGTCCGTTCCTTGGACAGGGCGGGGATTTCCGGGGCGGAGGGTGTCGAGAGGTTGCTCATGGGAGGGGAGGTGTTGAAAAAAGGGAACCGGAGCCTGAGGACTCCGGTTCCCGTTTTAGTGGAGGTTCATCCTGCCGTCATCCGCGGGGATGGCGTTGGATGAGTTCCGGTGTGGGTTGAGCACGACCGGGATGACGCCTAGTCGTCAGCGCCGAAGTCTTCGTGGCCTTTTTTCTTGAGGTCACCGATTTTGTCGAATGCGGCTTTCACAGCGGCGTCGTTACCGGCTTCGATGCCTTTTTTGACTTCGTCAAAAGCAGCGATGAGATCCTGCATCTGCTTTTTGTACTTTTCGAGATAAGCGGGTTTCGCGGCAGCGGGCTGGTCTTTGGTGTGCTTGGGCTCGAGGGGGATGGATGCTTCGAGGCTCTTTTTGATTTTCGCGAGCGATTCGAGGTTGTCGGCTTTTTTGGACGCGTCGGATGCGTTCTTTTTCAAGGCTTTGTAGGCCTTGTTCATGGTCGACATTTCCTTGCCGAGCGGAGTTTCGTCGGCGATGGCTGCGGAAGAGAACGCGAACGCGGTTGCCGCGGCGAGCAGGAGGGATTTCGTGATTTTCATAGAGTTGCGATGAATTGAGTTAGCGTGCGGGGTGCATTTTGCAATCTCGGAATGGCGCTTTGGGCAGGCTGGGAAGTGGCTTCGGAGTTGGGGTGTTGGCGTTGTTTGCGGGGTGGCGGGTTGCTTCTTTGGGAGGGGGGCGTTAGGGAGGTGGCCGATGAAGCGGACACGACTGCGCGTATGGTTACAGCTGGTTCGGTTGCCGAACTTGTTTTCGGTGCCTGGGGATCCGTTGGCGGGCTATTTGGCGGCGAATCAGGGTTGGGTGGAGTGGCCGCTGCTCTTGGTGGTTTTGGGGAGCCTTTGTGTGTATGCGGGCGGGTTGTTGATGAACGACTATTACGATGCCGCGGAGGATTTGGCTGATCGTCCGGACCGTCCGGTTCCTTCGGGGGCGGTGTCTCGCTCGGGGGTGGGTTGGGCGGCGGTGGGGTTGAATGGGGTGGGGTTGGGGGCGTATGCGGCGACGGGGCAGGGGCGTGTGTTTGTGGTTGGGGTGGTTTTGGCTGCGATGGTTTGGTTGTACAACGGGTGGGCGAAACGGGTGGCGGGATTGGGTGCGTTTACGATGGGTGCGTGCCGGGCGTTGAGCACGCTTGTGGGGGCGGTGTGCGGGCCGATTGGCACCTGGCAGATGGGGCTACCCGCGGTGGTAACGACGGGGCTCTTTATTGCGGCGGTGACCCATTTGGCGCGGTTTGAGACGTTGCGCGAGATTCCGCGGGTGGCGCGTCACCTCCCTTTCATTGCGCTGTTGCCGGGGTGTTTATTTGGGGCGGTAAACGCTTCGTACGCTCCTGCGAAGTATCCGGCGGTGGTTTTGTTTGGGTACGTGCTGTTGGTGGCGCTTCGGATTCAGATGCGGTTGTTGCCGCGTGAGGCGCCACCGATTCCGCCGCTGATTGGCGCGCACATCCGGTTATTGATTCCGCTGCAAGCGGCGGTGTGTTGGTTTGGTGATCCGCAGGGTGAGGGGCGTTGGATTGCGTTGGCGCTGTTGGGATTGATGCCGGTGGCGCGGATGGTGGGGCGCTGGTTTTACGCGAGTTGATGGTGGCTTGGTGTCGGGCGGGATGCGCCTGATCTGGAAAAGAAGAACGGCTCCCCGTTGCCGAGGAGCCGCTTGCTTGTATGGGGCGAGCGGAACCGCCATCGCGGCCCGCTCGGCCGAGCGTCACACACCAGTACGCTACACTGCCTTATCGCCGGTTTCCTCCGTCCGAATCCGGACGGCTTCATCAACCGGGTAAACGAACACCTTGCCGTCACCGATTTTGCCGGTTTTTGCGGCTTTCACGACGGATGCGATGGCGGACTCGATGAGACCGTCTGAGAGAACGACTTCGATTTTGATTTTAGGCAAGAAGTCGACGGTGTACTCGCTTCCGCGGTAAATTTCGGTGTGGCCCTTTTGGCGTCCGAAACCTTTCACCTCGGTGACCGTCATGCCTTCGATGCCGATTTCGGCGAGCGCTTCTTTCACTTCCTCAAGTTTGAACGGTTTGATGATCGCTTCGATTTTCTTCATGGCTTTCGTTCGGTTGTTGCCTGGGCCGCGATGTTGAATCGTCAGCCCGTTGGCGTTTTTGTTTCAGTGGTCGTTTTGCGTGCGTCGCGATTAGAGGATGTAACCTTCTTCTCCGTGGTCGGTTACGTCGAGTCCGGCCGTTTCCTCTTCTGGAGTTGGGCGTAACCCGATGAGTGCTTTGACCACGTAGGCGATGATGATGGTGCCGACCAGCGAGATCACGAGGGTGACCAGAATGGCTTGGATTTGAGCGCCAACGAGGCTTCCCCCTTCTACGAGTTTTGCGAGGCCGTTCTTGGCAGCGTAGGCGTTGCCCTCTGTGAGGTTCGCGTTGCTTTTCCCGTCGGCGAGAATCCCAGTGAGGATTGCGCCGAGGGTTCCACCGACGGCGTGTACGCCGAAGGTGTCGAGGGCGTCGTCGTAGCCGAGCTTCGATTTCACCACCATGACGAAGAAGTAGGGCACCACCGCGGCAAGAACGCCGATGAGCACGCTACTGGAAGGGGTGATGAATCCGCAGGCTGGCGTCACAACTACGAGGCCGGCGACTGCACCCGAGCAGAAGCCGAGGATTGAAGCGTGACCGCGCAGCATTTTTTCCATGACGCCCCAGGTGAGCGCAGCGGTTGCGGCGGCGAGGGTGGTGGTTGTGAATGCGTTGGTTGCGATTCCGTCGGCGGCGAGTGCCGAGCCTGCGTTGAAGCCGTACCAGCCGACCCAGAGCATCCCGGTTCCGACCATGCAAAGAACCATGGAGTGGGGAGCCATCTTTTCTTTCCCGAACCCGAGGCGTTTACCGAGGATTAAGCAGAGCACGAGGGCGCTCCATCCCGAGGTCATGTGAACGACGGTCCCGCCGGCGAAGTCGATCGCGGGGATTTTCGCATCAGCATTCCAAACTCCGTTCATGAGGCCGGTTACGCCCCAGACCATGTGGGCCATGGGGAAGTAGATGACGAACATCCAGAGTCCGATGAACACCATGATGGCGGAGAACTTCATGCGCTCTGCGATGGCGCCCACGATGAGCGCGGGGGTGATGATGGCGAACATCATCTGGAACATGGCGAAGGCGTTTTGAGAGACCCAGTAGCAGTAGTCGGTGTTCGGTGCTGAATCGACTCCGTTGAAGAAGAAGAACTCAGTGCCACCGAGGTAAGGGCTCTCAAAGTTCTTACCGAACACGAGGCTGTACCCGAAGGCCCACCACAGCACGCTCACGAGTCCAGCGCAGCCGAGGCATTGCGCGAGCACGCTGAGCACGTTCTTCTTGCGGACGAGGCCGCCGTAGAAGAGTGCGAGACCGGGGAGGGTCATAAACAACACGAGCGCGGAGGATGTCATGATCCACGCATTGTGTCCTGGACCCGCGGTCGCGGAGGTTGGGGTTGCGAGGCCCTCGGGGATTTTGTCATCGACCTTGAGCGCGGCTGTGGGGTCGGTGTTGTTCACGTAGGCTTCGAGTGAGGCGATACGCTGTTCGAGCGATGGCTCTGGCTTGGCTGCTGCCGGTGCGGGCGCTGCGGGTGCAGCGGCCGGGGCGGGAGCAGCCGCGGCCGGAGGTGCCGCGTCTTGTGCGTAGGCTGTCGGATAGAGGTCCGTCATCACGGACCAAGCCGCGATAGTGAGGGCCACGATTCGTAGGGTTTTCAACATAGTGTTCTGTGTTGGTTGCTGCGTTTCACCCGGCTCAGGGGCGGTCCCTCACTTGAGGATCCGCCCGGGAACCGTTTGCCACACCGACCAAGCGGCCGGTTTTGGCACAGCGCCCCCTAAAGCGACGGTCGTGCCAAGGATTGGAAGCGTCTGGTTATGAATAATATAAGCGTTTGAATGACGTGTTTTGGCTGTGTAAATCCCCACAGGGTGTAAAAAAACAAACAGGCCGCCCGGAGTGGGCGGCCTGTGTAAATCGGGGGAACAGGGTTTCCGTTGTTCGGTTACGCAAAGATGTCTTTTGCGGCGACGCCTTTTCCATCGAGGGTGGCGTAGAAGGGGCGGTTTTCGATATCGAAAACGGTTTTTGGACTGATCCCCATTGCAGTGAATATGGTTGCGTGTACATCGCTGACGCTGAGGGGGTTTTTGATGGCGAGGAAGGGTCTTTCTTCTGCGGTTGCGCCGTAGAGGAACCCTTTTTTCACGCCGCCTCCGAACATGGCGATGGAGCAGCCGCCGGTGAAATGGCGGTGAAGTCCGTAGTGTTTGGGATCCTCCATTGTATCTCCTCTGTGGGCTGCTTGGTCGCCGGCGGTCGAGCCGACCGTTCCCTCGACCATGGCGTCGCGGCTGAACTCGGTGGCGATGACGACGAGTGTACGGTCGAGGAGACCGCGCGCTTCGAGGTCGCGGATCAGGGTTGCAATCGGCAGGTCGATTTCTTTGTGCATGCGGACGAGCGTTTCGTGTCCGCTGCCGTGTGTATCCCAATGGAGGAAAGGGACGTATTCGGTCGTCACTTCCACGAACCGCGCGCCGTTTTCGACGAGGCGCCGCGCGAGGAGGCAGCCGCGTCCGAACCGGCCCGTGTCATATTTTGCGTAGCTGTCTTTCTCTTCGAGCGAGATGTCGAACGCCTCGCGTTCCTTGGAAGTGAGGAGGCGTTGCGCGTTCTCGTACGACCGGAGCATGGATTCGCGTTGGTGGTCGGAGAGGAGGTCGCGGTTGGGGTGGGCGTCGACGAGTTTCCGGTAGAGTTTGTACCGATTTTCGAAGCGGCCGGGCTCCATCCCAGCGGGCGGGCGGACGGCGCGGCCGGCTTCCTCGGGGAAGGGGAGGTTCATGGGGCCGAACTCGGAGCCGAAGAATCCGGCGGTGGTGAAGGCTTTGATTTCCTCGGATTCACCCACCCCTTCGATGCGTTGCCCGATGTTGATGAAGGCGGGCATGACGGGATTCCGAGGGCCGAGGACTTTGGACATCCAAGCGCCGATGTGTGGGCACGCAACGGTCTGTGGCGGAACGTATCCGGTGTGCCAGTGGTACTGGTGGCGTGAGTGCAGAATACTGCCGAGGTCCGGCTGAAAGTGGGAGCGAATGAGCGTTCCTCGGTCGAGGACGGACCCAATGTTTTCGAGGCCTTCGCAGATTCGGATGCCATCGACAGCGGTTGGGATGGAGGGGAAGGTCGACTGAATGTCGGCCATGCGGTTCCCTTTGGCGTACGGCAGGTAGCGTTTGGGGTCGAAGTTGTCGGGCGCAGCCATGCCGCCTCCCATCCAGAGAAGAATGCACGCGTCGGCTTTTGCTGCGGGGTGTACGACTTGTTCCGCTCGGGCGGCGGGTTCTGGTGCCATGAGGCTGGCGAGCCCGGCAGCGGAGAGTTTGCGGAGGAAATCGCGGCGCGGTTCCGAGGGGTCAATGGAGAGCGGATTCATGGTGTTGTTTTCCTTTCGTCGGGTCCTGATTTCTGGCTGCAGAGGTTATTGGATACGTTGGAATTCGGGAAGATTGAGGATCGACCAGAGGACGTCCTCCATCGATTGCGCGTTGGGTTTTTGTCCGAGCACTTCCATCAATGCGGCCCGCTCTGGGGGTGAAGCGGGTCGGGTTAGCATCGCGGGGAATAGCCAGTCGACGAAGGCGTCGGGTTGAGTGGTCCAGCGGGCGGCGAGTTTGCCGGCACCTGCGGTCAGCATTTCGGCGAGGCGTTGTCCCGCGGAGAGATCGAGTGCTTCCAGAGTGCTGAGGTCTTGGGGGCGCGAGGTCACGATTTGATCGCGATTGGGGCGTCCGAGCGCACGCGTCAGGAGGTCGGCCTTGCGGAGCGAGGATCTTGCCGGTTTGCGCGGAGCGACAGCGCGGGTGAGTTCTGCCGGGAGCTGGGTTTTATTCGAATCGATTTCTGTGATTCCTGAGTTGTTCCAGACAAGGGTCTTCCATTCGTTGGAATCGGTTTTGATTTTGTTTTTGTCGAGGGCTTGTGGCGGAACGTGGGCGACGGTTTGCCACGGTGATTCGGAGGTAATCCACTGCGGCTCTCCGGCGGCATGGATGGCGGCAATCATCGGTTGAACCGGCGTGGTCGGGGAGGTTGGAAGAAGGATGACGATTTCGTTGGCGCCTTTCTTTAGGTGTCCACCTGTCTGGATTTCGATGAGCGAGCTGTTGGCGAGTTCTTGTAGCTCGTTGGGGTTGAGTATCGTGCCGTTGAGCGCGATTCGGCTTCGTGCTGGGGCGGAGATGATGCCGGCGAGGCGGCGAGGTTTGTCGCGAAGTTCGAAGGAGAGCCGGAGCGCGGGAGCGGCCTTTGCTTTTGGGTCGGCCGTTGCGGGCGCTGTTGTTAAAGCGCCATTGGGGATTGCGGGAAGGGCAGGGGGGGTGGCGGTGTCGTCCCATCGACGGACGGGGGCTTCGACGGCGTCGGGTGCGGAGGCGGTGATTTGCCAGAGGGCGTCCACGAACTGTTCTGCGGTGAAGCGTTTTGGGAGGGGGCCTCGGAAGGTGAAGGGACGTTCTGACTCTTCTCGCGAGAGAGTGACGAGTCGTGCGCGGTAGGCTTGCGAAGTGGCGATGAGTTCGAGGGTGGCCTTGAGGTTGTATCCTGAGTTGGCGTGGTGCCAGCCGAGGTAGTCGAGGAGGTCTTCGCTCCAGGGTTTCGTGCCCATGGCGTCGACGGGATGGACGATGCCGTGTCCAAACAGATTGGCCCAGAGGCGGTTCACGATGGTGCGCGGGACCCAACCGTTATCGGGGTGGGTCATGAGTTCTGCGAAGCGTTTGAGGCGTTGGTCGCGTGGCGCAGAGGGGTCGATTTGGCCGATTTCGGGGAACGGCCAGGAGGCGGTGGCGGTTTTACCGGTGCCTTTTTCGCATCGCGCGACTTCGATGGGTTTGTCGCCGTAGATTGCGGCGAGTCCGTAGGCGTCAGTGAGTTTCCAGCGGTCGATGAAGCTGTCGTGGCAGGAAGCGCACTTCATGTTGATGCCGAGGAAGGATTGTGAAACAGACTGGGCGTATTGAACTTCGCGCGTTTGGCTGGCGCTGACGGTTCCGCGCCAAGTGATGCCTTGTGCATAGCCCTCGGTGTCGGGACCGGGGTTGACGAGGTCTCGGACCATTTGGTCGTAAGGGATGTTTTCGAGTAGGCAGCGGTAGAGCCACGTGGAAATCTGTTTTCTACCGCCGGTGATGAACCCTGTTCCGCCGTAGTCATTGCGGAGGAGGTCGTTCCAAAACGTCATCCAGTGGTCGGCGTAGTCGGAGTTTCGTGCGAGGAGCGAGCGGATGAGGGTGCTGTATTTTTCGGGGCTTTTGTCATTCAGGAACTTTTCCTGTTCCTGTGGAGAAGGGAGGATGCCGATGAGGTCGAGGTGCGCTCTTCGGAGGAAGTTTTGATCGTCGGCAGGTTGTGGCTGTGGTTGCCCGAGTTTGCGGAGGTGTTCGTCAATGATGCGGTCGACGGGGTTGGAGCGTCCTGCGACGGCTTGGGGCAGGGCGGGGTTTCTCGGTTTGACGGGGGCTTCATAAGCGGGTCGTGCGAAGGTGAAACCAGATTCCCAGGGTGCACCGGCCAGAATCCATTGTTTCAAGGTTTCACGGGCCTCGGCGGGCATGGCTTTGGAGGGATCCTTGGGAGGCGGGGGCATGCAGGTGTCGGGGTCTTGGCTGGCGAGCACCTCGAGCATTTTGCTTTTTGAAAGGTTGGCGGTGTCGATGACTTTGCCGTTTTCGCTGCCGGCTTGGATGTCAGCGGCTGTGTTGAGCGAGAGACCGCCTTTCTTTTTTTCGCCCATGTGGCAATCGCCGCAGTGTGTTTTGAGGATGGGGGCGATGCGGTGCGCAAAATCGATGGGCGCGGCTGCGGGGAGTGCGGTCGGGGCGAGGATCAGGCTGAGCGCGGAGAGGGTGCTCTTGTTCATGGGGGCGTTGTTCAAAGTTAAACCGTGGGTGTCAGGGATTCATTAGTGGACGCGCGGCGGGGCGGGTTGCAACCGTTCGACGAGGCGGGCGGCGAGGCGTTCGGGGGTTCCATTCCACGGGATGCTGTCGAGGAGCGGGCAACCGAGGAGGTCCTCGAGGACGGAGGGATTGGTGAGGGCGGCGAGATGCTCCTCATGATCATCGGAGGGAGGAGGTTCTGCGTCGTTCAGGATTGTTCCGAAGAGAGGGGCGCCGCACTGCGCGATGGATTCCAAAGTGAGGCGTGTGTGGTTTAGAATGCCGAGCCGGTTGCTGGCGACGACGGCGATGGGGAGTCCAATCTGTTTTGCGAAGTCTGATATGGCGAACTCGCGGAGGATGGGAACGCGCCATCCGCCAGCTCCTTCCACGAGGACGAAGGGGTATTTTTGCCGAGCCGCTTTGACGGATTCAAGGGCGAGGGCGATGTCAACGTGGCGGCCCTCCACCATGGCGGCGACGTAGGGTGCTGCTGGGGCTCGAAACCACACGGGGTTGATCTCGTCCAGTGTGAGTGCGGATCCTGACGCGTCGCGAAGCAGTTCGGCATCGTCGCGGGGGCCGCAGCAGAAGGGTTTGAGCGCGACGGCATCGATCCCGTGGTGGCGGAGGAGGCGGGTGAGGGCCGCGGTGACCCACGTTTTGCCGACGCCGGTGGAGGTTCCGGTGATGAAGAGTCCTTGCGGCGCGGGTTCCACGGAATGCGTTGGGGTTTAGGCGCCGATGGCTTCTTTGAGTGCGTCCGCGATCTTGTCTGCCATGGGTTCGATGACGGAGGCGTCGCGGCCTTCGATGAGGAGACGCACTTTGGGTTCGGTGCCCGAGTACCGGAGGAGGACGCGGCCCTGACCGCTGAGGGTGCGTTCGGCTTCGGTGAGGAGGTTGGAAACTTGCGTCAGCGTTTCGAGCGGGGGTTTGGCTTTGACGCGGAGGTTGCGTTGGGCCTGCGGGTATTTGACGAGGCAGCGTTTGAGTTCGGAAAGAGGGCGCCCCGTTTCCACCATGATTCGGAGGATTTGAAGGGCTGCAGCGAGTCCGTCTCCTGTGGTGGCGTAGTCTCGGAAAATGAGGTGGCCGCTTTGTTCGCCGCCGACGTTTAGGTCTTCGCGCATCATGGCTTCCATGACGTTTTTGTCACCGACCTTGGTGCGGAGAACGCGGCCTTGGTTTGAACGCAGCGTTTCATCGAGGCCGAAGTTACTCATCACGGTGGCGACCAGAGTGTTTTTGGCGAGGCGTCCGGACCGGATGAAGTCGAGGGCGGCGATGGCGAGGATTTCGTCACCGTCGACGACTTCCCCTTTTTCGTCGCAGAGGAGGACGCGGTCGGCGTCACCGTCGTGTGAGAGCCCGACTTGCGCGCCGGATTCGCGGACGAGTTTTTGGATTTCCTCGGGGTGAATGCTTCCGCAACCCGTGTTGATGTTGCGTCCGTTGGGCGAGGCGTTGTAGATGAGGGCGTCTGCGCCGAGTTCTCGAAGGACGCATGGGGTGGACTTGTAAGCGGCGCCGTTGGCGCAATCGACGGCGATGCGCATTCCTTCGAGGGTGAGGCCTTTTGGGAAGCTGGCTTTGGCGTATTCGACGTAGCGGCCGAGGGCATCGTCGATGCGCTTTGCCTGCCCGATTTTGCCTGCGGTTGGTCGGATGGAATCGATCTCACCGGTGAAGACGAGTTGTTCGATTCGCTTTTCGATGGCGTCATCGAGTTTGTAACCGTCGTGTCGGAAAAACTTTATCCCGTTGTCTTCGTAGGGGTTGTGGGAGGCGCTCAGGACGATTCCGGCATCGGCGCGGAGTGACCTTGTGATGTAGGCGATGCCCGGGGTTGGGAGAGGGCCGATGAACAGCACGTTGACGCCGAGGGACATGACGCCAGCGGCGAGGGCATTTTCGAGCATGTAACCGGAGAGGCGTGTGTCTTTTCCGATGACGATGGTGGGACGGTCGCGGCGTTTTGCGTCGGGTCGGAGGTTGCTGCTGGTGAAGACGTGAGCGGCGGCTCGGCCGAGTTTGAGGGCCGTTTCGGCGGTAACCGGTTCGAGGTTTGCGACGCCGCGAACGCCGTCGGTTCCGAAGAGTTTGGGTGATTGGTCAGAAATGCTCATGAAAAGGGGTGGGTTAACGCGGGGTGCGGGTGAGTTTAGCGGCCATGAGAAGGGCTTGGATGAGGCTGCCGGGGTTTGCCTTGCCTTGCCACGCGATGTCGCAGGCGGTGCCGTGATCGACGCTGGTTCGGATGATGGGCAGACCGAGGGTGGTATTCACTGCGGAATCGAACGCGAGAGCTTTCAGTGGGATGTGGCCTTGGTCGTGGTACATGCAGACGAAGGCATCGGTTGTTC
Source organism: Chthoniobacteraceae bacterium (assembly GCA_044347165.1). Taxonomy (GTDB): domain Bacteria; phylum Verrucomicrobiota; class Verrucomicrobiia; order Chthoniobacterales; family Chthoniobacteraceae; genus JBEEPE01. Next base: position 27,085 of record JBIIXW010000029.1, read on the forward strand.
TTCGGCGATCGGGGAGGAAAGCGGTGTCGGGAGGAATGGGGCCTTCGATGCGGATGCCTTCTGCTTGGGCGGCGCGGATGGCGGGGATAATGATTTCCTCTTCTTCTCGGTTTCCGAAGAGACCGTTTTCGCCGGCGTGCGGGTTAAGTCCGAGCACCCCGAGGAGGGGGTTTTTGGTGCGGATTTTTGCCATGGCGTCGGCGGTGAGCCGGATGACATCGAGGATTCGGGGGGTGGAGAGTGCTTGCGGAACTTGGGCGAGGCCAATGTGGACGGTGACGAAGCTTGCGCGGACTTCGTCGGAATATTGCATCATGCAGGCGGAGGGTGCGTTGCAGCGGGACGCGAAGATTTCGGTGTGGCCGGGGAAGCGGTGTCCTGCGGCGTGGAGGGCTTCTTTGCTGAGGGGCGCGGTGGTGATGGCGTGGACTTTTCCCGCGAGGGCGTCGGTGAGCGCGGTGTTGACGTATTCAAATGCGGCGGCCCCTGTGGCGGCGGAGATGGTTCCTGGGTGGAGGTCCGCCGCGGGGAATGTCCCGATTTGAACGACGCAGGGCGCGCTTGGTGCGGGGTTGGCGAGGAAGGCTGTGTGGGAGAGGGTTTGGGCGGGTGGCGGAAGGTCGAGGGCGGTGGCGCAGCGGCGGAGAACCTCGGTGTCGCCGTAGATGATGGGGGTACAGTTTTTGGTGACTTCTGGCTGGTTGAGGATGCGGAGACAGATTTCGGGACCGACTCCAGCGGGGTCGCCCATGGTGACCGCGATGAGGGGAGGGCGCATAAGGGCTGGTGGTCGGGCTAGCGAGCGATGCGGACGGCCACGAAGTTTGTGTCGGGCAGGATGTATTTTCGCAGTTCGATCTGGAGGGATTGGACGTCGAACTCGGCGAGGATACGGGTGGCGATTTCTTGCGCGAGGGATTCGATGAGCTTCCAGCGGGACTGGGCGGCGATGTCGCGCACGCGTCGAGTGAGAGCGAAGTAGTCGACGGTGTTGGTGAGTTGGTCGTTGAGCGCGGTGAAGTCGTGTTTTGGCTGGAGGGTGAGGGAGAGGGTGAGTCGCTGGGGGTGGAGGCGTTCTTCGTCGGGGACTCCGATGTGGGCGGAGAGTTCCAGTTCGTCGATATGGATGGAGTCCTTGGTCATGGCGCGTCTTGCGGTGGGATGTCTTTTCGGATCTTGCCGCCCCAGGAGAGGATTCGTGCTTTGGCTCCGGCGGATTCGGCCTCTTGGATTTTTCCGGCGCGAACGTAGAACAGGGAGAGGCTGGACCAAGCGAGCTGTTCGTTGGGGTTGAGATCGATGGTCTTGAGGCCGGCTTCAATGGCTTCGTCGAAGCGACCTAGTTTCATGAGGGTCATGCCTTTGGCATGCCAGGCTTCGAAGTGATCGGGGCTGAGGCGTGTGCATTGGTCGTAACACGCAAAAGCCTCGTCGAGTTCACCGACTGCGAGGTGACCGCTGGCGTCGTCCAGGAGGGATTCGAGATCGCCTTCGGACATGGGGTGTTCGGTCAAGGTTGGCGGGGTTTGCGCAGGACTTCGACGGAGGTCTCGTTCCTTGCGATGAGAATCCACTCGTTGAGGAGGGCTTCGCTTCGGGAGGAGGCGAGGCGGTCCTTGATTTCGGCAGAATCTTTCTCGAAGGCTTTTTCGTCGATGGGGAGGCGTTTGTGAACGTGGACGAGGATGAGCCCTGCGGAGGTGTTGACGGGGCTGCTGGTGTTGCCGTCTTGGAGTTCGACGATGGCGGATTTGATTTCCTGTGCGTCGGGTGCGTCGAGGGTGACGTCGCGGGCGGAGAAGGGCTTCAGCGTGACGGGTTCAACGCCGGCTTCTTTTGCGGCTTCCGCGAATGGTTTTCCGGCTTTCACAGAGGGCTCGATTTTTTTGCGAGCGTCAGCTGCTGCCAGTTGGAGTTTTTCGTTGGTCCGCTCGGATTTGAGGGATTGGGAGAGGCGTTCTCTGGCCTCGTCGAGTGTCATTTCGCGGGAGGGTTGGGTTTCGACGAGGTTGAGGACGAAGTAGGATTTGTCGCCGACGACGGGGTCGCTGGTGCTTTGGGAGTCTGAGAGTTGGAAGGCGGCAGAGACGGGGCCTGGGGCTTTACCGAACTCTTCGCGCGGTTCGCCGAGGCCGAAGGGTTCTGTCGTTTTGATTTCGAGTTTCGCGTTTTTGGCGAGGGTTTCGAAGTTGGCGTCTTTCGCGAGGGCTTGGGTGCTGAACTCGCTAGCTTGGTCGGCGAGTTTTTGCAG
>JBIIXW010000031.1:0-29193 GCA_044347165.1 Chthoniobacteraceae bacterium
GCGGCAAGTGGGGCAGGAATCGTTTGGAGAGTTGAGCGGATGACGCTGGCACTGAGGGAAGAGCGGTCGGGGTGGAGGAGGAGCGTGGAGAGGATGGCGTCTTGGGTGGGCGCGGGCGCTCCGCGCAGGAGACCGGGCAGGATGCGAAGGGTGGTCATCGCGTCGAGTTTTGTGAGCGAGGCGAGGAGGGTGTCACGCTGGGTGGCAGAGAGGGTCGCTCGTCCCAGCGCGTCTGCGGCGGAAATGCGTTCGTCGAGGGTGCGCTCGGGAGAGAGCGATTGGAGGACTGATTGGAAGAGGGCGTCGGAGAGAGGAGTGTTCTCCGGCATGGCGAGGGCGGCGGAGACTCGGGTTTTCGCGGAGAGTGATGGAAGGTCTGCGTAGGATTTGAGAGCGGGCAGGAGGGTGTCGCGGGAGGCAGGGTTTGCGAGGAGCGATTTTGCGGCGGCGATGAGGAGGGGCCTCGTTGAAGGGAGTCCCGGGCCTTGGTTGAGAAGGGATGCGAGGCTAGCGGTCCAGTTGGGCGGCGGCGTCTTGAGTCCGGAGGTTGCGATGGTGTTCAGCCCAGTGAGGATGCTCCATTCGAATTGGGATTGGATGAGATGGTTCACAAAACCCTGCACGGCGGGGTCTTTAATGAGGCGAAGGAGGAGGTCTTTGAGGGCGTCGACTGCGATGGGGGGGGCGGAGTTTGCGAGCGAACTGGTTAAGTGATGTGTGATATCCGCCGCCCATTCGGGGTGACGTGCGGCGATGAAAGTTGCTGCCTCTCGGAGGATTGCGTCTTGGGAGAGCAGGTGGGGAAGGATGTCTTCGGCGGACAAATCTCCCGCTGGCATTTCGCTGAGGGCGATGAGGCCGGCGCGTTGGGTGAGCGTGCCGGGAAACTTCTTCATGGTGTTGCGCACTTCCTGGGGGTGATTGATTTCAATGAGGGCGTAGATGAAAGCGTGTTCGAGGAAGGGGTCGCCGGGGTCGGATTGATAGGATTGGAAGAGGGGTTCGATGGCTTTTGGCAACCCGAGTTGGCCGAGGGCTGATATGCCGGCGCGGCGGATATGTTCGGACCACGGTGATCGTTCGGGCTTTAGCGTTGCGGTGAGCGCGAGAAAGGTGGATGGCTCGCGCAGGATTCCGGCGTAGTGGGTGGCGAGGATACGAACGGGTTCGGTGCGGTGATTGATACCTTCGCGGACGAGGGAGAGGGCAGTGGGAGTTCCGTTGAGGAACAGGGCGCGAAGAATGGGGGCGGCGGTTTGCGGTTCCAGAGCTTTTTGGCGAAAGAGGAGTTGCAGATCAGGAACGACTTCCTTGCCGCGGAGAGCGATTTCGCGAATGGCTGATTCGACGACGGACGTTCGTTGATCAGCGAGAAGATCGACGAGCCTGCCGTGAGAGAGGGTCTTGAAGTTGATGCGTTTTCCGTAGGGATCGAGGGGGCGTTGTTTGTCCGATTTTTTAATCCGATAAATGGCGCCGAGGACGTCGGGTTTTGCGAGTTGCGAGGTCGGACAACAAACTTTGTACCAACCACCTGTGTCGACGACGAGCACGCTTCCATCGGCGTCTTCGATGACGTCAGTGGGGTGAAAGTCGTGGTTGTCGGATACGACGAAATCGGAATCTACACTTCGGTAAGTTGCGCCGAACGGCTCCATGCGGTGGCGGACAACCTTGCGTAGGTTGAAGAGTGCGGTGAGGAAGTTGTCGCGGTACTCGCCTCCGAGACTGGCTGATCGTAGGCGTGTGATGCCGCTGGGGGCTCCGGCGCCGAAGTGAGTGAGGGCGGGAAGGAGTGGTCCTGTCCGCGGAACATCGTTGGTGACGTCATTAATTTTTGGAAAAACTCCGCCCCGAACGGCGTGACCGAGACCGTCACGTTTTCCTTCTCCGGAGAGGTCGATGAAGGTGGACGAGAAAATGGGTTCGCCGGTGAAGGTGAAGTCGAGTCCGACGGGGTTGTCCATTCCGCCGGACATGACGGCTTCGAGTTGAGACCCGTCTGGCTTTGCTCGGAGGATGTGGGCTGCGCGGTCTTTGCGAGGAGTTCGGGTTCGCAGGTGCGGGATTTCCTGTTCGGCGAACGCGCCCTTCGTCCAGTAGAGGAATCCGTCAGGGCCGGCGTAGGGTCCGTGGAGATCATTGGCGCAGCCTGTGATGGTTTTCCCGTCGAACCAGACGGTTCGTTCGTCGCTGACATTGTCGTTATCTGCGTCCGTGAACTTCCAGATGGCTGGCGGTGCGGCAACGAAGATGGCGTTGTCGTGCCAGAGGATGCCTTCGGGGAATGGGACGTTTTCAGCGAAGACGGTGGCTTTGTCGTAGACGCCGGTGCCCGTGGTATCCTCGAGGCAAAGGATGCGGTTCTTTGGTTCTTTGTTTTGAGCTTCGACGGGGCGGACGGTTGATCCGGAGGAGACGGTAACGAAGAGGCGTCCGTCGGGGCTGAGGGAGGCGTTGATGGGACGATCCGCGAGGCTTGGGGCGGCGGCTAGCTCGATAGAGAAGCCATCGGGGAGATGGAACCGGTGGCCGTTTAGCTCGGTTTCGTTCGCCATTAAGGCGTACGATAGAGTGGCGGGGATGAGGGTGAGAGCGGATAGAAATCGCATGGTCGCCAGACGGTTTTACCTGCATCAAGCGGGTTCCGTACTCGGCCACTCGAAACAAGGATTTGCAAGAGGACGAACCTGGCGGCGCTCCACGGAGAAGTGAGTGGTGAGCGTTTTTGACGTGTTTCGGACGGAAAAAGTCGGAGGAAGCCAGTGCGCTGGCCGATACTATGCCGCTTCGAACATCAACTCAGGCCCTCTAGCGGGCCGGTTGCGGTGCTGAAGCGGTCGATTTCGAGGCCACTTTTTTGAAGCATGGAAGTGTAGAGATTACACAGAGGTTGCTGGAACTGACCCATGAGCGGGATTTTCTTCTCGGGGTTCGTTTTCTTCCCTTCACCGTTTTTTCCCTCACTGGCTGCTAACTCTGTTTTGACTTCGTCGAGGTAGGGAGCGTTGAACGACAGGTGTTGGCCGTGACGGAATCCACCGCCCGCGAGGAGGACAGGTAGGTTGTACGTCCAGTGCGTGTTGCCATCGCGTAAGTTGCTTGTCATCATCACGATGGTTGAATCCAAAAGATTGCCGGCGCCCTCCGTTGAGGTTTTTAGTTTCTTGAGCAGGCTTCCAAAGGCTTGGATTAAATCGACTTCCACCTGCCGGCAGGCTGCGAGTTTCTTGGGTTCTTTGCCGTGGTGGGACAAGTCGTGGTGCATTCCGAAGGTCATCAAGCTCACGGCGCGTGTGGAGTCGGTGACAAGCGCCAGGTGGATCATGTCGATCATCAGCTGGAACTTGGCTTTTTGTTGCTGGTTGTCAGCGATGTCTTTGGGCTCGGATCCGATGGGGGCGGGTTTTGGGCGATTGACCCATTCGCGGGACATCTTGAGTTGTCGTTCGACGTCGCGGACGGATTCGAAGTATTCGTCGACGCGTTGTTTGTCAGCGTGGCTGATGCGCTGGTTCAGGCTTTTTGCGCGGTCGCTCACGAAGTCGAGCATGCTGCGGCCTTCATCGATGCGCCGGAGTTCGGCGTCCATTTCGGCGGGGGTGGCGGCGAGGAAGAGTTTTTTGAAGACCGCAGAGGGTTGGCTGATGGAGGGGATAGAGACCCCGTTGGCCGTCACCGAGAGCGAGCCGCCCTGGGTGGTGAGCGGGAGGCTTTCGTAGCGGGTCGCGCCTCGGAACTTGGTGGCGAAGGCTTGGTCGACGGAGATGGTGTTTCGGAGATTGTGCGAGTAATCGGGATAGGGAGCGCCCGTGAGCATGACGGCCTCGGCTTTGTGTCCACCGCCGCCCGTGTTCGGGTGGCTGAGGCCGGAGATCACGGTGAAGTCTTCTCGGAAATCCGCGAGGTGGGTGAGGTGGGATGGGAGGGTGTAGTTGCGTCCCGCGTCCACGGGGATGAACGCGGTGGGGTCGAATCCGAAGGGTACGCCGATGCAAATCATTCGGCGTGGGGCGGTGTTTTGTTCGTTGGTTGGCTGCTTCGCGGGCAGCATGGATTCGAGCATCGGCAGGGCGAGCGCGACGCTGGAGTTTCGGAGAAAGAGGCGGCGGGGGATGGGTTTCATGGACGTTTATTTTTGGTTGAAGACTTCGCTTTGAACGACTTCGTGGAGGAGGGATTTGACGCCGTACCCGGATGGTTTGGAACGTTCGAGAATACGGTCGATGACCAGTTCATCGCTGGCATCGGAGCTGACGCTTGTGGCGAAGGTGATGAGTTTACGTGCGAGATTTCTCGCGAGAAGTTCGGGTCGGGATGCGAGTGCTGCCTTGTAGGCGCGAACATCGGGAACATCCTCTCCGCTCGGGAGTTTGCTTTGCGTGTCGACCGCGGGGCCCTTGAGGTATTTGACGTGTCCGTAATGCGCGCCGAAGAAGGCGCGTCCTTCTGCTGCGGTGAGTTTTTGTCCGGTCTCGGTGGTTCGATAAAAGTCGCGGTAGCGTCCAATGGGATCGAAGGCTTCGAGGGCGAAGCCTGGGGGATCGATTTTCTGATGGCAGCCTGCGCATGTCTTCACGGCTTGGTGTTTGGCGAGTTGTTCACGGATGGTGGTTGCGCCTCGGGTGTCGGGTTCGATGGAACCGGCGTTGGGCGGTGGTGGAGGGGCAGGGGTGCCGATGATGCGATCGAGGAGCCAGACTCCACGGAGCACGGGCGAGGTGTTGGCGCCGTTGGCGGTCACTTTGAGGATACTGGCTTGCGTCAGGAGGCCGCCGCGCACGCAATCCGCCGGCAGGTTTACTTTCTTGAGACCGGCGCCGCGGACGGGTGGGAGGTCATAATGCTCTGCGAGGCGTTGGTTGAGGAAAGTGTGTGGGGCGGCGACGAGGAGTTTTACGGGAAGATTTTGCTCGAGGAGGTCACGGAAATAGGCGCGGGTTTCTTTGACGAGCGAGTCGTGCAACAGGATGTCCTGACGCCCGTCGCCAATGCTTTCGAAATATTCGGGGAAGAGGTCGCGGTCTGGGGTGGTGGCCTCGATTTCGCGGAGGTTGAGCCACTGTGCGAGAAAGTCGTTGATGAAGGCATCGAAACGCGGGGATTTCATCAGGCGCTCGATTTCTTTCCGCATTACTTCGGGTTTTGCGAGTTGTCCGGAGTCAGCGAGGGCTCGCAGAGAGTCGTCGGGAGCGGTGCGCCACAGGAAGTAGGACATGCGCACTGCTTTTTCGTGGGGGTTGAGGGCAGGTCCTTTTTCGACGAGGAAAAGGAAGTCTGGAGAGCAGAGAATGGCTCGGTGTGCCGCATTGAGGGCGACCTCGGGGCATTCGCCCTTTGCGAGACGGTCTGCGGCGATGCTGTGGTAGAGGTTGACTTCTTCGTTGGTGGCGGGACGACGGAAAGCGCGAGTGATGAATGGACGGAGCGTTTTCTTGATCGTCTCGTCGAGTGGGGTTTCCGGGAGGCGGATTGAGAGCGGGTCCTTGAGGGGGCGGGATGCGCGGACGGGCTTGAGGATGGTATCCGGCACGCGAGCTGTTTTGGCGATTTCTGCTGCTGGAAGGAGTTGGGCGTCGGCTCCGTAGAGGAGTTGGTGACCGCGCGGCGGCCAGGTTTCCAAGAGTGGGCCGGTGACTTCAACGGGTTTCACGACGATGGCGGGCCCGACGGTGGCGATGGGTGGGTTGGGGTTGTTGATGAAGTGCCATCCTTTGGGAACCTTCTCCGGTTTGTCGGGGAGGTAGACGCTGTAACCCGCGTCAGTGCGGGTTTTTGCCATGCGGTAGGGGGCGATGATGAGGGTTTCGCCGCGTTCAAAGTGGCGGGTGAGTTCGATGGTGCTGTCTTTCCGGTGGAGAGCATCGAAATGGCCGAGGAGTTCTCGACGTTTTCCGCCGGCGGCAACCCACATGCTGTAGATGAGGTCTTCCTCGTTGGTGGTGTCACGGGATTCGGTGGTGACACGGATGCGGTAGAGACCGGGAGCTTCGCGGGTGACCGCCTCGAACTGGCGGAGTGCGACCGGCACTTCAATGTGGGTATCTAGAAAGAACTGAAGGTTTTCTCCTTCGAGTTGGCATTGGAGGCGGTTGTGGGCGTAGGCGGACCATGGTTTCTCGGCCTCGTCGTTGAAGGCGAACCGGTGGGTCTTCGTTTCCGGTTTCGCTTGGCGAACGCTGGCTGCTTCAAGGGCTCGGTCTGCAGCGGCCATGTATTGCTGAATGTGAACGGGTGAGATGCTGAGTGCGCCGGATTGATTGGTGAATCCGTCGCGCAGATCGTCTTCGGGAAGGAGGTCGCGCAGCGGGGTTTGGATGCCGAGGAGGTCGCGAACGGTGTTTTCGTATTCAAGCCGATTGAGGCGGCGGATGCGGACGCGTCCTCCCTGAGCGTGTCGGGATTGTGCTTCGTCGTGGAGGGCTGTTTTGAGCGCGGCGAGGGCGGCTTGGGTTTCTTTGGCGGAGGGGCGTTCGGTGCGATTGGCGGGGGGCATTTCGCCGGCTTGAACGCGGGCGAGGATGCGGCCCCAGTCCTTGAGTTGATCCGGGTTTGAGAGATCGGCGCCGAGGGTGTCTGCGCGAAAGTCGCCTTTGGAGGTCTCGTTGTCGTGACAGTCGGTGCAGTGCTTTTGAAGAAACGATTTCGGCAGTTCAGCAGCGGTCAACGAGCTGAGAAACGCGCGGGCGAGGGCGAGGGTTACTACGAAGTGGCGCAGCATGGGGCGGGAGTGTCGAGGGTGTATGAACTGTTTAGAACGACGGTTGAACGACAAACGCTTTTTGGGGGACAGCCGTCTGGGCGGGTCACTTGCGACAAACTGAGGAGGCCGATGTCACTGGAAGGGATTTCGAACCCGAACGCCGGATGGCTCGAAGTCACGCAGGTTTCGGGTGACAACGGTCAGGTTGTGGGTGAGGGCCGAGGCAGAGATGAGGCTGTCTTTCACGGGCATGGACAGGCCTCGGGACTTTAGGCGGGCGAGGAGTGAGGCCCAAACCGATGCGGTACGCGCGTCTAGGTCGAGGACACGGATTTTTTGCACGCCGACTTGGAACCACGATTCGAGTCGCTTACGGCGTGATCCCGCGGGCAGCAGGAGAATCCCGTATTCGATTTCGCCCAGTACAACGGGATTTACGGCGAGAGCGGCCTCATTTCTCGAGAGCCAATCCAGCACTTTTGGTTCGGGTTTCGGGCGCATGACTTCGCTCAGGACGTTTGCGTCCACGAGAAACTTCATAGGGAGTCGGTTGATTCCGAGGGGATGGAGTGAAACCAATCTGATTCGGGACAAGATTGGAGCCATTCCACGAAGCCTTCATTGGGGGGAGAGGCGATTTTTTTAAGCAGGTAGACCCCATCATCCACGCGTTCCATGGAGAACTGCTGGCCGGGGCGGATGCTATCCGCTTTCCGAAACTCAGCGGGTACGACGATTTGCCCTTTGGTGGAGACGACAGTGATCACGTCGTAGGTTGCCGTCTTACATCGGCGCCGTCAACTGGTGTGAGGGCGGATGAACACACCATTTATTCGGTTCATGCGCGAGGGTTGCGGTGGGGAGACGAACATCGCGATTGATGCGTGTTTCATGGGGTGCGGGCTGGGCGGTTGCGTGCATCAACGGTCTTTTCGGATGAGCGGGGTGGGGGCAGGATGGTGGGATGCTTTTGGAAGTCCGTGATGTTGTGAAGAGTCACCCGGTCCCGGGTTCGGATGAACGCGTCTCCATCCTCCGTGGGGCCTCGCTTTCGGTTGACGAGGGGGAGTCGGTGGCGGTGGTGGGGCCTTCGGGTTCGGGGAAGAGCACGCTGTTGAATCTGATTGCGGGGCTGGATGTGGTCGATTCGGGGACGGTGCGGGTTGCGGGGCGGGACGTGGGGGCGATGAGTGGAGCGGTGTTGGCGGAGTACCGGAACCGGACGATTGGGATGATTTTTCAGATGCACCATCTCCTGCCGCAGTGCTCGGTGCTCGAGAACGTGTTAGTGCCATCGTTGGTGTTGCCGTCTCGGGAGCGTTTGGGGTTGGAGGAGCGCGCGCGGGAGTTGTTGGGGCGGGTCGGGTTGGCGCACCGGTTGGATCATCGTCCGGGCGAGTTGTCTGGTGGGGAGCGTCAGCGTGCGGCGGTGGTGCGGGCGATGTTGCTGCGGCCGCGGTTGTTGTTGGCAGACGAGCCGACGGGGGCGTTGGATCGGGCGGCTGCGGTGCGGGTGACGGAGTTACTGTTGGAGTTGGCGGTGGAGGAGCGGGTGGCGATGTTGGTGGTGACGCATTCGATGGAGTTGGCGGCACGGATGGGGCGACGGGTGACGGTGATGGACGGACGGTTTGTGGAGTCGGAGTGAGGCGGGTTTTTTAACGACTGAGGTGTCATGAGTTTCATTCAACTGATTGTTCGTGGGCTGACTCATCATTGGCGGTTGCATGCCGGGATGTTCCTTGGGGTGTGGATTTCTGCGGTGGTGATGTCGGGTGCGGTGACGGTGGGTGATTCGGTGCGGACGACGTTGCGGCGGGCGGGAGAGGCGCGCTTGGGCGGGGTTCGGACGGCGTTGGTTGGGGGGGAACGGTTTTTCCGTGCGGAGTTGGCGCAGGAGACGGGTGGGCGTGATGCGGCGATTATTGCGACGCGGGGGAGTGCGACGGTGCCGGACGGGAGTGTGCGTGCGAACTCGGTTCAGGTGTATGGGGTGGATTCGCGGTTTTGGGCGTTTAGCCCGGATGGGGCGCGGCGCGAGATTGCGCCGGCGGAGTGTGCGGTGAATGAGGTGTTGGCGGCGCGGTTGGGGGTGAAGGGTGGGGATACGTTGGTGGTACGGGTGGAGAAGGCATCGGCGCTTTCGAAGGATGCGCCCCTTTCGGGCAAGGAGGATGAAGTGGAGGGGTTGCGGGTGCGGGTGGCGGCGGTTTTGGATCGCAAGCGGTTTGGAGCGTTCGGTCTTTCGCCGGTTCAGGTGCCGGGGCCTAGCGTGTTTTTTGACCGCGCATTTTTGGCGGACCGGATGGGGGCGGAGGGGAAGGCGAATGTGCTGTTGAGTGGAGAAGCGGATTTGGAGCGGTTGGAGGGAGCGGTGACGAAAGCGTGGCGTCCGGAGGATTCTGGGTTGGAGGTTCGCGTGGTGGGGGCGGAGGGCCAAGGGGCGGAGGTTCGGAGCGGGCGCGTTTTCTTGGATCGGGAGTATGTGGAGGGGGTGACGGAGGGGCAGGCGGTGCTGACGTATTTTGTGAATGAGATTCGGTCGGGTGAGCGGGTGACGCCGTATTCGATGGTGTCGGCGTTACCGGAACGTGAGACGGGGCCTGTCTTTCCGGGCATGGCGTCTGACGAGGCGGTGGTGACGCGTTGGGTAGCGGATGATTTGGGGTTGAAGGTCGGGGGGACGTTGGAGTTGGTGTATCTGGTCTCTGGGGGACGACGGGATTTGGAGGAGAAGCGTTCGGTGTTTCGGGTTGCGCGGATTGTGGAGATGGACGCGCCGGGGGTGGAGGCGGGGTTGATGCCGGATTTTCCGGGGATTGCGGATGCGGGGAGTTGCCGGGATTGGAAGCCGGGTTTTGCGATTCAGACGGAGCGGATTCGCGATCGGGACGAGGAGTATTGGAAGAAGTATCGTGGGACTCCGAAGGTGTTTGTGGGGTTGGAAGCGGGACGGGCGCTTTGGACGAATCGGTGGGGGAACACAACGGCAGTGCGCGTGAATCGTCCGATTGAGGCGGTTCGCGAGGAAGTGGGGGCGATGGCGGCGAGAGTGCGAGTTGGGATGCGGGTGGTGGATCTTGCGGGAGCGGCGCGGCAGGCGGTGGATTCGCCGGTGGATTTTGCGGGGTTGTTCGGCGGGTTCAGTTTTTTCCTGATCGTATCGGCGGTGGTGCTGGCGTTTTTGTTGCAGGCGATTTCGATGCAACAGCGGACGCGTGAGGCGGGCACCTTACTGGCATTGGGTTTTACGAATGGTCAGGTATTTCGTGTGTTTGTCGGGGAGGCGGTTGGGGTGGTTTTGTTGGCGACGGTGATGGGAACGTTGTGCGGGGTGGAGTACGCGGCGGTGATTTTGCGATTGATGCAGACGACGTGGAAGGGAGTGGCGTCGGGGGTGGTGGTGGAGATGGGGGTGAACCCGGTGCATTTGGTGTGGAGCGGAGTTGGGGTATTTGTGGCGGCGGCGCTGGGGGGCGGACGTGTTGTCCGGCGTTGGATGTCGGGGGTTCCCCGTCAGTTGTTGGAGGGGCGAGAGGAGACGGTCGGGACGGCTCGAGTGGCGCGTGGCGGGGCGGGGTGGCGCGTGGCGGCGGGTGCGTTATTGGCGGGGGCTGGGGCGGCGTTATCGTTTGGACCGAGTGCGATGCGGGAGGGCGGAACCGAGCGTTTTTTTGGGCACGGCGCGTTGGTGTTGACGGGTGGGTTGCTTGCGTTTGCGGGGTTTTTGCGCTGGTGCGGTGCACGGAGGTTTAGGGGTCGGTTGGGGTTGGCTTTACGTTACTTGGGAGATCGACCGTCGCGTCCGTTGAGCCTCGCGATGAGCATGGCGGCGGGGACGTTCTTGGTGGTGGGGGTGGAGTGTTTTCATCGAACGTCTTCGGAGGCGGATGCGAAACCGTCTGGGGGTACGGGAGGCTTTGCGTTGATGGGCGAGAGTGCGTTGCCGGTGTACGTGAACTTGAACAAGCCGGAGGTGTTGGAAGAGCTCGGAGTGGATGCGAAGAAGGTTGCTGGTGCGGAAGTGGTGGGGTTGCGGGTGCGCGAGGGGGATGAAGCGAGTTGTTTGAATCTGAACCGCGCGGTGGAGCCGAAGGTGTTTGGTGTGCCGCGTGGCGTGTTTGAGGCGCAGGGAGCATTCCGGTTTGCGGCGGGTGCGGGGTGGGAGGTTTTGGATGCGGTGACGGAGGAGGGGGTGATTCCGGTGGTGGCGGACGAGGCTACGGCGCGCTGGTCTTTGCAGAAGGGGTTGCATGACGTGGTGACGGTTCGCGATGGGGGGCGGACGGTTCGGATGCGGATTGAGGGGATGTTGTCGGGTTCGGTGTTGCAGGGGGTGTTGTTGATGCGCGAGGAGGCGTTCATGGAGGCGTTCCCAGATGCGGGCGGGCAGCGTCAGTTCCTGATTCGGCTGGGTGAGGGTGCGGGTGACGTGGCTGGGGTTTCGGCGGCTTTTACGAAAGCGCTTCGGGACAGGGGGTTGGAGCTGCGCCCGACGATGGATCGGTTGGCGGATTTGCGGGCTGTGGAGAACACGTATTTGCTGATTTTTCAGATTTTGGGTGGTTTGGGTGTGGTGTTGGCGACGTGTGCGACGGGGGTGATTGCGTTGCGGCATGGGCTGGAGCGGCGTGCGGAGTTTGCGATGTTGGAGGCGGTGGGATGGACGCGGGGGCGTGTGCGCGCGGTGTTGCGTTGGGAGCATGTGCTGACTGTTTTGGCGGGGGCCGTAACGGGGGCTGGCGCATCGTTGGTCGCGACGGTTCCGGCGCTGGTGCAGCAGGGTCGTCCGCTTGATCCGAGGATGCTTTGGGGCGTTCCTGGGGTGTTGGTTTTGGTGGCGATGGTGAGTTTGTGGGCTGCAGTGGCGTTTTCGGTTCGGAGTCGGGCGTTGGACGCACTGCGGCGCGAGTAGAGAGATGGGCGCGTGGCTTGCTGAAGTGCGTGACATGTTCACGTATTGCGAATCCCGACGCGGTTTTCTTATGTCAGCTTTGGGTGTGGCGGTGGGGGGATCTCTGGCGAGGGCGGCGGAGGGTCGGCGTTGGGATGTGGTGTCACGCGTGTTGGAGGATGCGGTGAAGTCGGGGTTGGTGCGTTCGGCATCGATGCACGTGGAGGTTCACGGCAGTGGTCGGCCCGAGATTTATTCGCTGGCGGTGGGGGCTGGGGCATCGGTGAAGGACATGTATTTGTTGGGGTCGATTTCGAAGCCGATTGTGATCACGGGGTTGATGAGTTTGTTTGATCGCGGCGCGTTTCGGTTGGAGGACCGCGTATCGAAGTTTGTTCCGGAGTTTCGTGGTGAAGGGCGCGAGGAGGTGACGATGCAACAGGTGTTAACGCATGTGTCTGGGTTGCCTGATCAGTTGGCGAACAATGCGGATATGCGGAGGGCGCATGCGCCGTTGAGCGAGTTTGTGCAGGGGGCGGCGCGGACGGCTTTGCAGTTCAAGCCTGGGACAAGGTACGAGTACTCGAGCATGGGGATTTTGTTGGCGTCGCGGGTGGCGGAGGTGATTAGCGGGGAGGAGATTCGGGCGTTCACGGAGCGGGTGGTGATGGGGCCATTGGGGATGACGCGTTCGGCGCAGGGGTTGGGGCGGTTTCAGGCGAAGGATTTTGTTCCGATGCAGATTGAGTTTGCGGCTCCGGAGGCGGGTGGTGGGGACCCCGCTTCGATCAGTTGGAACTGGAACAGTGCGTACTGGCGGGCGTTGGGAGCGCCTTGGGGTGGGACGCATGCGTCGGCGGCGGACGTGGCGAAGTGGTTGGGCGAGTTTTTGTTGGAGCAGGGGCGGGTGATTCGTCCGGAGACGGCGCGACTGATGGCGTCCAACCGAAATCGGGCGGGATTGGAATCGCGTGGGCTGGCGTTGGATGTGGGGGAATCGTTGGCGGGGCGCGGGGCGTCGGAGCGCGTGTTTGGGCACACGGGGTCGACGGGGACGATTGCGTGGGCGGATCCGGTGAAGCGGGTGATTTGTGTGGTTTTGACGAGTTTGCCGGCGCGGGCGGTGCAGCCGCATCCGCGGGATCAGGCGGCGGAGGCGGTGGCGGGGCTTTTGGGGTGAGGTTTCCGGTTGCGAAGGGGGGATTGGGGGGGCGAACGTGTGGCGATGGCGGTGATGTATCCAGAGTCAGGTCCGGCGCGGGCGGAGATTGTTTTGGCGACGATTAACGCCCGGTACATTCATGCGGCGGTGGGCTTGCGGTATTTGTACGCGAACCTGGGTGAGTTGCAGGCGAGCGCGCGGATTCTGGAGTTTGATTTGAAGCAGGATGTGGAGCGTATTGTGGCGGAGATTTTGGGGGCGGGTCCCTCCATTGTGGGACTCGGCGTGTACATCTGGAATGCCGTGATTTCGTGTGAGGTGGTGCGCCGGTTGAAGGAGTGCGCGCCGGAAGTGACGGTGGTGTTGGGCGGGCCCGAGGTGAGCTTTGAGTGGGAGTCGCAGGAGATTGTTCGCTTGGCGGACTATTTGATTACGGGGGAAGCGGATGTTGCGTTTGCGGCATTGTGCCGTCGTTTGCTTGCGGGCGAGGGAGGGGTTCCAAAGGTGATGGCAGCTGGGTTGCCGGTTTTGGAGGAGTTGGCGTTTCCTTATGAGCACTACACGGCGACGGACTTGAGGAACCGCGTGCTGTATGTGGAAGCGTCGCGGGGGTGTCCGTTTACGTGCGAGTTTTGTTTGTCGTCGTTGGACGTGCCGGTGCGGGCCTTCCCGTTGGAGCGTTTTTTAGCGGGGATGGAGGCGTTACTGGAGCGTGGGGCGCGGGTGTTCAAGTTTGTGGATCGGACGTTCAACCTGAGTCAGCGGGTGAGTCGGGCGATTGTGGCCTTTTTCCGGGAGCGCTGGTGTGAAGGCATGTTTCTGCACTTCGAGATGGTGCCCGACCGGATGCCGATGGCGTTGATGGAAGATCTCGCGTGGTTTCCTGCGGGTTCGGTGCAGTTGGAGGTTGGGATTCAGACGTTTGACGTTGTCACGGCGACCAATATTCGGAGGCGGCAGGATTACGCCCGTTTAGAGGCGAACATTCGTCACTTGCGTGAGCACACTGGCGTGCACATTCACGCGGACTTGATTGCGGGGTTACCGGGGGAGACGTGGGAGAGTTTTGGACGGGGGTTTGACCGTTTGGTGGCGATGGGGCCGCAGGAGATTCAGGTGGGGATTTTGAAGCGTCTGAGGGGAACGCCGATTATTCGTCATGACGAGGCGTTTGCGATGCGGTACCGGTCCGAGCCGCCGTACGAGATTGTGAGCAACCGCGACTTTTCGGAGGAGGCGTTGATGCGGATTCGGCGGTTTGCGAAGTACTGGGATTTGGTGGCGAATAGCGGTCGGTTTCGGGACACGTTGCCGAGGGTTTGGGAAGGTGTTGCGGGGCCGTTCGAGGGGTTTATGGCGTTCAGCGACTGGTTGGGGGAGCGGTTGGGTCGGATGCACTCGATTCCGTTGGCGGAGTTGGCGGAATGTTTGTTTCGCTATTTGGATGAGGTTCGAGGGTTGGAGGAGGTGGAGTCCACGTTGCTGGGGGATTGGTATCGGGATGGTGCGAGGCGTGAGCGGTTGCCGTTCATGCGGGAGCGAGCGCTGGTGGGCGAGGTGGATTCGGGGAAAGGGAGTGTCGGCGGGGCGGGTAAGCGGCAGCGGCGTCATGCTGTGGGGTGAGTTGGAGCGAGTGGTGTGGAACTCGCTCTTGTTGTGGGGATGAAGACGTTGCGACGTGATTTCTTGTCGGGGATAGCGAGTGCGGGAGCGGGTTTTTTTGCTGCGGCAACGGGTGTGTTGGGGGGAGCGGCGGAGTCTGACAAGCGGAAGGGGCCCTCATTTTTGAAGGGCGAGTCCGCGATGCACTTGGGGACAGTCACCTACAATCTGGCGAAGGATTGGGATGTGGCGACCATCATCAAGAATTGCTCGGAGGCGCGTTTTGAGGGCGTGGAGTTGCGGACCACGCACAAGCACGGGGTGGAGGTGACACTTTCGAAGGCGGAGCGGGCGGAGGTGCGGAAACGGTTTGCGGACTCGCCGGTGCAGTTGGTGAGTTTGGGGAGCGCGTTCGATTATCATACGCCGGACGCTGCGCGGTTGAGGCGAGATGTGGAGGCGACGAAAGAGTATCTGCAGCTTGCGGCGGATGTTGGGGCGACGGGAATCAAGGTGCGGCCCAATGCCTTGCCAAAAGAGGTCGCGGTGGAGAAGACGCTTGAGCAGATCGGGCGTTCGTTGGGCGAGTTGGGCGGGACGGCGCAGGGGTTGGGGCAGCAGGTACGCTTGGAGGTTCATGGGGGCGGGACGTCGCTGTTGCCGAACATCCGGAAGATCATGGATGTGGCGAATCATGGGGCGGTGGGCGTGTGCTGGAACAGCAATCCAACGGATTTGGACGGAGAGGGTTTTGATGCGAACTTTGATTTGGTGAAAGGGAAGATTTTCACGGTGCACATGAGGGATTTGCATTTGGAGGACTACCCGTTTCGGAGATTGATGCAGCGGTTGGTGGAGTCGGGTTTTCGAGGATTCTGTTTTGCAGAAATCCCGGAGAGTGCGGATCCGGTGCGATTGATGAAGTACTACCGCGCGATGTGGCTGTCTTATCAGGGGTTGCTCTGATGGTGGGTGGGCGCGATGGGTCGTATGGGTCGCAGAGGTTGTATGGGATGAAATGAGGGAGGGGTGGCTAAGGGGAGGGCGGTCGGTCACGGTGGGAGGCATCATTTTTATGGGTACCAACAATGAGTTTCTGAGGGACTGGCGCTGTGCGCCGCTGGGTTTGAGGGGGGGATTGAGCGCTGAGAGTGGGCTCCAATCACTGGTCCGGTTGATGGTGGCGGGTGCAGTTTTGTTTTTGGGTGGGGCGTCTGGGGAGGGGATTCCTCGTGAGGCATTGCCACTTGACTCTGCGGAGTGGCCTCTCAACTACCGAATCCATGTCGAAGGGGCTGCGCGCGTCCGGTTTAATCCGGACTTTGTTTTACCGCTGGAGGGGGATGGTCCGCATGATGTGGCGGTGGAGAGACCTGCTGACGGGCAGCCGATTTTGCGAGTTTGGAGGAAAGGCGAGTTGGTGCGGGGACCTGAGGAGGTGGGATCTTTGTCGGCAACGGGCAAGAAGGTCGTTCCAGATGCGGGGGTTGATTTGGGCGGAGACTTCACTGCGATGGCGATGTTTGAGACTTCGGGAAATGGCACCTTGTTTTCGAAGTGTGGTTCGGTTGGCAAGTGGGCGCCCGATGCGAAGGCGTTGTTTTTGAGGGGGGGGAAGCTGGTTTACGACATTGGGTGGGTTGGGGCGTTAACGGGCGGGCCGCGGGTTGATGATGGTAAACCGCATGTGGTGGTTTTGCGGGTTGCGGGCGGAACGGCTCGCGTCTGGTTGGACGGACGTGTGATTGCGGAGCGAGCGGGATTTTCGCGACCGGATCAGCCGACGCATGTGTTTAAGGTGGGATGCGCTGCGGAGAACTTTGCGGGCGATTTGGTGAATGGAAGAGTGGCGGGGGTGAAGGTGTGGAATCGGGCGCTGCCGGATTCAGAAATGAACCTTCTTTTTTCGGCGGGAGCTACAGGGGCAAACACTCCTGACTTTGTTTATCAGCCTCCGCTGAAGACGGTTCCTGAAGTGGAGGGCGGACGAGGTTGGGTTCAGGCATTGGAGCGCAGTGATCACGCCTCGATTGTTGCGAGTTGGGGCGGGGAGACGTTGAAGAAGGGGGGGGAGATTTATCATTCGCTGTGCGTGGTTTGTCATGGCACGAAGGAGCAGCCTGGTTCGTTACCGACGGCGTTGCGGTTTTCCGAGGGGGCCTTCAAGAATGGCAGTGATCCATTCTCGATGTATCTCACTTTAAGCAAGGGGTATGGGCAGATGGTTGCCCAGCCGCAGTACACGACGGAGCAGAAGTATGCGGTGATTCACTACATTCGGGAGACGTTCCTTCGTTCGCACAATCCCTCGCAGTTAGCGGCGGTGGATTTGGCGGTTTTGCCGAAGGG
Organism: Chthoniobacteraceae bacterium; assembly: GCA_044347165.1. Lineage (GTDB taxonomy): Bacteria > Verrucomicrobiota > Verrucomicrobiia > Chthoniobacterales > Chthoniobacteraceae > JBEEPE01. Next base: position 16,711 of record JBIIXW010000031.1, read on the forward strand.
GGTGGTGAAGGGAGAGGTGGAGAAGGCGGACACTTCGTTGCCGCCGTATCTGAAGATGGAGTTAGGAAATGCGCTCTTTTGGACGTTCGAGGTGGGGCCGGGGAACATCGCGCAGAAGGGGATTGCTGTTCGGTTGGACGAGGGTCCGGGTGGAGTGACGAAGGGGAGGGCGTGGATGGTTTATGATCATGACACGATGCGGGTTGCGGCGGCATCGACGGGATCATTTGTCGATTGGAAGGGGATTGCGTTTGATGGGAGTCACGGCACGCACACGAGTTTGACGGGCGAGCGGCATTTTGTGCTTCCTGCGGAGCCGGGGTGGAGTGTGTCGGGTTTTGAGGATTCGCGGACTCCAGCGAAGGATGGACGCCGGTATGGTCCGGTGAAGGGGTTGCGTTTCCTCGGGCTGTATCGAAACGGTTCGCAAAGTGTGATTGCGGCGATGGTGGGTGGGACGAGGGTGTTGGAGTCTCCGGCGTTGATTGATTACGGGGCTGCGCCGATTTTTGTTCGGACGATCAATGTGGGTGAGGCTTCGCGTGCGTTGCGCTTGCGGGTTGCTCCTGAGGGAGTGCGTGTGGTTTTGAAGGGTGATGGGGTCTTGCGTTCTGAGGATGGATTTTGGGTTGCGGAACTGAGGGGCGGGGCGAGGGCGCGTCTGTTTATTTCACGGACGGATGTGGCTTCACTGGAGACGATGGCGAAAGGGTTTGCTCAACCGTTGGATTTGAGTGGGTTGACGGAGGGTGGGCCTGCGCAGTGGCAGCAGGTGGTTGAGACGCGGGTGGCTCGTGGGCGTGAGGAGGGAGCATTTGCGGTGGACGATTTTCCGTTGCCGCAGACGAACCCGTTCGGAAGTTGGATGCGTCCTGGAGGCTTTGATTTTACGCCGGATGGTCGGGCTGCCGTGGTGGCGATGTGGAATGGGGATGTGTGGCGGGTGGACGGGCTTTTGGGTGTGGGTGAGGCAACGTTGCGTTGGCGCCGGATTGCGAGTGGGTTGTTCCAGCCGTTAGGGGTGAAGTTTCGGGGGGCTGATCTGTTTGTCTTGTGCCGAGACCAGTTGGCTAAACTCGTTGATCTCAATGGGGACGGTGAGACGGACTTGATTGAGTGCTTCAATGACGATGCGCAGGTGACTGAGCATTTTCACGAGTTTGCGATGGGATTGCAGACGGGCGCGGACGGTTCGTTTTACTACGCAAAATCGGGTCGGCACGCGTTGGATAGCGTGGTGGAGCAGCACGGGACGCTGTTGAGGGTGAGTCCGGATGGGGGGACGACGTCCATTGTTGCAACGGGATTTCGTGCGGCGAATGGCGTCTGTGTGAATGGCGATGGAACTTTTTTTGTGACGGATCAGGAGGGATTTTGGACGCCAAAGAATCGGATCAATCGTGTGCGTCCCGGCGGTTTTTACGGGAATATGTATGGGTACACTTCGGTGACGGATGAGTCGGATGGGGCGATGGAGCAGCCGTTGGTGTGGGTCACGAATGCGAAGGATCGGAGTCCGGCGGAACTGGTTTGGGTGCCGAAAGATGTCTGGGGTGGGTTGGGGGGGCGTTTGCTGAACTTGAGTTATGGGACTGGGCGAGTTTTTGTGGTTCCGCACGAGGAGGTTGGGGGTGCGTGGCAGGGGGCTGTTTGCGAGTTGCCGCTACCGGCTTTTGGGACGGGCATTATGCGAGGGCGTTTTGGGGCTGACGGGAGTTTGTACACCTGCGGGATGTTTGCGTGGGCGGGGAATGCGACGATGCCCGGGGGATTTCACCGTATTCGGCGAGGCTCTGGGACGTTGGTGGTACCGGTGGCGGTGAATGCTCTTCGAGGGGCGATGCGGGTGACGTTCAGCGATGCAGTGTCAGAGCCCTCATGCACGATGAAGGTGTGGTCGCTGAAGCGCTCGAAGGGTTACGGGTCAAAGCATTATGACGAACGGGATTTGGTCGTGAGCGGGGTCGAAGTTGGGCCGGATGGAAGGACGGTGCTGGTGAAGATTCCCGAGCTGGCTCCGACGCAATGTTACGAATTGAAGGTGGGCGACCACGTGCTTCATGGAACGATTCACAAGATTGGAAGTCGCTGAGTGAGCGGTCCAGGGGTGGTCACGGTCGCTCCTCGCTGATTCCGGCGAGAGGGAGTTGTTGTCTTGGTTCGTCGAGGGTGCTTGCGAAGAGGCGGCAGAGCTCCAGTTCGGAGTCGGTGTCATGTTGGAGGCCGTTCGCCCGGGCGACGAGGGATGAGGCTCGGAGGGCACGAAGTTGGGCCTGAGTGAACCGCGGTTTGAGGGGTGATAAGGCGCTGTTGGAGAGTTGGTTTTCGGTGGAGGGATGGCTGGCAAGCGTGTCGAGAATGGCGCGGCATTGTTGGAGCAGGTGCTGCGGATTTTTGTGGTGGCGATGTAAGTGGGGGCGTGCGGATCCGACCTGACAGACGGCGTCTGGGGCGAGGAGGCGGTGGGTTTCGGCGAGGAGGCCAATTTCTAGGCCCCATCCGGAGGGGATGCGGATTTGTTCAGCGAGACGCATGGTCAGTGCGCACTCGCCGGCGAGTGGGTATCGGAAGGCGTTGAGGAAGTGGGTCAACTCGGCGGCCAGGGTGGTGGCGAGGGTGTTCAGGAGTGGGGCGAGGAACAGGCGGGAGACGCGACCGTGGAGTTGTTGATCGAATCGACTGTAAAACTGTTTGGCGAACTCCATCCCGAAGGCTCGATCGACGATGGGGTGCACGAGGCGTGCGAGGTTCTCTTTTTGAAACGCAAGATTGTCTGCGTCGTGGATGGCGACGGCACCTTGGAAGGCGTTCTGTTTGAGAAGTCCAAGGGCATTGAGGACATTTGTTCCCTTGCCCGGTTCAAGTTCAGGTAGAACGCAGTCGGTGTGGAGCAGGGTGAGCGGAAGTCGGGGATGCGTTTTGAGAAGGTCTCGTGAAACGCGATCAAACTCGAGATGCGTCAAACCATTGATGGGGATGAGGATGTGCTGAACCCAGCGGGCGCCTTGGAGCGCGGTGAGAATCTGACTGAGGGGAGGCTGGATGGCGTCGGCTGCGATGCACGGAAGGACGAGCGCGACGGGGGTTTTCTGGGTGAGGTGCGGAAGGATTTCGTGTTGGAGCACGTCAGTCGACGTGGGGTCAAGGCACGGCAGAGTGATGATGGGGCCGTGCTGCGCAAAGTCGCTCATGGAGGGGGCTGCAGAGGCAGCGAGGATCGAGTTTAGTATTCTCGAACGAGCAGACGATTGGCGAGGGAGCGGAGCGTGTCGCCTTTTCGTTTGAATCCATCCAAAGCGGTCAGGGCGCGTCGCGTGAGGTCGGCGGCGGTTTTACGGGATTTTTCTAATCCGAAGAGAGCGGGGTAGGTGGCCTTGACGGCCTTGAGGTCTTTGCCCGCCGTTTTACCGAGTTTTTCGGTGCTTTGGGTGACGTCGAGGATGTCGTCGATGACTTGGAAGGCGAGTCCGAGGCAGGAACCGAACTGCGTGAGCGCCTCTATTTGGGTTGGGGTTGCGTTGGCGCACATGGCGCCGAGGCGGAGCGAGGCGGTGAGGAGCGCGGCGGTTTTTGCGGAGTGGATGAAACGCAGGGTTGCTGGCGAGATGGGTTTACCTTCGTGTTCGAGATCGAGGACTTGGCCGGCGATGAGCTGGGTTGAACCGGAGGCTGTGGCGAGTTCGCGCACGAGTGTGGCGGTTGGGTGACGTTTGGATCCGGGGTGACTCGCGATGATTTCGAACGCCACGGTGAGGAGGGCGTCGCCGGCGAGGACGGCGATGCCTTCGCCGAACACCTTGTGGTTGGTGGGGCGCCCACGGCGGAGGTCATCGTCGTCCATGCACGGAAGGTCATCGTGGATGAGCGAATAGGTGTGGATGCATTCGACGGCGGCAGCCGCTGGGAGAGCGTCAGTTGCGGTGCCTCCGCAGGCTTCGGCCGCGGCGATGCAGGCGGCTGGACGCAGGCGCTTTCCGCCGGCGAATAGGCTGTAGCGCATAGCTTTGTGGATGGTGGCTGGTTTCGCGGATGCTTTGGGAATCCGCTGGTCCAGGAACTTTTCCACGGAGATGGCCTGTGAGGAGAGGTAGGCGTCGACGTCCATTTTCAAAGCGGGCAGTAAACGATGGGAATCCGTCGGCCGGCAACCTTTTCGCTAGGTGGGAGGGGGGAATCTTTTCTATAAACGCCGGCCATGAGTAAGCCCGCCTCAACGGGTGCCCCGGTGGAGGCGCCTGCAGTTTCCCGTCTGGTCCCGATCCAGGCGCGTGCGAAGTTCTTTTTCGAGGGAGACCGCAAGTTCTTCGTCAAGGGAGTGACGTACGGGCCGTTTGCGCCGGACGAGTTGGGGTTTTATGTGGGCACGCCGAAGAAGGCGCGAGCGGACTTCGAGTTGATTTGCGAGATGGGGGCGAATCTTTTGCGGGTTTACCATGTGCCTCCGCGCTGGTTTTTAGATTTGGCGAAAGAGTTTGGATTGAGGGTGTTGGTGTCGATTCCGTGGGCGGAGCACATTGAGTTTTTGAATGACCCAGCGATGCGGCGAAAGGTGGTGGATACGATTCGTTCTGCGGTGGCGGAGCATCGCGGGCATGAGGCCATTTTTGGGTATCTTGTGGGGAACGAGATTCCGTATGCGATGGTGCGGTGGCTGGGGCCTCGGCGTGTGACGGAGTTTGTGGAGCATCTCATCAACGTGGCGCGCGAGACGGATCCGCGGCCGTTGTACTCGTACGCGAGTTATCCGCCGACGGAGTATTTGTTGCCGCAGAACGTCGATTTTTACTCGTTCAATGTGTACTTGGAGAGGAAGTCTGATTTTGACCGGTACCTCTCTCGGTTACAGAACTTGTCCGAGGATAAGCCGTTGATGTTTGGTGAGTTTGGATTGGACACGATGCGGAAGGGTGAGGAGATGCAGGCGGATGTTTTGTTGTGGCATTTGGAGTCGGTGGTGCGTGGGGGTGCTGCGGGGACGATTTTCTTTTCGTGGACGGACGAGTGGTTCACGGGCGGGCACGAAATTTTGGATTGGGAGTTTGGTTTGGTGACGCGGGACCGGAAGCCGAAGAAGGCTTTCCACGTTTTGAAGGAGCGTTTAGCGGGGGAAAAGTATGTGACGCAGTACGTTCACCTTCCGCGGTATCCGCGGGTTTCGGTGGTGGTGTGTTCGTACAATGGTGCGAAGACGTTGAAGGACTGTTTGGAGTCGTTGGATTTGGTGGAGTATCCGGACTTTGAGATTGTGTTGGTGGATGATGGGTCGAAGGACAACACGCAGGCGTTGGTGAAGGAGTATGTGGACGCGCGGACGTTGCGTGAGCAGCGAACGGGGGAGAAGCCGCCGCATTTCATTAATATTGTGCAGGTGAATATGGGGTTGAGTTACGCGCGCAATGTGGGGGCTCGGGCGTCGTCGGGTGAGATTATTGCGTACACGGACTCCGACTGCATGGCGGACCCTGACTGGTTGTATTACATGGTTGGAACGCTCTTGAGCGGGGATTACGTGGGGGTGGGAGGCCCGAATATTTCACCGCCGGCGGTGGATTGGATTCAGGCGGCGGTTGCGGCTGCGCCGGGCGGGCCGAGTCACGTGCTTTTGACGGATGTGGTGGCGGAGCACATTCCGGGGTGCAACATGGCTTTCCATCGAGCGGCGTTTGAGAGTGTGGATGGGTTTGATTCTGAGTACCGCAAGGCGGGGGATGATGTTGATTTTTGCTGGCGCCTGCAGACGAACGGAGGAGTGATCGCGTTTAGTCCGAGCGCGATTGTGTGGCATTATCGGCGATTCACGTTGGACGCGTTTCGGAAGCAGCAGGAGGGGTATGGTGAGGCGGAGTCGATGCTTCGTTTCAAGCATTTGATCTTTTTTGGGCCGACGGGAACGGCGAAATGGAAGGGGCAGATTTATGGGGCTCCGCGTTTCAACTGGGTGTTAAGTCGTCCGATTATTTATCATGGAGTGTTTGGGCACGGCTTGTTTCAGTCCATTTATCCTACGCCGCAGTCGGAGATTGCAGCTTATGTGAGCAGCATTGAGTGGGTGGTTTTGACGGGGATTATGGCGATTTTGGGGGTGCCGTTGGAGAAGCTCCGGATTTTGCCGATGGCGATGTTTGGGGCCACGTTCCTTGTAGCATTGAGTTACATGATGAATGCGCGGATTGAGCGCGGGTTTGATACGGTGCGCGCGCGTTTGTTGGTGGGGATGTTGGCGTTGTTGCAACCGTTGACGCGTGGGTGGGCGCGTTATTTCACGTGGCTGAGGTACAAGCATACGCCACGGAAAGTGATTAACACGCCGGAGGCATTGGCACCGGGGCCGCGTCGATTGGGATCGAGGAAGTTGACCTTTTGGAATGAGACGGGCCAGGGGCGTGAGCAGTTGCTCACGGAGGTGTTTGCCTTGTTGGAAGCGGAGGGCTGGCGGTACTCGGCGGACACGGGGTGGAAGGATTGGGATGTTCAGATTTATGGGCACCAGTTTTGGACGGTGCAGTTGCGTTCGGTGACAGAGTACCATGGGGGGCCGAAGTGTCTGACGCGGGTGCATTTAAAGTCGCGTCCCGTGGTGACGACGGTGATGTTGCATTACGCTGTGGGGTTGGTGTTTGCGTACCGGTTTCTTTTCTTGGATCGCGTGGATCGGATTGCGTGGGCGATTTGGGGGGTGACGTTGTTTTGGTTTTTCCTGAGGTCGTTGAAGTTGCGTCGGCGGATTGCTGATTTGGTGGTGGCGGCTGGGCAGCGGTGCGAGTTGGGGTTGGTGGTGAAAAAGGGCAATCCGGCGGCGCGACCGGTCACGGAATCCTCTTCATCTGAGAGTGCGGAAGGTGAGGCTGGGTCTGGTGGTGAGTCGGAGGAGAAGAAAGGGTGAGTCACCAGCTTGCCGATTACCGGTTTGAGTTGCCGCAGGAGCTCATTGCTTCGCGTCCGGCGGAGCGTCGACGGGATGCGCGGATGATGGTGGTAAACCGTGCAGCGCGGACGTGGGAGCATCGTCAGTTTACAGATTTCGCGGGTTACGTTCGGGACGGTGATTTGGTGGTTTTGAATAACAGTCGGGTGATTCGTGCGCGGCTGTTTCCGGAGCGTCCGGTGGAGGAGATTTTGTTGTTGGAGCCCTTGGGCGGGACGCGTTGGCGGTGCATGGTTCGTCCGGGCAAGCGGATGCGGTTGGGTGACCGTTGTCGTGTGGCGGGAACGGTGGCGCGGGTGGTGGAGGTGGAGGTCACGGGGGAGCGGGTGATTGAGTTTTCTGAGGCGCCTGATTTAGGGGCGCATGGGGAGTTGCCGTTGCCGCCTTACATGGAGCGGCGCGCGGATGCGATGGATGATGAGCGGTATCAGACGGTGTATGCGACGGAGGAGGGCTCGGTTGCGGCGCCGACGGCGGGGTTGCACTTTGACTCGGACCTCTTGGCATCTGTGCCGCATGCTTTTGTAACGTTGCACGTTGGGGCTGGGACGTTTCGTCCGGTCCAGGTTGCGGATGTGCGAGAGCACCGGATGCATACGGAGCGGTTTGTGGTTTCGGAGGAGACGGCGGCGCGGGTTGACGCGGCTCGTCGGGTGATTGCGGTGGGGACGACAACGGTTCGGGTGCTGGAGAGCGTGGCGGACGGGGGGGGACGTGTTCCTGCGGGGGCGGGTGAGACGAATATTTTTATTCGTCCGCCTCATGAGTTTCGGGTGGTGGATGCTTTGCTGACGAACTTCCACTTTCCAGAATCGACTTTGTTGATGTTGGTCTCTGCGTTTGCGGATCGGGAGCTGATGTTGGCGGCGTATGAGGATGCGGTGCGCGAGCGGTACCGGTTTTTCAGCTACGGGGACTGTATGCTGATTCTGTGAGTTTTTTGGGGCGAGATTGACTGCGTTGTGGGAGAGGCTAGTGCTTGGGGATGAAAGTGTTGTTTGGGAGTTTGATTGCGCTGGTGATTGTGGCGTTTGTCGTCGCGTGTGGCGGAGGGCGGGGTGGGTATGCGACTCCGGATTACAGGGTGGTGGAGAGAGCCGATGGATTGGAGGTGCGTGACTATCCGCCACTGGTGTTGGTGGGCGTCTCGGCCTCGGGGAAGAAGGGGGATGACGGGGCGTTCATGCGGTTGTTTCGTTACATTTCCGGCCGCAACGAAAGCGGGACGAAGATTCCGATGACGACTCCGGTGCTGATGCGGGCCGAGGGCGAGGGGAGCGATCGCTCGATGGCGTTTGTGATGCCAGCGAAGATGGGCGCTCAAGAGGTTCCCCAGCCTTCGGACGAGGCCATCCGGCCCGCGGTTCGGCAGGCGGGTCGGTACGTCGTGTTCCGAGATTCTGGGTGGTGGAAGAAGGTGGACGAGGACCGAGCTGCCGAGCGGGTGAAGGCTTGGGCCGAGAGCCGAGGGCTCAGGCTTCAAGGAAATCCAGAAGTCGCTTATTACGACCCGCCGTGGACGTTGGGTCCGCTTCGACGGAACGAGTTGCTCTGGCGCGTCGAGGCTCGCGGGGCTCGGTGAGATTCCGAACGCCGCTGGGCTGGCCAGCGAGTAATGCGGACCAACCGCAGGTTTGGTGCAATCCCGAGATACGGGGATTAATCCGACTAAACCTTCATGATGTCGGCTTCTTTTGAAGTCGTCTGCTGGTCGATTTTGCCGACGGCTCCGTCGGTGAGTTTTTGAATCTCTTTTTCTGCGGACTCGAGTTGGTCCTCGGTGATTGCGCCTTCCTTTTGAAGTTTTTTCGCGTTGTCGATGCCGTCGCGCCGAGCGGAGCGGACACGAACCCGTGCTTCTTCCGCCATCTGCTTGATGCTTTTCACCAGCTCGCGGCGGCGTTCTTCAGTGAGGGGCGGAATGGGAAGGCGGATGAGTTTCCCGTCAGTGGCTGGGTTGATGCCGAGCTTTGACTCTTTGATGGCCTTTTCAATGTCCTTGGTGGTGCTGGCATCGAAGGGCTGGATGACGATGAGGCGCGCCTCGGGCGTTGAAATGAGTGCGAGCTGTTTGAGCTTCATCATGGAGCCGTAGGCTTCAACGTCGATATTCTCGACGAGGGCTGGTGATGCTTTGCCGGTGCGGACGGCTGAGAACTCGTGGACGAGATAGTCCACGGCTTTGTCCATTGCTTCTTCCGTTTCGAGGAGTGTTTCGTCGAGGTCCATGATTGTAGGGTCGTGTTTGTGAAAGGGTTAGGTGGTGTCAGCGATGATGGGCTAGGAAGTCACGAGAGTGCCAACGGTTTCGCCGAGAACGGCGTTTCTGATGCTGTTGGGGGCCATCAAATCGAAGACGACGATGGGCACTTTGTTGTCCATGCAGAGCGTGAAGGCGGTGGAATCCATCACTTGGAGGCGTTTTGCGAGTGCCTCGGAGTAGGTGATGCGGTCGTAACGTGTTGCGGTGGGATCTTTCTTGGGATCCGCGGTGTAGATGCCATCGACCTTGGTTGCCTTGAAGATGACTTCCGCTCCGATTTCGCTCGCGCGAAGCGCTGCGGTGGTATCGGTCGAGAAGAAGGGGTTACCTGTGCCGGCGACGAAGATGACGACGCGGCCTTGTTCGAGGTGGCGCATGGCTTTTCGGCGAATGAAGGGTTCGGCCACGCTCTGGATGGGAATCGCGGTTTGGACGCGGGTGGGGACGCCGAGGGCTTCCAACTGGCTTTGCAGGGCCATGCCGTTGATGACGGTGGCGAGCATCCCCATGTAGTCGGCGGTGGTTCGCTCCATGCCTTTGTGGCTGGCGGTGAGGCCTCGCCAGATGTTGCCGCCGCCGATGACCACGGCTGTTTCGACGCCCATTTCATGAACTTCCTGAATCTGTCGGGCGATTCCGGTGACGATTCCGGGGGTGATGCTTTCGGTGGAAGCGCTGTCTTTAAGGGCTTCTCCACTCACCTTGAGAACGATGCGTTTGTAACGGGGTTTGCGGGAATCGGGGGCTTGGTCGCTCATTTTCGGGCATTGTCCGTGCGGCTTTCAGGGGAGGAAAGCAGAAACAGAGCGAGTTAGGAGCGTGGCGCTGTCTCTGGTATCTGAGTTGCTTTTTGGGAACGCTGACTGGCGGTAATGGTGCAAAGAAGTGCACGGACTGCGGGTCGCGTCTTTAGATGAACTCTTACCCCCTGAGTCTCCTCGGAACGTTGATGTCTCGTTCTGGTTTTGTCGTTTGCGCGGTGACCCTTTTCGCTGCGACCTCTGGTGCTGCGTCGGGTGAAACGGACACTGAGTTTTTCGAGAAACGGGTTCGGCCGCTCCTAGCCGAGCACTGTTTGGAGTGTCATAGCGTGGAGAAGAAGGTGAAGGGCGGGTTGCGTCTCGATTTTGAGGGTGGCTGGCGTGCAGGAGGCGACTCGGGGATGGCGATGGTGCCGGGTGACGTTGACGCGAGTTTGTTGGTGAAGGTGGTGCGTTACGAGGACGTGGATTTGCAGATGCCGCCGCGGCGGAAAATGTCGGCGTCGGAGATTGGGGTGATTGAGGAGTGGGTGCGCCGTGGGGGGCCGGATCCGCGCAAGGAGGATCCGGCGAAGATGGTCGCAGGGAAGGGGGGGGCGAAGGTCCCGACGGTGGAGGAGGGGCGGGCGTTCTGGGCGTTTCAGCCGCCTCTGGCGCGCGAAGTTCCTGCGGTCCGCGACTCTGGTTGGTCGGGATTGCGGGTGGATCGGTTTCTCCTGGCGAAGATGGAGGCGGCGGGCGTGAAACCGGTGGGCGATGCGGATGGGGCTTCGGTGTTACGGAGGCTCTGGATTTTGTTGGCAGGATTGCCTCCGGAACCAGGGTTGGTTGAGGGCTTTTCTCGCGAGTACGCGGCGGACCCTCAGGGTGCGGTGGAGCGCGAAGTGGATCGGTTGTTGGGGCGGCGCGATTTTGCGGAGGCCTTTGGGCGTCGGTGGTTAGACATGACGCGATTCGCGGAATCGAGTGGTGGTGGGAGGACGTTGTTGTTCAAGGATGCATGGCGGTTTCGTGATTACGTGATTTCATCCATTCACGGTGATGTGCCGTTGAATCGATTTATTGTGGAACAGGTTGCGGGGGATTTGATGCCGTGGGACTCGGTGGAGCAACGGCGTCGGCAGTTAATCGCGACGGGATTTTTGGCGTTAGGTCCGACGAATTACGAGGAGCAGGACAAGCAGCAGTTGCGGTTTGATATTATTGACGAGCAGTTGGATACGGTTGGGAAGGTGTTTCTTGGGCAGACGGTTGGGTGTGCCCGTTGTCATGACCACAAGTTTGATCCGATTCCGCAGCGGGACTATTACGCGATGGCTGGGATTTTCAGTAGCACGCGAACGTTGTTCAACCTGACGGATAATGTGGCTCGTTGGATGACGGAGCCGTTGCCGGGGATGCCTGAGGAGGAGAAGCGGGTGAAGGAGCATGCGGAGCAAGTGGGGGTGGTGAAGCGGCGCATTGAGGAGTTGCGCACGATGGTTTCGAAGTTGAGTCATGGTGCAACGGAGGTTGACGCATCGGAACTTGGTGAGGTGGAAGCGACTTCGCTGAAGGGGATTGTGGTGGATGAGCGTCAGGCGAAGTTGGTTGGGGAGTGGACTCGGTCGCGGGCTTCTCGGCGGCACGTTGGGGCGGAGTACTTGAATGATGGCAATGCGGCTAAGGGCGAGAAAACGGCCACGTTTACTCCGCAACTTCCTGCTGCGGGGCGGTATGAGGTGCGGTTTGCTTATCCTGAGGGACCGAACCGGGCGCACGAGGTTCGGGTCACGGTGTTTCATGCGGATGGTGAGGAGACGGTGGTTGTGGATCAGACTCAGCCACCGGCGGTGGATGGGTACTTTACGTCGTTGGGGACGTTTCGGTTTGAGAAGGATGGGGCGGGGTATGTTTTGGTGAGCAACGCGGGTTCGAAAGGTTTTGTGGTGATTGATGCGGTGCAGTTCATTCCGGAGGGAACCGTGGAAGGGTCGGGCAAGGTTGCTGGAGATTCCGGCAGCGCGTTGGAGAAGGCGAAGCAGGAGATGGCGGCGATGAACAGTCGGATGAAGGCGTTGGAGAAGGTGGCTCCGGCTCGGTCTGTAGCGATGGTGGTGGGGGAGAGTTCGGAGATTGGCGATACGGAGATTCGCGTGCGCGGGGTGGCGAAGCAGAAGGGGGCTCGGGTGCCTCGCGGCTTCCTGCAGGTGGCGATGAAGCCGGGGATGCGACCGGCGATCAAGGAGGGCACGAGCGGCCGACTCGAGTTTGCGGAATGGTTGACCTCGGATACGAACCCGCTGACGGCGAGGGTGTTGGTCAATCGGGTATGGGCTTGGGTGTTTGGTGCGGGAATCGTTTCGACAACGGAAAACTTTGGGACTACGGGAGAAGCGCCGAGTCATCCTGAGCTATTGGATGATTTGGCGTTACGGTTTGTGGAGGGGGGCTGGAACTTGAAGCGCTTGGTGCGCGAGATGGTCGTTTCCCGTGCGTGGCGACAGGCGTTTGCGGAACCGTTGGAGGCGGATCCCCTCAACCTATTGTGGTCG
>JBIIXW010000128.1:0-9351 GCA_044347165.1 Chthoniobacteraceae bacterium
CAACACCATCACCCCCACCCGAACCCGCCGAAACCCCTCCAACAACCCACCCAACGGCCCATTCGACCCATTCGACCCATTCGACCCATTCGACCCATTCGACCAACCCCCGTCCTCCACCATCTCCCACCCGCCATCCAACCGCCGCCCTCCGCACGCCACCCGCACTCTTCCCGCACCCGCTAACGCCATCACCCGACACTGCCGCTCCCAAAGCACCTGCCCACCAACCTCCACCAACGCCTTATCCCGCCCAAACCGCTCCGAACGCCCACCCGCCAAAACAATCCCCTCCCACATCCCCTCACCCCTTCTTCAGCAACTTCGACGGCTGAAAATCCGCCGCATGATAACTACTCCGAACCAACGGCCCCGACGCGACATGCTCAAATCCGCGCGCATACCCCTCATCCTTATACCGCGCAAACACATCCGGATGAATGTACTCCACCACCGGCAAATGATTCGCACTCGGCCGCAAATACTGGCCAATCGTCATCACCTGCACCCCGTGCGCTCGTAAATCATCCATCGTCTGCAACACCTCTGCCTCCATCTCCCCAAGCCCCAACATAATCCCGCTCTTCGTCACAATCTCCGGCGCAATCTCCTTCGCCTTCCGCAACGTCTCCATCGAAACCTTGTACTTCGCTCGCGACCTCACCGCCGGCGTCAACCGCTCCACCGTCTCAATGTTGTGATTGAAAATCTCAGGCGCCGCATCCGTTACCACCCGAATCAACGGCTCTTTTGCATGAAAATCAGGCGTTAAAACCTCGATCACAATCGACTCATCCACCCCACGAATCGCCCGAATCGTCCGCGCAAAATGCTCCGCACCCCCATCCTTCAAATCGTCCCGCGCCACCGCCGTCACCACCACATGCTTCAACCGCATTCGACGCACCGCCTCCGCCACACGCTCCGGCTCATCCGCCTCCAACGGAAAAGGCTTCGCCGTCGTCACCGCACAAAACCCGCACGCACGCGTACAACGATCCCCCGCAATCATGAATGTCGCCGTTCCCGAACTCCAACACTCCCACCGATTCGGACACTGCGCCGACTCGCAAACCGTGTGCAACCGCAAATCTTCCACGAGGTTCTTCGTCGAAAAAAACACCGGATTCGCCGGCAATCTCACCTTGATCCACTCGGGCTTCCGCGCCTGATGCAGCGCCGGATCAATCTTCGTGCAACTCATAACCTCCATTCCTATCCCAGAACCCCGCGAAAGCAACGCCCCCCCTCAATCCCCTCAATCCTTAAACCGTCCGCGTCTTCTTCCGATCCACATCCTCCGGATACGCAATCCGCGCATGCGACATCACCACCAAACTCCGCTTGAAACTCTCCTTCACCACCGAAATCTCCTGCATCGTCAATGGACACTCCGATAACTGCCCATCCCGAATCTTCTCATCCACCAAATCATCCACCAACCCGTGTAACCTCGGCACGCTCACCTCCTTCATCGCCCGCGACGCGCTCTCCACCGCATCCGCCATCGCAATAATCGCCGACTCCTTCGTCGACGGCTTCGGCCCCGGATAACGAAAACTCTCCTCCCTCACCTCAGGCACCTCGTTGTCCGGCACCCCCTCCGCCCGCGCCTTCTCCGCCAACTCCATCGCGCGCCTCAAAAAGAACCGCACCCGCTGCGTCCCATGATGCTCGCGAATCACATCAATCATCGGACGCCGCAACCGATGCTTCAGCGCCAAATCCACCCCATCCTTCACATGCGCAATAATCACCAACGCACTCATCCATGGGGTTAAATCCTCGTGCGGATCTCGCGCCCCACGATTCTCGCCAAAGTACTGTGGCTTCGTCAGTTTTCCGATGTCGTGAAAATAAGCGCACGCACGCGTCCGCGCCGAATCTGCCCCAATCTCACCCGCCGCCGATTCCGAAATCGCCGCCACCATCAAACTGTGGTGGTACGTCCCCGGTGCCTCCAAAACCATCCGCTTCAACAGCGGATGATTCAAATCCGCCAACTCAATCCACGACAACGTCGTCGTAATCCCAAACACCCCCTCCAAAATCGGAATCACCCCGTTCACCAACATCGCCAGCAACACCCCCCCACACATCGCCGCCACCCACATCACCCCCGTCATCTTCCACGGAAACCCCAGCCAAGCCGTCACAGCCACCGGCCCAAACAAGCCCAAGACCAACGCCAACACAAACGTCGTGTTCCCAATCAAAAAACCCGCCCGCAACAAATCCGCACGCCGCCGCACGTTCTGCGTCGCCAACGCTCCCGTAAACGCCGCCAACAACGCCATCACCAACAACGAGGCATCCAACCCGCCACGCGTCATCGCTGCAAAAAGCCCCGTGAAAATCGCCATCGCCACCCCCAACCGCGTCCCCAACAAAATCGAAATCGTCAGCGGCGCCAATCCATGAGGCAAAAGCACCCACAACATCTGGTGCCGCAGTTGAGGCGAAAAAAACATCCCCTCCCCACCCGCTGAACCCGCCCCCACCGAAGCCAACTGCTCATCCGCCGCCCCCACCATCAACTTCACCGCCAACACGTGCACCAGCATCGTGACAAAAAACAATGCCAACCGGGAGTTGCTACACCAGAGCTGTTTGTGATTCACCCAAATCAAAACCACCGAGAGCAAATAGATAAATCCACTCATCAGCGCCCGCTCCGGCACCACTCCACCAGACCCCGAAGCCAACATCCAAACCATCGCCGCCCCGCACAAACCCAGCACCACCAACCTCGCCAACCACCCACACTCAAACCACTCCATCATGGCCGATTGTGAAACCGTTCGACGCGTCCGACAACCCTCACCCGCCCCAAACCTCCCCAACACTTTCCGAAAGAAACCCATATCAACCCTTCCCCGTCGCGCCGCCGCCACGATGCTTCCGATACGCCGTCACAATGTCCGCAACCAACTCGTGACGAACCACATCCCGCTCCTCAAAATAGTTAAATCCAATCGCCGGCACCTCCGCCAACGCCTGCGCCGCCTCAATCAACCCCGATCGACGGTTCGACGGTAAATCAATCTGCGTCTGATCCCCCGTAATCACCGCCTTCGAGCCCGGACCCAACCGCGTCAAAAACATGAACATCTGCTCCGTCGTCGTGTTCTGAGCCTCATCCAACACAATGAACGCATTCGAAAGCGTCCGCCCCCGCATGTAAGCCAGCGGCGCAATCTCAATCACGTTCCGCTCCATGAACCGCTCCACTTCCCCCGCATCCAACATGTCCTGCAACGCGTCGGACAGTGGCCTCAGGTAAGGCATAATCTTGTCCCGCAAATCGCCCGGCAAAAACCCCAGCGCCTCCCCCGCCTCCACCGCTGGACGCGTCAAAACAATCCGCCGCACCGTCCCCTCCTTCAACGCCGCAACCGCCATCGCCATCGCCAAATACGTCTTTCCCGTTCCAGCCGGCCCGATCCCAAACACCAAATCCTTCGTCCGAATCGATTCCAAGTACCGACGCTGCCCCTCCGTCTTCGGCGTAATCGAACCGCGCTTCGGCGAAACCCGAACCTGTTCCCGACTCAGCACATCCAATCCCCCGCTCCCATCCTCTTCCATCACCACCCGCACCGCATACCGAAACTCCTGCCGCCCAATCGCAACTCCACGCCCACGCGCCGCGCTCAACTGCTCAAACACCCGCTTCACCCCGCCAATCCCCCCATCCGTCCCCTCAATCCGCAACCAACCGTCCCGCGTCGTCAACCTCACACCCAACCGCCCCTCCAACTCCTTCAACAACCCCAAATCCCCCGCATACAACGCCTTCAAAACCCACCCGCTCTCAAACTGCAACGTCTCCACCCGCTTCCCCGCCTCCGCTCCCTCCCCCTCCACCGCGCTCTCGTGCTCTACACTCATGAAATCAGCGTTTAACCCAGCGCCCGCTTACCGGAACGCATAAATCAACGCCCACGGCGTTCGCTCCTCCGACGATTTCTCAATCTCCACCAACAAATAATACGAACCCGTCCGCTTCGGAGTCAGTCGCACCGCAAACGTCCCCCCGCCCTTCACCACCTCGTCCTCCACGAGCTTCCCATCCTTGTCATAGACGTGCACCGACACCTTCGCCCCAGGCACCGCAGAACTCATCCAAAACCAATACTCATTCCCCTTAAACAGCTGATGCACAATCGCCCGAGGCTGGTTCACCGGCAAATCCCCGCCCCAATGCTGCTCCCGAACCGTAAACCCGCTCTTCACCGCCTTCTGCGACGCCTCAAACCCCAAGACCAAGGCCTCCGAAATCCCGTCCTTATCCGCCGCCACCACTTCCCCCGCAGCCCAAGCACCCACACATATCAACGCCGCAACCCCGCGCATCAACCCCGCCCCAAAACTGCCTCGATCTGCCTTCATAAAGCTCATCCGGCTCAACGTTCGACTCAAAATGCTCATTTGCTGCGCTCCGTGATCTGTAAAACCAACTCCCCAGAAATCCGCCCAATCTGACGCACATGCTCCTGCGCCAACCGCGTGTCCCCCGTCCCCATCACCTCGTTAATCCGACTCAACCCCGTCCGCACCACCCCAATCAACGGCGTCCGCGCCCCCTTCTCCAACTCCGTCAACCGCACCGCAAAATGGTCCGCCAACAATGGCTGCTGCAACAACTCCGCGCCGTCCGCCGAGTACTGCTTCCCCACCACCGCCGCCAACACTTCCGTCCCACGCAACCATCCACCCACACTGACCAACTGCGACAACGCCCCATTGTTCAACTCCGTCATCGCCACCCGCACATCCTTAATCGCCCCATCCAACTCCCGCTTCACCTCGTTCCACGCCCTCCGGTCCGCCGCCTCCACAATCGCCGTCGCATGCCGCGTCACCGCGCGCTCAACCCCTATCGCCTTCGCCAACTGACGCACCAAACTCCCCACCTGCTTCACCTCCTCCACACTCTCCGCCTGCACCGCCACAAATCCGTCCGCAATCACCGTCCCCAAAACCAACGCCACCTGCTCGCGCCCACCACCCGGCACCATCAACCCCTTCACCGGACGCACCGACTCCCCCCACTTCGGCTTCCCTAGTTTGTCCAATGCCGCAAAAACTTCGCTCGGAATCGGTACCACTACCTCATCCACCACCTGCGTCGCCTTCGGCAACTTCGTCACATCAATCGTCACCGGTGCCGCCTCAGCGAGTAGGGGCAACACCGAAAGCATCGCCGCCAGATAGGTTGGTCTCATAGTTGAATCTTTAAGAAGTGAACCGCCCCCTTCTAAAAACTCAACCCCGAACATCACCCCCCCGTTTCGTGTTCTCAGGCACGCCACCTGGCGCTAACCTGCCCCTCTCCACATGAAAATCCAACGGGCTCTCATCTCCGTCTCCGACAAAACCGGTCTCATCGATTTCGCAAAAGCCCTCGTCGACATGGGCGTGGAAATCATCTCCACCGGTGGCACCTTCAGCCTCCTCAATAAAAACGGCATCCCCGCCCGCGAAATCTCCGATTACACCGGCTTCCCTGAAATGATGGATGGTCGCGTCAAAACCCTCCACCCCAAGGTCCACGGCGGCCTGCTCTGGGTCCGCGACAACGAGGAACACACCGACGCCGCCAACAAAAATGGCATCCTTCCCATCGATCTCGTCGTCGTAAACCTCTACCCCTTCGAGGCAACCATCGCGAAACCCGACGTCACCATGGAAGAAGCCATCGAGAACATCGATATCGGCGGCCCCTCCATGCTGCGCTCCGCCGCAAAGAATCACCGCTCCGTCACCGTCGTCGTCGACCCCGCCGATTACGCACCCGTCCTCGAATCCATGCGCGCCAACCAAGGCGCCACCACCTCCCAACTCCGCGAACGCCTCGGCATCAAAGTCTTCGTCACCACCGCCCGCTACGACGGCGCCATCGCCAACTACCTCAACAAAGAAAAGGACACCTCCAGCTCCTTCAACCTCTCGCTCCCCTGCACCGCTCGACTCCGGTACGGCGAAAACCCGCACCAAACCGCCGCACTGTACGGAAACTTCGATCAATATTTTCAACAGCTCCACGGCAAAGAACTTTCCTACAACAATATCCTCGATATCTCCGCCGCCTCAGAACTCATCGAAGAGTTTGACGCCTCCACCGTCGCCATCCTCAAACACACCAACCCCTGCGGAATCGGCTGCGACGATGATCTCCGCCTCGCCTGGGACAAAGCGTTCGACACCGACAAACAAGCCCCCTTCGGCGGCATCATCATCACCAACCGAACCCTCACCGAACCCCTCGCCCGCGCCATCAGCGAAATCTTCAGCGAAGTCATCATCGCCCCAGACTTCGATCCCGACGCCCGCGCCCTTCTCCAAAAGAAGAAAAACCTCCGCCTCATGCGGAAACTCAAACCCGTCAGCTCCGGTCTCCCCAACGAAACCACCGTCCGCTCCGTCATCGGTGGCGTCCTCACCCAAAGCCGTGACCTATCCACCGAACTCCACGGCGATCTCCTCGCGAAAGTCGTCTCCAAACGCCAACCCACCAAAGACGAACTCCGCGCCATGTCCTTCGCTTGGCGCGTCGTCAAACACGTCAAAAGCAACGCCATCGTCTACACCGGCCCCGATCGCACCCTCGGCATCGGCGCCGGTCAAATGTCTCGCGTCGACGCCTCCCGCGTCGCCGTCTGGAAAGCCGCCGATGCCGGTCTCTCGTTAAAAGGAAGCGCCGTCGGCAGCGACGCCTTCTTCCCCTTCCCCGACGGACTCCTCGCCGCCGCCGACGCCGGCGCCACCTGCGCCATCCAACCCGGCGGCTCCGTCCGCGACGAAGAAGTCATCGCCGCCGCCAACGAACGCGGCATGGCCATGATCTTCACCGGCACGCGCCACTTCCGACACTAAACACGCACTCCACACCCGCTCCCAACGCATGCCCCACCTCGGCATCAACATCGATCACGTCGCCACCGTTCGCCAAGCGCGCTACCCAAAGAACCCGTTCGCCCACAACGCCGAACCCCTCGTTCTCGAAGCCGCACGCCAAAGCCTCGCCGCCGGTGCCGTCGGAATCACCGTCCACCTCCGCGCCGACCGTCGCCACATCCAAGACGCCGACGTCAAAACCCTCCGCGCTGAACCCGGCCTGCGACTCAACCTCGAAATGGGCAACACACCCGAAATCGTCGAGATCGCCCTCCAAACGCGCCCCGACGAAGCCTGTCTCGTCCCAGAAAATCGCGAGGAAGTCACCACCGAAGGCGGACTCGACGTCGTACGCCTCAAACCCCTCCTCGAACCGACCGTGCGCCGACTCACCGAAGCCGGCACCCGCGTGAGCATGTTCATCGAACCGGACGCCGCGCAAATCGACGCCTCCCTCGCCCTCGGCGCGCACATGGTCGAACTCCACACCGGCGCCTTCGCCAACGCGCAAGGTGACGCACAACTCGAGGAACTCCAGCGCCTCATCGACGCCGCCAGCCACGCCCATCAGGCCGGCTTACAAGTCAACGCCGGCCACGGAATCAACTACACCAACATCGCGCTCATCCGCCGTGTCCCACACCTCGTCGACCTCAACATCGGACACTCCATCATCGCTCGCAGCCTCTTCACCGGCCTCACCGAAGCCGTGCGGGAAATGATTCGCCTCATGAACCTCCCCGCCTGACGCATCATGGGAGAACTGCTCGGCATCGGCCTCGACCTCGTTGAAATCGACCGCTTCCGCGCCTCCGCCGCACGCCACGGTAAACCCTTCCTCGACCGACTCTTCACCGCAGGCGAACAATCCTACTGCGCCTCCCTCGCAGACCCCATCCCCTCGTACGCCGCCCGATTCGCCGCCAAAGAAGCCGTTTCGAAGGCGTTCGGAACCGGCATTGGCGCAGACCTCTCCTGGCAGGACATCGAAATCGTGCACGACCCACGAAAAGCCCCATCGGTTGTCCTCCACGGCAACGGCCTCACCCTGCTCCAATCCCTCAACGCCACCCGCTGCCTCATCACGCTGACGCACACCGCCACGACCGCCGCCGCCACCGCCGCCCTCATCCGCTAAGCCCAAAACCGGAAAAGCGGTGGCATCGGTAATCAGCAAACGATTTACCGTTGTCCATGATGCAGGCGTGAACGGAGCCTTCTTCAACTCACCCACAAGGTGAGCCTATTTCCGCACCCTCGGAGCCCGTTCCTCATTGCCCCCCTCCCCCACGCCAACGCATCGCTCCCCCACAATACCCCCTCCCCAGCGCCAACGGCGCGCCTCACGACAGCCTGGGCCAACGGCCCAGGTGTGCCCCCCCCATTTCCCAAGCCCTGTAAGGGCGTGACAACGTATCGCGCCCCTACAGGGCCCCATCACCACCCTACGCCGCCCGCCGCCCCCGCAACCGACGCATCAACCCCGAGGACAACTCCGTCACCTCGCGCAAGCGCAACACCATCGCCGCACCCCAAAACACCGCCGCACCCAACCCAATCTCCGCCACCAAAACCGTTGCTCGCAAAACGAGCCCTCCCTCCGCCGCCGTCCCCAAATAGCGTCCAAGCACCAGTTCATACCCCGCCAACGCTCCCAGCATGGCGAAACTCGCCCCCCCCGCTTTCGAAACCGTCGCCACGAGACCACGCGTCTCCATACCCCCCAACAATCCCCGCATCATCCCGTACAACACCGCAAAGTTGACCGTCGCCACCAAACCCGTCGCCAACGCCAGCCCTCGATGCCCCATCCCCGACCACGCCGTCAGCACCCAGTTCAATACCGCATTCGTTCCTATCGCCCCAAACGCCACCAACATCGGCTTCATTCGCCGGTCCAACGCATAAAAAGCCGGACTAATCACCTTAATCCCCGAATACGCCGCCAATCCCACCGTGTAATACCGCAACGCCACCGCCGTCTGCCGCGTCGATTCCGCATCAAATACCCCGTGCTGATACAACAACGCCACCAACGGCTCCGCCAAAAACCAAAGCCCCGCCGTCGCAGGCACCGTCAGCACCGCCGCAAGCCGTAACCCGTGCGCCAACACCCCACGCACCCCCGCCAAATCGCCCGCCTCCGCGCTCCGCGACACCGACGGCAACGCCACCGTGCCAATCGCCACCCCAAACAACCCCAACGGCAACTGCATCAAGCGAAACGCAAAATCCAGCCAACTCACCGCTCCATCCCCCTGATACGAAGCAAACTGCGCGTTCACCATCACATTCACCTGCACCGCACTCGCCGCCACCAAGGCCGGACCCAACACCAACAAAAATCGGCGCATCGCCGCATCACGCCACCGAAAATCCCACCGAAACCGATACCCCACCCCGCGCAACGACGGCACCTGCACCAACAACTGCGCCAACCCACCCAGCAAC
>JBIIXW010000129.1:0-9265 GCA_044347165.1 Chthoniobacteraceae bacterium
AAAAGCCAGACCCCCTCACTCCCCGACGCCCATCCCCGTCCTGGCCATTTCCGATGCGGCGGGCGCAAAAGCAATTCCCTAGCAGACTGATCGTTTTTCGCGGCGGGTTAGCTCCTGCTCTTCCAGCTCCCACCGGGTCTTCCCCCTGTGCGCTGGGATCGTGAGCCACTGAATGTTGGACGGTTTATCGGCCCCGCCCCGTGACAGTGGCACGATGTGATCCGCCTCGTACCCGGGCCTGCCATTCGGCCAGCCTGTCATTCGCTTGATCTCCAGCACTGACACTCGGCTCGGCCGTCCACACAAGGCACACCGCCATGGCATGCCGCAACAAGGAGTCCCGCAGCGAAGAAACGAGTTTGTCGGCTGAACTTGCAGAATCACCCAGGGAGCTTAACCTCCCTATGTGACCATGACCTTCGACATTCCCGCCGATGTGCATGCCCGGGTTGCCTCGATTCCCGATTTAGGAGCCCGGATTGAGATGTTCCTCCGTCACGAAGCGGAATTGGAGACGCTCCGTGCCAACCGTTACGGGGCTGAAGCGAGGGCAATAGCGGCCAAGGCTGTTGCAAACGCCAACCGAGTACAACTGAGGGAGGAAGACAGAGATGCGTCTTTTGCAACCCTTCGGAATCAGCACCAAGCCGTCACCGGACAGCTTTAGATGACTTCCCCGTTCAGAGCGGTATTGGACACCAACGTGCTCTTGGCAGCTGCACGAAGTCCTCACAAAGCAAGTCCGACTGCTGAAATTTTAGACCGCTGGCAAAAGCGAGAGTTCGAGTTGCTTGTCAGTCTTGATACTCTCTCCGAGTACGCAGAGAAGTTGCTCTCTCATGGAGTGGCCGCCCCAGAGGTGGAGGCATTCCTTACGACCCTCGCGGTTCACGCAAAACTGGTCACCGTGGCTTTTTTCCACTTCCGCCATTATCCCATCGATCCTGACGATGTGATGTTTTTGCTGTGCGCCATCAACGGACGCGCCAGCCATTTGGTGAGTTACGACAGCCACTTGAGAACCCTGCGGTCATTCTACGAGAAGGAGCTCAAAATCTGTGACCCTCTTGAGTTTCTCGTGGAGTGCCGGGCTGCGAATCCCGGCTAAAGTGAAACGAACATTCCAATCAGCGAGTTTCATCTTGTCTGCCTCCACCTAGGCCCGCCTCCAGAGTCAGCAGCGCGTCGGCCGTCTTGAGCGTCACCTCCACCCACGGAAACAGCGCCTGTGCCCGTTCCTTGAGGTTGCGCCTTCCACCGAATCCCGTGGTCTGCGCGCTTGCGCAACCGGAGCGCCTTCTGCCACCAGTCGTGCTTTAGATATTTCACCCGGCATTTGAGCGACGCCAACACCCCTTCGATCTTTCCAAAGTTCCGGAACAGCACCGCGGTGGAAATAAATCCGGAATCAGGCCGGGGTGGTAGCCCTCCCTTTCTAAAAATCCCGGTAACTTGGAACGGCTGCCCAGGAAGGTAGCTGTCCACGTCGAAATTCAACCCGCTCGCCACAAACACGCATGAACCCATGAATGAAGGGTGAGCGTTTTCAGGCGGGAATCAACCCAACCCAATCGATGAGCAAAACCATCAGATAGGCACGGACGTTCGCTTCCGACTCCAACCCTGACGTTCAATACGAAACCCTCCGCTACACGGATGGCTCAGCTTCGTGCAACTGCCGCGGATGGCCTCAGCACGTCGCCGCCAACGGTTCCCGCTCCTGCAAACACAGCCGAGCTGTGGACATTAGCGTGGCGGACCAACAAGCCGCCGCCACCCATCGTTACCAACCCGAAACCCCAAACTCAAAACCATCGAAACATCATGCCCAAACCTCAACCCGCGAACCCTCCAAGCTCGGCCGCCGCCAGTTTGCTGTCTGAGCTGTCTGCTTCAATCCTCAACTACGTCCGCGCCGTTTATCCGGGGCTCTACCTCGTCTCTGCTGAATAGCTGCGGGTGGAACCGGAGTTCAAATCACTCCCCAGCAGTCTCGCCGAATACACGCTCCACTTCTGGTCCACTGTTGACGGGACGGGTGGATGTGAAGAACAAGGCCATCGTCGACGCCCATCCCCGTCCTGGCCATTTCCGATGCGCCGGGCGCAAAAGCAATTTCCTAGCAGACAGATGATCGTGGCGGCTCAATGGCACTCACCGCAGCCCTCGAAATCCAAGCGCTTCGCTCAAGCGCAAGTCGCTGACCCAGACCGAACCATCCAGCCGCTCACTTCACTTCTTTCCTCCACCCTGTGCAGCCCTACCTGGGGTTTTTGCCGAAGCGCCCACATGCGCCGCCAAATCGTCGGACGAGAACTTGCTGTCAAGCACCTGCCCTCCGCCGATGATTTGTACCCCGTAGCCAGCGAACTTAACCCCTAGAGTATTTTTTCCTAACACCACCCTATTAACCCCCTTTACACCAGGCAAATACGGCTACGATTGCGCTTCTTGCCTATGGAAATTATGAACTCTTGATTTGAAGCCAGCGGCCTCCGCTGAAGTAACATCAATCTGTTGACTACCTCCGTCCGCAACTTTGAGTTCATTCGAGGTTGAGCCGATTCCGCGCTGGAACAACCACCATCGGAGTTCAACCTTTGAACTGAATTCAGTAGCCTTTTTTACACTCACCTCGAGATGGATTTCTTCGTTAACGACCCGATTAGCCCCTTTGCCATTGTTGGATCCAAAAGAGTTCGCGCGTCTAACAACCTTTACATCACCATCGATTCGAACGGGGGAGGCTGCGAATACACTAACTGAAACCAGAGCAGTTATTACCGAAAGCAAGAACCTCATTACTTTTTGTTATCATTTCACATCGCTATACGTCAATATGTAAAATGGCAATAGCCCTCCCAGCCAAATACCCTTTAATTAGGACAACATTGCCCTCCCATGAAACCGCACCTCATCGCGCTCTCCGCCCTAGCCCTCCCTCTTTCCCTCGTCGCTCAGCAAGAAATCGATGCCGTCGCCGAAGGCAAAAACGCATTCGAGATTTTCGGCTGCATCGTCTGCCACGCCGTCGACAAAAACGACGCCTCCGTTCGCACCGGCCCCAACCTCCACGGACTCTTCCTCTCCACCCCGCGTCAGCGCGAAATCTTCGATCAAGCCGCCAACACGCGCCGCTCGGTCAAGGCCGACAAAACCTATTACAACGAGTCCGTCCGCAAAGCTTCCGAACACCTCGCCATCGCGGAAAATGGCCCGACCAAAGGCACCCCCTATCCGGCTGCAATGCCGCTTTTTACCACTGAAGTATTGTCAGACTCCGCCGTCGAAAACATCTGGCACTACCTTCGCACCCTCGCCGATGCACCCGAAGCCGGCCCCGCGAAAGTGATGGTGAAGGTCGACCAAAAATCCAAACCCAAATCCCTCCTCGAAATTCCCAACGAAGAACCCGTCGCAAAACGCACCCGCGTCGTCAGAGCCCCCATCATGGGCTCCAGCGGACGCGCCCTTCACGTCGGACTTCCCTCGGGAATCAACTACACTTTCGACGAGCGATTTCTCTCGGTCCGCAACATCTGGAGCGGAGGCTTCCTCAACCTCACCAAAGAACGGCAAGGTCGCGGCCAACCCGGCTCCGATCGAGGCCTTGCATCGCGCCTGATTCACGAGACCACTCCCCTCCTCCAACCGCTCACGCAGGACGGAACCCCCGTCGATCTTGAGTTCAAACAACCCGACGTTCTTGATGAAAAAGCGACTGAACGCTGGCTCGCCGACGAGCGCACTTTCGCCGAGCAACTGAAAGCCCATGCAGGCCTGAAGTTCGAAGGTCACACCATCGACCCCACCACCGGCGAACCGGCCTTCAATCTGCGCGTCGGAGCAAACCGCTTCTCGCAGAGCGTGACCGCCACTCCCGATGGGCGAATCCTCGTCACCGTTCAGGGAACGCTCGCCAACCCTCAGCGCTTCCAAATCCACTCCGAAGGTCTCACGGATGTACGCGCCGAAAACAGTTCCGTCGCAGACGGCGTGTGGACCGTCAGCGCTGGCGCGAACGTAAAAGCCGCCTTTTCCGCCGCAATCCCCGGCGGCCTCGTTGCGCGTCCGCTGCTCAGCCGCGGAGAAGACCCAGCCCCACAAACAGTGGTCCGTAAACCCACATCCGACGGGAAGATTCCGCTCCAACTCCCAGCCGGTTACACGGCGGAAGATTGGGAATCCCCAAAAGACTTATTCGGAAGAAACCAACTCTTCGAGCCCACCGGCATCGCCATCGCGAAGGATGGAACCATCGTCGTAGGAACCCGTACCGCAGGCGTCTGGCGGATTCGCAACCATCAATGGAGCCTCTTTGCTGAAGGCACTTATGAATGCCTCGGCGTCTTCATCGAAGACGATCACGGCGACAAAATCGTGATCACCCAAAAGCCCCAACTGACTCGGATCTCAGACACGAATCAAGACGGACGGGCCGATCGCTTCGAAACGGTCTGTGACGACTTCGGGTTCCACGCAAACTACCACGAGTACCTGCACGGCCCCGTCCGAGATGCAGCCGGCAACTACTACATCACGCTCAACCTGACCCACAGCGGGAACGACAAAGCCTCGTGGCGCGCTGGCGGCCCGTTCATGGGATCGATGGGAGGCTACCGTGGCTGGGCAATCCGCGTGCGACCAGACGGCACCAGTGAACCTTTCGCGAACGGACTCCGCAGCCCAGCCGGCCTCGGAGTCGACCCCGAAGGACGCCTCTGGTACGCAGAAAACCAAGGCGAATACGTTGGCTCGTCAAAAGTCGTCCCTCTCGAAGAAGGTCGGTTTTACGGACACCTTTCGGGACTCCTTGATTTGTCGCAAAAACGGATGCGCCCTGACTCGCCCGAGCTGAAGTTCGACCTCTGGAAAGAGAAGATTCGAAAAGCCGCGGTCTGGCTTCCACACGGCAAGTTCGCAAACTCGCCCGGAAATCCGGCGTGGGATGTGACCGGCGGAAAGTTCGGTCCTTTCGGACGGCAAATGTTCATCGGTGACCAAACCCTCTCAACCCTCTTGCGGGTTGCCATCGAAACCGTTGATGGAGTCGAGCAGGGCAGCGTGATGCCCTTCTCGTTCGGACTAGCCTCTGGGGTGATGCGCCCCGTTTTTCTACCGGACGGCAGCCTCCTCGTGGGTCAAACCGGACGCGGTTGGTCGGCGAAGGGCGGGGCTCAGGATCGTTTGCAGCGAATCTCCTACGACGGGAAAACCATTCCCGCCGACTTGCTGCGCGTCACTGCGAACAGCAAGGGGTTTACCGTGGAACTCACGCAACCCCTAGCGGACCGCGTTTCAGAAGCCGAACTCCTGTCCGCTTGGAAAGCAACCACTTGGTTCTACACCGACGGACTCCCTTACGGATCTCCCGAACACGAACGGCGCGACGTGAAAGTGATTTCCGCAACGATTTCCAAGGACCGTAAAACCGTGACGCTAGGACTCGAGGGATTCGGCACTGAGGGCCGTTGGGTCGACCGAATTTACCACCTCCGGATCGAAGACACGGGCACCTTGTTCGCCCCCGCAACCGCCTGGAAAAAACTCGAGTGCTACCACACGCTCCGAGCGATTCCCAAAGGCTAAGCACCCATCACGCTATGGCTGTGGGTAGTAGGGCAGTTCGCTGAGATTGGTCTTTGGACGTCGCTCGAGCAAATCGCGGGAAGGCGTCCATCCCTCCCCCATCAACAGGCTGAACGCGAACGCGAGCGGGCTGATGGTTTCGCCCACCGTAAACTCGTTCTGCTCCACCACGGCGGCGGGATGGGTGGTGTGCCGACGAAACACCGGCCAGTTTTTCCAAATCACATCGCGCACCGGCTTCCCAACCTCGCGCGGCCAGTCACCCACCTTCTCCGCGCGATCGAGGTCCGCCTGCAACTTTTCGCGTCCCAGCTTATCCGGAATCAATGCCAGACCAAACGGCTGATAAAAGCCTTTCACACTTCCATGTCCCGCATCTGCAAGGAGAAACCCATTCATGGATACCCCGTAAGTGTACCAGTACGGCGCGATGCCAGGCGTGGGCTCCGCAATCCCATCGGACTGGGAGTGAATGTGCTGAAAGACCACCGGAAAAATAGATCCCAAGCCGCTCACCAGCGTTGTCCCCATCGGATTACATCCGAGGAAAAAATCAGATCCCGCTGCTAACGCATCCCGGTATCGGGCTTCACCCGTTGCCGCGTAAAGCGTCCCCACCAAGCGCAACTTACTATGATAGTTACCCCACGCCAGCGTGTGAAACCATCCATCCTTCGGTCCAAGCCAAAGCATCCGATACGCATGCTCCGATTGCGATGCCATCAATCCCTCCGCTGAACGACGCAGCGCCTCGAGCACTTTTCCAACCTCACTCGCATCCACCCCGCCTTGTTTGAACAGCGGAACGAGGCGACAAGGATTCACCCGATGGGCAACAAGATGGAACTGTTTACCCATCCCAAACGCCTCCCAATCTTTACGGTACGTGTCGCGTGCCGTCGCATGAAGCAGGTTCAACGCGGCGAACGCTCGCTCCACCGCCAAGTTATCCTCCGTCCGCACCTCGGGATCTTCATCGAAAGCAATCGTCGTCCCTTTCAACTTGGTATCACGCCCTCCATCCTGGACTTTCAGCGTCCATCCTTTGATGACCGAGTCCGACTTCGACGCCCACGCATAAGCGCGCGCTGACGATTCAATGAATGCCTCGGCCCGCTTCGCATCGAATGGCCGCAAAAGTCGTCCCGCCCACGCCGCGGCAGCGGCATACGCAAACGAGCCACACCGATCCGGCACCGCGCTGAACATCGGCAACGGATCCTTCGCGATAGATTCCTCCAAGGTGCGGGCAGTCCCCGGATGCGTCCGCTGCTCAATCCAACTGCTGACCGCTCCTTCCGCCGTTTGCGTGAGGCGCCAAACGTCAATCCCCCATAATGCCTCATCCAAAATGTCCGGCACCCCATTGCCGGATTCAGGAATGTTCAACTGTTTGTCTCCAAGCGCTTTTTCATTGCTCTCGTACGCAGCAAGAAGATCGGAAACCACGTTGTAATGATGAATTCGACGATCGAAATCAGCGGCGTCGTGCCATCCGCCCTTCACACCAGAGAGAGGCTTCCCATTCGAATCCGAGTTTCCAACCAGCGTGAACGTCGAAGGACTAATCTGCTTTCCCTGCTCGTCGCGGATTCCAAAGCGTGGATCACCCTTCCGATAAGCACCTCGATACCAACCCTCGGTTTCCGGAAGAAATCGCCCCGGCAAAGTTGTCTCATGACAGGCGCCGCGCTCCCATGACGTAAACGGCAATCGAAGCGCAATCCCGCACCGCTGCGTGAACAGCCCCTTCATCAGCGTGAAATAAGATTCCCCCAACGCATTCTCTCCCACCGCGAACGGCCACGAGCGCCCAAGCCCAGGAATCTGCACACAAAACTCGCCCGAACCCCGAACTCCGCTGAGGTCCATCTCATAAACGTCCTCCCCCGTCAGATTGCTCCCCCCCTCCCGTTCGGCATGCTGATCCGCAAACTTCCTGCGCAACGCAATCTTGCCCTTCGTCACCGCATCACCCACCGCACGGCCATCAAGAAACCCTGCTCCACGCTCAAATCTGCGCACAACAAAGGGTTTTCCTTCAAACCTCGAAAAATCCAGCGCCCCAATTCCCGGCAACCACATCCCAAGATAAGCGCGATTGGTCGAAACACCCGGACGATACCCCACTTGATTCACCTTAATACTCCAACAAACCGTCGAGTCCTCATCGAAATGCAACGCGCCCGCGCGCCCATCCCCACCGCGGACTTCCACTTTTGCTGGCGAACGAAAGGGAGCCGGTAGTCGCAAGTACACCATGTCTGCAACCCGACTTAACGGCATCGAATCTAACGCAGGAGCATCCGTCGCAGAATCCGCAGGCACCCCATCCACCGAATGCGCCCACACCGTCACATCTGCAGGCGTCTTCCCATTAACCGTCCAGAAGGACGCTCGATTCATCGAAGCAAACAACTCGCGATGCAACGTATTCTGCACCAGCAAGGTACGATAATGCTTTGATTTCTCCAAGTACCAACCCTTCTTCCCCTCCGCTTGTAACCGCTCATGGTCTGCACGGTCTTTTTCAAGCTCCGCCTTAAACTGCAATTCTCGAGCAGCCAAAATTTCAGCCGTCGGATCAACAACCGCACAAATCCATTCGGGCGAGAGCAACCGAACATCCTTCAATGCCTCAGGGGCAGCTTCAGCCACCAATCCGGGTAAAAACCAAGAGCCACAAACCGCCACAGCAAAGGCAGTTCGTCCGAAACGCAGCAGATGATTCATAGGGGGAGTAAACGGCGCTAAGCAGGGTGGCCGATAATGAGCCACTCCATCAGCATCCGAACTCAGTAAGCACACAGAGTTCCGCGATCAGTCTGTCCCGAGCTCGTTTTTTCGCTCGGTCTACTTCTGACCGCTTCGCCGCCTCAGAAAAGTCGGCACATCAAGATCCTGACCATCGATCACTGTCTGAGACGTTTCTTGGAAATGCCCGCGCTGAACCGGCTCAAACTGCATTTGCTCGGGCTCAACTCCACCGCTGCCCGGCTTTGCAGGCGCCTTCCTCAACGGTGATTGCGCCGCGACAGGCTGTGCGCCCGTTGGGGCGGACGAGGACACTGGGGGACGCGAGGCCCCGTGCTCGGGCATTGGCCGCCGAGGAGCATCATCTACTCGCGATGATACAGGAGACGCCGGCGCACTGGGCGTCGACTCCGCGCGCGGGGCTGGAGCGGATGGCGCAACCGCTTGCTCTGCACTGGCTTCAGCAAGGTACGCAGACCAACTTTTCGCTGGTTTCGTGACGATCCCTGCGCTCGGCGAGGGGGACGCCGGGGCGGCCGTGCTACCCGCGCTGCCACCGCTAACAATCGGGGATGCAACAGGTCGCTCGGGCTCTGAACCCAGCGGAACGGCCGACGCAGCCGGCGCATTCACCAACCCGCCCGAAACTTCACCCTTTCGCCAATGCGACGCAATCCGCTCCGCAGCAGAGCCCAGCACTCCAACAACCACCTCCGCCGAAGCAACTTTCCGCTCCTCAGCGAGAACTGCTTTGACTTCCATCGGCGGCTCCTCGAACGGCAAATCTTGCTCTCCGGCCAGCGCGCGACGCGCCCTCACCGATTCAGACGCCTCCGGCTCCTTTCGCCGCTCACGCCGCGGAGTGCCAGCTGCAACTCCCGCAATGAGCGTCAGCCCCACCCGTCCCGCCAATGCGCCATCA
>JBIIXW010000227.1:0-2800 GCA_044347165.1 Chthoniobacteraceae bacterium
CCGACCGCATCGCTCCCCAGACCAGCGTGCGCATCCGCGACGAACGCATCGTCGAAATCGGACAAACCCTCCAACCCGGCAGTTCCGAGGCCGTACTCAATTTGAACGGCGCGTTCCTCTCCCCAGGCTTCATCGACCTCCACATTCACGGTGCAAAACTCCGCGACACCATGGAAGCCTCCCCAGAGGCTTTCGCCGAAATCACCGCGTTTCACCTCACCGGAGGCACCACCTCGCTCGCCCTCACCACCGTCACCGCAAGCCACGAGGACATCCTCAAGGTGCTAAGAGCCGTCGACCAAATCGATCCCGAGTCGTTCCCGGGTTCGCGCATCCTCGGAGTGCATATCGAAGGCCCTTATTTCTCCCTCCAAAAACCGGGCGCACACGTCCTTGATCTCATTCGCCACCCCAACCCCACCGAATACCGCGAGTGGCTAGAGTTTCGGCACCTCATTACCCAAATGACCTTCGCGCCCGAACTCCCCGGCGCACTCGACCTCATCGACGCTCTCCTCGAGGCCGGCGTCAAACCCAGCGCCGGTCACAGCGACGCGTGGGACGAAGAAGTGGCGGCAGCAGCCGCTCGCGGACTCCGCCAAACCACCCACACCTTCAACTGCATGTCGTCCGCCCGCAAGCGCGGTCCAGAACGCGTGGCGGGCCTCGTGGAATACGCAATGGGTGAACCCGATTTTATCTGCGAACTCATCGCCGACGGTGCCCACGTCAGCCCCACCCTGATGCGCGCACTCTACCGCGCCAAAGGCCCCGATCACATCGCCCTCGTGACCGATGCCGCAGGCGGTGCAGGACTCCCTGAGGGAACAAAATTCCAAATTGGCGAAATCCGCGGCGTCGTCGGAAAAACGGCCTCCTGGCTCGAGGACGGAAGCGCGCTCTGCAGCAGCACCGCCCGAATGAACGAGCTCGTGCGCAACATGGTTCGTCTCGTCGGCGCCCCCCTCCACGAAGCCGTTCGCATGGCGTCACTCACCCCCGCGAAAGCCATCGGAATCGACCACACCACCGGCTCCATCGCAACCGACCTCAAAGCCGATCTCCTCGTCCTCGACGAAAACCTCGAAGTCAAACTTGCCTTCATCAACGGCCAACGCCGCCTCTGACCACCCTCATCCCCATGGACGCAGCACCCTCCATCCAGCCAGAGCCCGCCTCTCGCGGATCCCGGTTTCTCCGCGTCACCCTGACCGTCCTCACCCTCCAAGCCCTCGTCGCCATCGGCATCTGGTTCGGATTTCGCAACGAAATCAAGGAAACCTCAGACGATTCAATCACCCCCAGCGCCCTCTTCATCGCCCCCCGCCTCGGCGCCCTCTCCGTCCGCCCACCCTGGGTCGAACTCATCGAGAAGTCGCGCTCCCTCGCCAAAAAGAACGACCGACTCCAAGCACTGAAAGCGCTGCACGACGCCGAACCCCTCGTTCCCTCCAATCCCGCCGCCCTCGCAGAAATCGCGAACGCTTTCGAAAATCTCGACGCCAACGACCACGCCCTCGAACTGTGGGAAAAAATCGCTCAGTTCGGCGACGCAGCAGGCATCTACTACACCGCCGCAGAAGCCAAACTCGCCAACGCAGGCTCCACCGCAAAACCACGCTCCCCCAAACGCCCTGCCATCACCTTGGCAAAGCCCACACTCAAAGACACATCAAGCAAGGCGCCTGGCAAAAATCTGCTCCTCACCATCCCCATCCAAAAAGCGCAGCCCGATGACCTCGACGTGAAAGACGTCACCATCCAAGTCCATTTCTACGACCAACTCAAAGACGGCACCGTCCAACGCACCGATTCCGAAAGCGCCTACCGCTGGGCAGACACTCCCGTCGATTGGAAAAAGGGCTCGGAATCCCTCGAGGTCAACTACATCAACAACTCGAAACGCGACGAAAAACGCCTCCACGGATACGTCATCGCCCTCTATTACAGAGAACGTCTCCAAGACTTCCGCGCCGAACCCTCAAAACTCGGCACCCAGTTTCCCCCGCTCCGCGCACTCCCAAAAGACCTCTTCCAATGAAAATCCTCTTCGTAGACGACGACCTCGATTTCCTCGCAACACTGGAAGCCACCTTCGGCCAACTCGCCAGCGCTACCACCCGCTTCGCCAGTGACGCCGCCTCCGCCCTCTCCCTGGCCGAATCTCTCGGAACCCTCGATGGCGCAGTCCTAGACGTCGTCATGAAACCCGTCGATGGATTCACCCTCCGCGACGAACTCCTTAAACGATTCCCCAACGCAAAAATCGCGTTCTCCTCCGCCTTCGACATGAGCGGATACTCGGCACAAATCGGCAAAAGCCCCTTCTTCCAAAAACCCTTCACCATTCCAAAAATCGCCGATTGGCTCCAAGCCGTCGCCGTCAACGAACCAACTCCAGCCGCGCCAAGCGCCGCCCTTCCTCATATCAGCCTGACCGCCACCCCGCACGTCACCGCCACCCCACACGTCACCGCCACCCCACACGTCACCGCCACCCCACACGTCACCGCCACCCCGCACGTCACCGCCACTCCGCACGTCACCGCCGCCCCGCACGTCACCGCCACCCCGCACGTCACCGCCACCCCGCACGTCACCGCCACCCCGCACGTCACGGCCAATACCATTACGATGGCGGGAGTAATTTCCGCCCCGGCAGGCGCGACGAACCATCCAACTCCAACAGCCCAACCCACGGTGCAAGTCGCCATGCCAGCCCTCGAAGGCACCAGCATCGGCGGCTATAACATCCACCATCGCATCCCCGACACGGAGTGGGGACCCACCTACCACGCCA
>JBIIXW010000228.1:0-2787 GCA_044347165.1 Chthoniobacteraceae bacterium
TGGTGAGGAGCGCGTGTAATCCGCGGTTGGTGCAGCGTTCGGAGAAGCGTTGGATTTCTTGTTCGGAGAAGCGGTGGTGGTCGGCGAATCGTTCGCGGATGTCGATGGTGGCGCCGAGTTGTTCGAGTTTTTCTTCAAAACTTTCGGGGCGCGCGATGCCGGAGAGCGCGCCGACGAGTTTGCCTTTGAGCCATTCGAGCGGGAGTTGTTCGCCGGTGTGGAGGTTGACGAGGTGGAGCGGTGCGTGGGTGCACTCGATGATGTCGGCGAAGGGGTTGTGTTTGCGGATGGTCTGGATGAGGTCGTGATTACCGGCGGCATCGCATTTGGTGAGGAAAATATAGTCTGCGCGGCGGATGTGTTGGACGGGTTCGCGCAGAGTGCCTCGGGGGAGGAGGAACCCGTTCCCGAAGGGCGCTTGCGCGTCCACAAGACAGACTTCGATGCGTCGTCCGAGTGGCAGGTACTGCATGCCGTCGTCGAGGAGGAGGGTGTCGGCCTTGAAATGTTCGACGGCGGTTGCGGCGGCGCGGCGGCGGTCGCGGTCGGTGATGACGACCACGTTGCC
Organism: Chthoniobacteraceae bacterium; assembly: GCA_044347165.1. Classification (GTDB taxonomy): domain Bacteria; phylum Verrucomicrobiota; class Verrucomicrobiia; order Chthoniobacterales; family Chthoniobacteraceae; genus JBEEPE01. Next base: position 569 of record JBIIXW010000228.1, read on the forward strand.
GAGCGATTTGGCGAGCATGTAGGGTTCGTCGCCGGCGAGACCGCTGTCGAGAAGGAGGGTTTGTCCGTCGTGAACGATGCGTGAGAGCGTTGGGGAGACGTTTCGCCAGCGGTTTTGCCAGCGTCGGAGGACGGGTGGTTTGCGGGATTTGTAGCCGCGCGAGAGGATGGCGACGCGGCGACCGTTGTCTTGGAGGGTGCGCGCGAAGAGTTCGACGACGGGGGTTTTTCCGGTTCCACCGACGGTGAGGTTGCCGATGGAGATGACGGTGCAGCCGGGGAAGGAGGATTTGAAATGGCCGGTCCGGTAGAGATGGACGCGGAGGCGCACGATGGCGGTGAAGAGCTGGCTGAGGAGGAGGAGGAGGGCGCGGAGGAGGGCGGCACGTTTGCCACCGCGTCCGTGCAAGATGACGTCGATGGCGAAGCGTTCGAGGTCCTCGAGTCTCCGTTTGGCCATGAGGAAGGTTAGTCGAGGACGCGGAGTCCGGTGTTATCGGCGGTGACAGTTTCGATGCGGACGTCGTTGGGGGTGGGGCAAGCGTTGCGCATGGCGGCGGCGACGGGTTCGGTGGCAAGGTCGGTGATGCAGCAGATGGTTGAACCTGAGCCGGAGAGGAAGCCGCCGAGGGCGCCGGCTTCGGTGCCGGCATGGATGACGTCGTCGAGAAAGGGGATGAGGGGTTTTCGGAAGGGTTGGTGAAAGGCGTCTTGGAAAGCGTCTTTGAGAAGGTCTGGTTTTTGGAGGGCGAATGCGGCGGTGATACGGCAGGCGTTGGCGCTGCTTTGGACGGCGGCGAGGCGGTCGAGCGAGGTGGGGAGAACTTTTCGGGCTTCGGGTGTGGAGACTTCGAAGGGGGGGATGAGGAGGATGAAGGAGAGGTGGTCAGGGACGGGGAATCGGGCGACGCGACCGCCAGAGGCGACGGTGAATCCGCCGAAGGCTGCGGGTGCGGCGTTATCGGGGTGGCCTTCGAGGGAGGCGCAGATGCGGAAGAGGTCGTCGATGGACAGGGGCGAATCCGTTAGGGCGTTGAGGGCGCCGAGAAGGCCGAGGCGGACGGTGACGGAGCTGCCTAGTCCGCGGGAGGTGGGGATCTCTCCTTCGATGGACCACTTGAGGTTGAAGCGTGGGCGGGCGGCTTCTTTGAAAAAGGCTGATACGGCCTGTTCGGCCATAGCTTGGGCGGGGCCGGGGCCTTCGATGGCGGAGCCTGGGGCGAGGGTTGAGGTGACGGTAACGCGGTTTGCGAGATTTAGGGCGATGCCGAGGCAATCGTAGCCTGGGCCAAGGTTGGCGGTGGTGGCGGGGATAGAGACGCGAGCGGAGGCCATGATGGCGAGGGTTTCACAAATGGGGGGCACGACGAAGCGAAAAGGGGGGGTGGGAACGGAGGGGCAGTTGACGGGTGAAGCGGTTGGAGCTGTCTGAAAAGACATAAAAAATGTCGACGCTTGCGGGGAGGTTCTTGCTTAGGGTTTGGAGGTTGTCATATGTCCAAAAAAATTCGTATCGCGGTGGTGGGCCTCGGATTCGGGGCTGAGTTTATTCCGATCTGGCAGCGTCATCCGTTGACGGAGTGTGTGGCGGTTTGTCAGCGGAATCCGGAGAAGTTGGAAGCGGTGGCGAACGAGTTTGGGGTGGCGAAGCGGTATGCGGATTTTCGGGAGTTGTTGAAGGATCCGGAGGTGGATGCGGTGCACATTAACTCACCGATTCCGGATCACGGTTGGATGAGTATCGAGGCGTTGAAGGCGGGGAAGCATGTGGCTTGCACGGTGCCGATGGCGACCTCGGTGGAGGAGTGTTTGGAGATCATCCGTTTGTGTGACAGCACGGGGTTGCGGTACATGATGATGGAGACGGTGGTGTACAGTCGTGAGTTTTTGTTCATGAAGGACTTGTATGAGCGGGGCGAGTTGGGGCGGATTCAGTTTTTGCAGGCGAGTCATCAGCAGGACATGGATGGGTGGCCGAACTACTGGCCGGGGTTGCCGCCGATGCATTATGCGACGCATTGCGTTGGGCCGGTGTTGGGGTTGCCGAAGCGGGATGCGGAGTATGTGAGTTGTTTTGGGTCGGGATTGATTCGGGACGAGTTGGCGGGACATTACGGGTCACCGTTTGCGGTGGAGACGGCGCACATCAAGATGGCGGGCTCGGATTTGTCGGCTCGGGTTTATCGGAGTTTGTTCGATACGGCGCGGCAGTATCGGGAG
>JBIIXW010000130.1:0-9211 GCA_044347165.1 Chthoniobacteraceae bacterium
TTTCACTCAGCGCGGAACTCTTGGTCAGGTCGCGTTGGTCCCCGCCAAAGGCTCCGACCGATATTTGATTTCTCAGAGCCAAATGAAACTCACTGTGGATGAGGCAAAGGCTGACACTTTGTTTCTCTACTATGTCTTCACAAGTGCCGAGCAGCAGGAATACATCCGTCAAAACGCCATTCAGACCGGCGTGCCTCACACCAATCTCGGTATTCTGCGCAACACTCCGCTCGTGCTTCCCCCCCTCGCCGAGCAAAAAGCCATCGCGTCTGTGCTTGGGGCATTGGACGACAAGATCGAGTTGAACCGGCGGATGAACGCGACGCTGGAGGCGATGGCGCGGGCGCTCTTCCAGAGCTGGTTCGTGGATTTCGACCCCGTGCGCGCCAAACTCGACGGCCGCCCGCCCGCCGCCCTCGACTCCACCACCGCCGCCCTCTTCCCCGCCTCCTTCCAAGACTCCGAACTCGGCCACATCCCGAAGGGGTGGGAGGTCCGCAGCCTCGACAAAACCGCGCATTATCTGAACGGCCTCGCCCTCCAGAAGTATCCGCCCGGCGACGGCCCCACGCTGCCCGTCATCAAGATTGCCCAACTCCGCAAAGGCGATTCCATCGGAGCCGACCGCTGCAACACCAACCTGCCGCGCGAATACATCGTGCAGGACGGCGACGTGCTCTTTTCATGGTCCGGCAGTCTCGAAGTCGAACTCTGGTGCGGCGGTCCCGGTGCGTTGAACCAGCACCTTTTCAAAGTTACCTCGCCCGATTTTCCAAAGTGGTTCTACTACCTCTGGACGCTTTACCACCTCGACGAGTTCCGCCTCATCGCCGCCGACAAAGCCACCACGATGGGCCACATCCAGCGCGGCCACCTCACCGCCGCCAAGGTTCTCATCCCGCCGCACCCGCTGCTCGAAGCCATGACGCGCACCATGTCGCCGCTCATCAACCAAATCATCGCCAATCCCGCACCCTCGCCACCCTGCGGGACACGCTGCTGCCGAGGTTGCTGAGCGGGGAGTTGAGTGTGCAAGTCTGGACGGCTAAAGTTTAAAAAACACTTCTACCATGCGCCCGCTGTCACCGCCCAATATCGAATCGGAGCTGAGCTACGCCTACCTTCACGCGGTAGCGTCGCAGGCGGGCATAGCCTGTCGTGACGGGAATCGCCACGAGGACAACAACGGGATTGATGCGCAGTTGACGGCGTGGCTGCCCTTTGCGGATGCGAATACGCTCACAGAGGTGGACATCAAGGTGCAGCTCAAGGCCACCATCTCAGAACCGGCTGATGACGGGCAGAACTACGAATACCGACTGCGAGGCGTGAACCGTTACAATGACCTGCGGAGCGAAACCATCGGCATCGCCCGCATTTTGGTTGTTCTGTTCCTGCCGAGAAATGCTGCGGAATGGCTTCATCATTCGCCGGACCAACTGGCGCTTCGGAAGTGCGCCTACTGGCAGAGTCTGCGCGGCGCGCCTGAGATCACCGCTGGCAGCGCGGTGATCAAGCTGCCAAAGACGCAGGTCTTTTCACCCGATGGCCTCACTCAACTCGCCGGGCGACTGTCGCGCCGGGACTTTCCACGCTATCCTGTTGTATGAACCTAGAGACGCTCATTCCTCCGACAGATCTGCGCGACTACGCGAAGAATCAGGGCTGGGTCTTGCTCAAAGAGGCAGCCAAAGACCGGCTTTATGTGATGACGAACCCGCTCTTCGAGCGTCGGCAACTCGTTTTCCCGATGGATACTTCCGCCCCTGACTACACGGAGGCAGTGATGCTGGTGGTGGACAAGCTGGCGGCGATGGAAGGCAGGACGCCGCAGTCTGTTTTCGACAGCTTAGTCGAAGTCGGTGATGACGGGGTATCGTTCCGAGTCACGACGCCGAGGCCGGATGAATGGGCGCTGCCGCTCGGCTTTGCGAGTTCCATGGTCACGGGTGCCCAGCAGCTACTGCTTGCTTCAGCGTGCACTGTTCTGAAGCCGCAGGCGCATCACCCACGCCTCAGCCGGACGGAGGCTCACCAGTTCCTCGATACGGCCAAGTTCCGCCACACTAGGCCCGGCAGTTTTATTCTCAATGTCTCCTGCCCGGTGCAGGCGATGGACGTGCAATCCCCGCTGCTGCCGGATGAGGAGGCGGATGCCCCGTTCGTGCGGCGCACGACGATGGTGCTCCGCCGGTCCCTGAGGGAGCTCGTCACTGCGATTGAAACCGATTCGCTCGCTGAGTTGGTGGAGGCTTCCAAGAAAGGCGAGGGTCTGGTGGTTTCTTCGAACCTGTGCGAGGCGCTGACACGCTTCGAAGACGAGTCGCTCAAGAACTCGGTGGAAATCGGAATCGAATGGGCTGCGGCCATTCCCCGCCCGAAGGATGAACCACGAGTGTCCGTGGTCCGCATCCAGCACGATTATTTCCCCCGGATCGAGGAAGTGCGCCGTGAACTGAGGGCAAAGGAACTGCACGTCGAGGATGTATTTCCCGCCACGGTGGAACGGTTGGACGGGGAGATGGGGCCGGATGGCCGTCGTGCGGGCGAAGTGATTCTCTCGCTGCTGACTTCTGACAGCGAACTCGTGCGGGCGCGGGCGAACCTGACCGCCGACCAGTATGAACACGCCGACAAAGCGCACATGGCCGAAGGTGCGTTCGTCAAAGTGGCCGGGAAGCTTCATCCTGGCCGTCAGCCCCGGCAACTCAGCGACATCAAGTCCTTTGAACTGATGCTGAAATAGTTTCCCGCCCATGATCGCGACAGAAATCCCGACATCGTGTCGCGATCGGCACCGGAAAAACGAGTATCAGTCTCTATCGCGACACGAATCGCGACATCAGGAGGTTCACCTCCCATGAGCCTCACCGAATCCATCGTCGAAGAAGCGGCTCTGACGTGGTTTGGGGAGCTGGGCTACGCCGTTGGGCAGGGAGCACAGATGGCTCCGGGGGAACTGGAGGCGGAGCGGGATTCCTTTGGGGAGCTGGTGCTGGTGGGGCGCTTGCGCGAGGCTTTGCAGCGGATCAATCCTGCCATCCCTGAGGACGCGCGGGAAGATGCGCTCCGCAAGGTGCTTCGGGTGGTGACGCCTTCGCTCATCCAAACCAACCGGGCTTTTCACCGAATGCTCCGGGATGGTGTGGATGTGGAATACGACCGGCCCGATGGCAGCACGAAACACGACAAGGCTTGGTTGGTAGATTTCTCTCAGGTGGAAAAAAACGACTGGTTCGCGGTCAACCAGTTCACGGTGATCGAAGGCCAGCACAACCGGCGGCCGGACATTGTGGTTTTCGTCAATGGTCTGCCGCTCACCCTGATTGAACTCAAGAACGCGGCGGATGAAGACGCCACCATTTGGAGCGCTTATGCCCAGTTACAAACCTACAAGGCGGAGATTCCCAGCCTGCTGGCCTACAACGCCGCGTTGATCGTTTCCGACGGACTTCAGGCCCGAATCGGTTCGCTCACGGCCAACCAGGAGTGGTTCAAAGTCTGGCGCACGATTGATGGCGAGGGGGATGCCCCGAAGACCGCTCTGGAGCTTGAAGTGCTCGTTCGGGGCGTGTTCGAGCGGCGGCGTTTTCTCGATTTGCTTCACCACTTCATCGTGTTTGAGGAAAACCCCGACACCGGAGCGATCCACAAAATCATTGCGGGTTACCACCAGTTTCATGCGGTGAACGCGGCGGTGGAAGAGACGGTGCGGGCCAGCGGACTGGAGCATTCCGTGCAAGAAGATCCGGGCACCTATTGGGCGGGGCGGATGCATGGAGGCAAACCGGGGGATCGCCGGGCGGGAGTTGTCTGGCACACACAGGGCAGCGGGAAGAGTTTCACGATGCTGTTTTTCGCTGCGCGCGTGATCCGCGAGTCGGCGATGCAGAACCCGACCCTCGTGGTGCTCACCGATCGCAATGATCTGGATGATCAGCTGTTTGGTCAGTTCCAGCGGTGCGCGGACATCCTTGGCCAAACGCCCGTGCAGGCTGCCAATCGTGAGGCACTGCGCGAGTTGTTAGCCGTGGCGAGCGGCGGCGTGGTGTTCACCACCATCCAGAAATTTCTACCGGAAAAGGGCGAGCGGATGCCGGAACTCTCCCCGCGTCGGAACATCATTGTCATTGCCGATGAAGCCCACCGATCGCAGTACGATCTTATCGATGGTCTTGCGCGTCACATGCGCGATGCCCTGCCTAACGCGAGCTTCATTGGGTTCACCGGTACCCCCATTGAAAAGACCGACGCCAATACGCGGGCGGTTTTTGGCGATTACATCTCCATCTACGACATCCAACGTGCCGTCGCCGACAAGGCCACAGTTCCGATCTACTACGAGAGCCGGATCGCCAAGCTGGGGCTCAATGCCAGCGAACTGCCCAGACTCGACTCGGAGTTCGAGGAAATCACCGAGGGCGAGGAGCTGACGAAGAAGGAAAAGCTCAAAACCAAATGGGCGGCACTCGAAGCGCTGGTGGGGGATCCCAAACGCATTGCTCTCGTGGCCTCCGACTTGGTCGCGCATTTTGAGAAGCGTGTCGAAGCCATGGACGGCAAGGCGATCGTGGTCTGCATGAGCCGCCGCATTTGCGTGGATCTTTACGAGGCCCTCATCAAACTGCGACCGGACTGGGCCAGCGCAAAGGACGATGATGCGGAAGCCGAGGCGCACGGGAGCTGCGTGGCCAAAGTCATCATGACGGGCAGTGCCGACGATGGCCCCGAGTGGCAACCGCACATCCGGAACAAGGAAAAGCGCCGGGCGTTGGCGAACCGGTTCAAGGACAGCAAAGACCCGTTCCGCATCGTGATTGTGCGGGACATGTGGCTGACCGGTTTTGATGCGCCCTGTCTGCACACCATGTATGCGGACAAGCCGATGCAGGGGCACGGGCTCATGCAGGCGATTGCCCGCGTGAACCGGGTCTTTCGCGATAAACCCGGCGGCCTCGTCGTGGATTACCTCGGCCTCGCCGATCAACTCAAACACGCCCTCGCCAACTATACCGAAAGTGGAGGCAAAGGCGCACCGACCTACGACACGCGTCAGGCCATTGCCGTGATGCTCGAAAAGCACGGCATTGCCTGTGACATTCTGCATGGCTTTAACTGGGACAAGTGGACCACCGGCACCCCGACCGAACGCCTTCAGCTCATTCCGGCAGGACAGGAACAGATTCTCGAACGGGAGGATGGCAAGAAGCGCTGGATTCAGGTGGTGATGGAACTTTCCCGTGCCTTCGCCCTTTGCGCTGCTAGCGATGAGGCCACGGAAATCCGGGATGACGTCAGTTATTTCCAAGCCCTGCAAGCGGCTCTCAGCAAACAGAGCAATGTCCAAGCAAAGACGCCCGAGCAGATCGACGCGGCGGTGCGTCAGTTGGTCAGCAAGGCGATCACCACGGACGGTCAGATCATCGACGTTTTCACTGCAGCAGGCCTCCCAAAGCCGGACATCAGCATTTTAAGCGACGGATTTCTCGCCGAGGTGCGCGGGCTAAAACACAAGAACGTGGCCGCGGAGCTGTTGGAAAAGCTGCTCAAAGACGAACTCAAGGTGCGCTCGAAGCGGAATCTCGTCCAGAGCCAGATCTTTAGCGAAAAACTCAAGAAGACGCTGAACGCGTACCATAACCGAGCCATCTCCACGATGGAGGTGATTGAGGAACTGATCCGTCTGGCCAAGGAACTCGATGCTGCGGTTAAGCGCGGAGAGGACCTTGGTCTGACTGAAGATGAGATCGCGTTTTACGACGCGCTGGCGGCGAATGAAAACGCAGTGCGGGCGATGGGAGATGACAAGCTCAAGGTGATAGCCGCCGAGTTGATCACAAAGGTTCGGCAAAGCGTGACGATCGACTGGACAGTGCGGGAGGGCGCACGGGCCAAGATCCGGGTGATCGTGAAGCGAATTTTGGGCAAGTGGGGCTACCCGCCGGATTTGCAAGAGGAGGCGGTGAAAACCGTGCTCATGCAGGCGGAATTGCTCTGCAAGGAATGGGCTTGATGGAACTGGGTGCCCATTCGGAGGAAGCTAAATGGGGCGAGTGCGTTGCCGTTTCTTGTGCCGAATTCGGCCATTAGGCTTTTCAATCGCACTCGGGGAACTCGGGTTAGCCTCTGGTTCCTTCTTTTCGGAAAGAGGCGGTAACGATTGCCAGCGTGGCGAGAGAGGAGGCCGGCATGAGAAGCGACGCCAGCAGGGGGTGCATCCGTCCGGTTAGGGATAGTCCGATCGCCGCAATGTTATAGAGGGCCCCGAAAAGGAGGATGGTCCGCGTAAGTTTCTCTTTCTTGCGGGCCATTTCGAGGAGCGCTCGAACACCTTTCAAGCCTCTCCCCAGCAAATAGAAGTCGCAACGATGTTCGAGGAGTCCGCGATCAACGGCCGGCGTCCCGCAACAGAGGCTTTCATTGAACGCTAGAGCGTCGTTTGCTCCATCACCCAGCATCAGCGTGTCCTTTCGGGCTTGTGCTTCGCGAAGCCATTTGGCTTTTGAATCCGGCGAAAGGTTTCCCAACGCCCCATCAGACGGGAGAGAAAGAGCGCGGGCAATCCGTTCAACGCGAATGGGATCGTCTCCGCTCAGAATGCAGCATCGGATGCCGTCCGCATGCAACTTCCGGATCTCCTCGATCGCGTCCGCGCGCAGCGTTTCGTCGCAGTGAAAGGTCGCGAGAGGAGTAAGATTGCGGCTGAGAATCGTTCCCGGATCCACGGGTGAAGTGGAGCCGAGTGTTTGCTGAACGGCCCATGCATGTTTTCCGAGTCGCCAGAGCATGCCGGCGGGGGATTTCCATTCCAGACCAGATCCGATGTATTCCACCGCGCGTTCGAGTCGGTCATGCGTTGTTGTCGGAGCGCCAGCGGCTGCGCGAAGCGCTGTTGCGACGGGATGCAGCGAGTGGGCGACTAATACTCGAAGAGCCTGCAGTGCATCGGGTTGGAGATGTGCGAGTGTGTTTGTGGAGGCGAACCGGAGTGTTTCACCGGTGAGGGTTCCAGTTTTGTCAAAGGCGATTCGCCGCACTCGGAGAAGTCGCCGCCAGAGGGAGGATTCCCGAATGAACACACCCTGGGAGCGGAGTCGTTGCGCGGCGATTTCGTGAATGAGAGGAAGGGCAACGCCTGTTGCGCACGGGCATGAGACCACGAGGACGGAAATCGCGATTTGCAGGGCGCTTTCCACGGGGGCGCCGGAATGCAGCGAGAAAGAAAGTCCGCCAGATGCCAGCAGGATGACGGCGCAGATGTAGCCGAGAATGAACCGATGTGTCATTACATCATCCTCAGGGTCAGGTTTTTCGGAGTGAATGAGTCGGCAGAGAAGTGATTCGTTCCAACTCTCTTCTGCGCCGAGACTAAGCGGGTGCTGTGAGAGATTCACGGCGCCTGAGGGGACGAGTTCGCCGGGCTGAAGGGTGCGCGGGGAACTTTCGCCATTGATCCACTCAAGACTGATGTCCGCTGCCCTAGAAAGCAGGCGTGAGCGGACGGGGACGGGCTGACCCTGATTTATTTCGTAGGTTTCCCCTGCCACTGGTTCGGGCGGCTGGAGACCATGACTGAGGAGTCGTTTGCGATTGAGTTCTACGGTGCGTTGATGGCACCAGCGACCGACGAGCATGAGGAAGGTGAAGACGGAGACGAAATCAAAATACAGGCCGGAGCGCGCGCCGCGAGTCCACTCGAAGAGAGAGCCCGCATAAGCGGCGATGAGTCCGAGAGAGATTGGTAGATCGACGTGCAACAGACCGCGCCGGAGTGCGCGGAATGTTTTCGAAACGAAATACGAGCCTCCGATGATCAGCGAGAGAGTGGCGCAGGCGAACGCCCCTTTTTCGAACCATGGCGCGAATCGATCGCCGATGGGGATGCCGCAATAGGCGGGGACAGTGAAGAGCATCGCGTTCATCGCCAGTGCTCCGCAGAGTCCGATTTTGCGAACGAGCGTATCCCTCGTGCGGGAGGTTTTTTTTGATTCTGGCCCCGTTAGATAGCCGAGTTGCTGAAGCTGATGGGCAAAGTGTGCGGCGGGGAATTCGGTTGGATTGATTGAAAGTTCGGCTGTGCCGGAAAGGGGATTGATCCGGATGTTTCGTGCGCCGGGGGTCGAGCGAAACACGTGTTCGATGAGCCACACGCATCCGATGCAGGAGATGCCTTGAACTTCGATGTGTGCCCGGCCCTGAGAGGTCAGGCAGGCGTGGGTGAACCATGAAAGATCACGTGATTGGAAGACGGTTTCCTGCACTGGCGGCACGGGTTGATCTCGAAGTTCATAGAAGCGTTCCAGTCCGTTTGCGTGGATTAGGTCATGGACATAGCGGCAGCCGTGGCAACAGAAGTGTTGGCCACCTGAGGTAATAGGACGCGTTGTGTCGCAGGGTGTTTCGCAATGTGCGCAGAGAGTAAGCGCCTGTCTCTGGGTGGTTTTCGTTGGAGCATTAGAGTTCGCAGCAACCATGGGTCCCTCCATTCCAGATTCGCCACGCCAGCAGTGCGGATGCGCACCAGAGGACAGCGGCTTGGGTTCGAGCGATGGCCTGAGGGGACAGGAACGTTTTGAGGCGAAGCACTCCCGCTTGGACGGGGACGTAGAGGAGCGTTGTACCGACGCCGAAGGCGAAGAGCAGTGTGCCGCCGGAAATCGGAGAACCAGCGGCTGCGGCGGCTCCAAACATCAGCCAAAGTGGGCCACACGGAAGGAACGTGCTCAGCCACCCCAGCGCTCCCGAAAGGCGACGCGTCACGATAAATGACAGGAGCCTTGATTTCAGTGGTATGCGCCGGTCGAGTCCGGTCGCCATGGCGAGCAGAGCGAGCAGGAAAAACCATGGGGCGATGCGGGCTGGACCGGTTTCGAGAAGGTGGCGAAAGCCAAGGCCGATGGAGCCGCAGAGCGTCCCCGCGAGTGTGTACGAAAGGATGCGGGATGCGTGGTATGTGGCGGGGCGGGCTTGGACGGCGCACGCGAGGGGGCCGCACATCAGCGCGCAATGGACGCCGGTGCCGATTCCTGCGAGCAACGCAGCCGAGGCAGTCTCAACGTGCATCGGGTGGGGGATTGAGGGGAACGACGGTTGGCGCGTGTTGATTGCAGATTTTTACTGTGATGACGGTTGCAACAATCAACGCCACCCAACCACCGACAATGAGTGACCACGGAGGGAGTTTCATTTCGTTTCAGTTATTCGTTTTTGT
>JBIIXW010000131.1:0-9163 GCA_044347165.1 Chthoniobacteraceae bacterium
CATACCCCCCGCGTATCCTCCCCCCCCCCCACCGAACAAAGAGCCCAGCAAGCGAATCACCAGCACCACGGCAAAAATACCCAGTAACGCCAACCCCCACCCCGGAATCCCTGATCCCAAGGATTCCGTCCTCGCGGACGGTATCTTGGAAACGCTCGCGGAATTCACTTTCAGGTTACGGTTCATCGTCCGCGACACAAACGCCGATCCATCTCTCAGCGCGCCATCGAAGTTTTTATCCTTCAATCGCACCATCATCGTCTTGATGAGTTCGTCTCGGTCAGCCAAAGAGAACGCCTTCCTCAGCGTTTCATTGCCCACGACAGAATGCAGGTGTCCAGGCTGCTTCACCACCAGAACGTAAACACCATTAACGCGCCCGTCCCGCGCCTGGTCTGCCGCCCAACGCTCATACATTAAATGAGCCGCCGCGCGGTCTTTCAGGTCCACCCCACCGCCCCACTTACTCGGAATCTCGGCAAACGTTTCCACGAACAAATCGCGCCCCGTTCGCTTGTGCAAATCCGACATGACCTTCGCAACCTCCGCCTTCGCCTCCGAGGAGAACAACCCCGCGTGATCTTGGATGCCGGGTGCCGCCAAAACAGCCGGACCACAAACCAACATCACCACCGCCCACCACCGCGAAACCGTTCGTGCCACTCGCCCCCACTGGGCCGAAAACATTGAATCCGTCGCCGACAACCCGCAGGTCATGGTTTTCATAGGTCAGCAAAGGTTAGACAACTTTACCCAATTGGCAAAACGAACCTCCCCCCAAGCCCCCCAGCCCTCACTAAGGCAACGCCGCCAATACCTGCTCCAAGTGCTCCGCCGGCTTCACCTTCCTGAAGACTTCCAACACCTTTCCGTCAGCCCCAATCACAAAGGTCGTACGCTCCGTCCCCATGTACTTTTTCCCGTACATGCTCTTCTCAACCCACACGCCGTAAGCCGACACAATCTCTTTCGCATCATCCGCCAACAACGCGAAGGGTAAGCTGTACTTCTGAATGAACTTCAAATGACTCGACGCCGAGTCGGTACTCACCCCAAACACCACCGCCCGCTCCTTAATCGCGTCCCACCCGTCCCGAATCCCACACGCTTGCGTCGTGCAACCGGGCGTGTCGTCCTTCGGATAAAAATAAAGCACCACCGGACGCCCAAGGAAGTCCGAGAGAGCCACCCGTTTCCCATCCCCAAAATCCCCCCCGACCGCCACGGCAGAAAAACCCGGCGCAACCGATCCTGCTTCAAGTTCAATGTTCATTCCGCCATCTGAGCACCCCCCCCTTCCATGGCAACTCCTACGTCGTTTCAAATCTGGGGGATGATGATCTCCCAAATAAACGAACATTACACAAAATCAGAAGTTTAAGTCCCCTGAAACCTACCCTAATCTCAAGGCAACACCTCCCTATGCGCACCCTCCTCGCCACAATCCTCATAGCACTCTCGCTCTCCGCAGCGTCTGCCCGCGAAGCGCTCGTTTACATCAACAACGCCTCCGCAGAACTGGGCGCTGGCGAAACCGTCGCCATCCGCTTCACCACCCCGATGTATGACGCCGGCGCCGAGGGCACACGCCCCCCCTCGCCCGTTTCCTTCACCCCCGAAATTCCCGTCGTCTTCAACTGGACCAGCCCCGTCAGCGGCGTCCTCCGATTCACCGCCGCACCGAAACTCAACACCACCTATTCCATTACACCACGTCCCAATCTAACCGACGCAGCAGGCAATCCGGTCACCCTCGAGAAAACGCGTCTCACGAGCATCCGAACTCCTCAGTCTAAACTCACACGCCATTACGTAAGCCCTCGCGATTACAACTACTTCGAAGAGACTGAAAAATATCGGCACAGCACCAGCAGAACCCCGATTGTCTACCTTGCCTTCAACTCCGTAATCTCTGCCTCGGACGTCATCCCACGTATCAGCTTCATCTCGGACAAAGGGGAACGTATCCCGCCCGTCCTTGCAGCAGTCCCGGATCCCCTGCAATCCATGGCCGCATCAGACCGCCCTTGGAGCAGCGCATGGTCGGCCGACCCCCATGAGCGGTGCGGTCTATTTCTCTCCCCAGCTTCCCCGCTCACACCAGGGCACCTGTGGGAACTTTTTGTTCCTTCGCACCTTACCGGAAACACAGAGAACGTCCCCGTGGGATTCGTTCAGCAGTTCCGGAGGAGGAGTGCCAATTTTTTCCGCCAACCCCTAGAGTCTCCGAGGCTCGTCGTTCGGTTCTCTCAGCCCTTCAACCTTCCAACGCCGAATCGAAGCCCGCGTCCTGAGGACGAAGCCTCAGGCTCTCTCAGAAACTTCACGCTCTCCATCAACAACGGTCCGGCATCCGTGATCATTCCCGAGAACCTCAATCCCGTGCTTGATTTCCAAGTTGCTGCGAAGGCCGGCGACCTCTGCAAACTCAGCATTCCTGCGCTGACGACAAGCGACGGTCAGACCCTTCCACCCTCGATTATCGAACAGCGCGTCCCCAACCTCGTTCCGCGCTTGCTACTGACCGGCAAACTCTTAAGGCACGCACCGAAAGACCAGAAAGAGATTGAACTCCTGTGCGTTGGCATCCCTCGCGTCAAATTCACGCTACATCAAATTCCAACATCCCACGCCGCCGAGGCATTTGAAGTGTGGACCAAAACCTACTCCCGTCTCGACGCCGAATTTTACGCCAAGACTCACCCCCAAGAATCTCCCGCTCAAACGCTCGATCGGATGAACGGAATCATGCCCAAACTTCGCGTGGATCCATCTCAGATAGGCGCCTACCAGATTCACGAGGAAATCATCGCGCCGAATTACGCCAACAACGAGGCCGTCATTCACCGCATCCCTTGGACAAAACTCCTCGGAGAAAATGGCACGGGCATGTACCTCGTGACAGCAGAGGAGTTCGATCCCGCAAGGACCATCCAACGCCCGCTCCGTAGCGGCGTGCAACAACTCGTCCAACGGTCGGATCTCTCCATCCAACTGCTGAATGCAGGCCGCGAATCCGCCCTCTGCGTCGCCAACTCCGCCACCTCCGGAAACCCGCTCCCAGGAGTGGTTTGCACTTTTCTGAACTCAGAATGGAAGCCCCTCAAACAGGTCATCACAGAAGCCAACGGAACTGCACTCGTCGAAAAAGCAAACGTGGCGTTCGTCCAAGCGTCTCGCGACAACGAAGTCCTCATTTTCGAGTCCGACACCGGTTTCGTTCGAGATAATCTGCCCGATGAAGAACCCTCCGTACCCATCCAAACCCTCCTCTTCACCGACCGTCACATTTACCGTCCCGGCGAAAACGCACACGCCAAGCTCATTGCCCGCGACACAACTCCCGGAGCTATCCGCCCATCGAAAGCAGGGAAGCACCCGTGGGACCTCAAAGGCCCACAAGGAAGAACCGTGGATTCCGGCCATATCGAACTCTCTGACCGCGGTTCTGCAAACGTCGACGTCCGGTTACCAAGCATTCCAGGTCCGTACGTTCTGACCATCGGCGAAGAAAAATCACGCTTGTTCAGCAGTACCCGCCTCACCATCGCAGAGTTCGAGCCTGACGCTTTCGAAATCAACCTCAAAACGCCCGCTCAGGTGACGTGTCCCGGCCCCGCAGTCATCGATGTCGATGCACATTATCTTTCGGGGTTACCCCTCTCCGAGAAAAACGCACAATGGGAACTGCGCCTCAATCGCCAACCATTCCAACCCACGACCCTTCCGAACCACTCCTTCATCGCAAACTGGCACGATTGGAGACTGGGCCGTCATCGGGGATCCAACGTCCAGATAACCACGGACGAGACTACCCTCGGTAAAAACGGGAAAGCTACCTTATCCATTCCCATCCCCGTCCCAGAAGTTGTCGGACGCCATGCCGCCACGATCACCGTTCGAATCACGGACTCGGAAGATCAAACCCTCGAAGCAGACGCGGATTTCAAAGTGGATTCCTCCAGCTTCTATCTTGGAGTGAAACGTCCTGCCACGTGGCAACGCAAACTCGGGAAATCCATTCCCATCAGCGTCGTCGCCGTCGACCTCAGCGGAAAATCCATCGCACCTCCCAACCCAGTTACCGTCGACGTCCAGTCCATCCACTGGAAATCCACCATCACCAAAACTCCCAGCGGCGAGCGCACGGAATACTCCTACGACCTCGGTCCAGTTCACTCCGTTCCCGTCAGCGTTACTGCTCTCCCCATGGACAAAGACCAAATCTTCGTTCCCCAATCCCATCAGTCTGTCGATCTGAGCTTCCTCGAACCCGGCGAATACCTCGCAGAAATCAAAACAACCGATGCTTCAAAGCGAGAGGTATTAACAGAGTTCTCCTTCTCCATCTCCAAAGCAAGCGCCCTAACACCCCTCGCCGCGCCAGATGAAGACGGCGACGAGCCACCCTTTTTTCTCGGCGATTTCCCCGTAAAACTATTCGCGGACAAAGCGGTGTATCAGCCTGGCGAAACCGCCAGTCTCTCCCTCAGAAGTCCGGTCCACGGAACCGCCACCGTTTGCATCGGTGCTCGTCCCATCGTCCAAATCCAAACCCTACCCGTTCAACCCGGCCTCAATGGCATCGAACTGCCAATTACGGACGCCCTGATTCCCGGAAACCGCATCTCCGTCACCATTGTCGAATCGTTACCGCCTGGCGTGCCCCGAGGCCACTCCGCCCGATCAGCCATGGCCTCCCTGAACCTCTCAGTTCACCCTCGCGACGAACGCCTCACGGTGTCCATCTCGGGCATCCCCGAAGACGCGCGTCCAGGGACCGTGCTCTCCCCCAAAGTGCGAATCTCGGACGTCAACGGCAACCCCTTATCCGATGCAGAAATAACCCTGTTCGCGGTCGACGAGGGAGTCCTGCGACTTAGCGGCTATGAAACACCCGACCCGGGCACCGCGCTGTATCCAACCATTTTTCAATCTATCACCAACCGATCCAGCCGAACCATCCTGAACTCGTGGTACACGTGGGATGCGCGACTTCCATTCGCCAATAAAGGCTACCTCATCGGTGGCGGTGGCGAAGACGTCTCCGGGATGCGAAACCACTTCGAGTTCACGCCGCTTTGGATTCCAGCTGGACATACCAATGCCAAAGGCGAGTTCACCGCCACCCTCAAAGTCCCAGACAATATCTCCGCTTACAGAATCATGGCCGTCGTCCACCACGCCGGTCATCGCTTCGGAAAGGCAGAAACCCGCCTGCGGGTGAACAAACCCCTCCAAATTAACTCAGGTGCTCCCCAGTTCGTAAACCGAGGCGATACCGTCGAGATTCGGTGCTCGGTTCAAAATACGACGCCGAAACCCACCACCATCGAGCTCACATTCGAACCAACCGGCGGAGCCACCGTGGCGGGTCCCAAAAAAATCACGGCGTCCTTACCAGAAAACTCAACCACCCCCTTCAACTTCCGCACCTCATTCCCGCAGACCGGCAATTTCGAACTGAAATGGAGCGTACGCTCCACCGACAGTAAAGAGTCCGACGGCCTCCGGCTTCCGCTTACCGTCCGCTCCCCATTCCCCACGCGACATCAAGGCATCGTCGCCCGCGTGACAGATCAACCCTTCAACCTGATCAACGAAATCAATGCCGAACTCCTCGAAGGCGAAGGTGAGGCCACCATCTCACTCTCACGAGATCCCGCAGTCCAACTCGAGGGCATGATTGATTCACTCCTCCACTACCCCTACGGCTGCGCAGAACAAACGATGTCCAGTATATTCCCTTGGATTCTCGCCAACAGCTTCCCCGTGAAGCACCTCAGAAAAGAGGCCAGACGCGATGCCATTCAAAAAGGTATCAACCGTCTGAACTCAATGCTCACCCCCGAGGGTCGCATCGCTTACTGGCCACTCGTCGCACCCGAGCTTCGCCAATCTATGTTGGGCGTCGAAAACTGGGTCACAGCTTACGTCGGACTCGGTCTAGCCGTCATGCGTCAGGACACTGATCCCATCGTCGCAAAAGCAGCCGGCGAGGAGCTCGAAACGCCCGTATTTGGATACCTGAAATCGCTCCTCGCAAAACCAGACCCGCTGCCACAGGAGACAGACACCCTTTGCCTAGCAGCCTGTGCCATGGCCATGAATGGAACACCAGATCACGCTGCAAATGAGCGACTTTTATCAAACATTCAGCATCTCAATGCCCGCAATCGCGCGCTCCTTGCCATCGCCATGCATCTCAGCGAAACCGACTCTGATCCGATCCTCGCATCCCTCTTCGAACCCATTCCCCAAGATAAGTTCAACGTTCCGTTCCAAAGCCATCAACAAACACGCGCAATCCGACTGCTGGGTCTCTCCGTGTGTAACCGCTCACCTGAAGAGCAGCAGAGCCTCTTCAACGAACTCGTCCTCGGCTCTGGCTTCGCTAAACATACAACTCAAGACCATGTGTGGCGTCTAATCGCCGCTCAACGCTACCTAGCGGCGCAACAGGGCGGAGACGAATCCACCTCGCTATCATACACTTTCGCTAAATCGCGAAGCGACGAAACCCTCACGAAGGCCACCCCCACTTCCGAGCACACTCTGCGCTGGCACGGGGTCAAAAACCGACTCAACGCCGCATCCATTCAACGCAAAAACGATGCACCCCTCTTCGCTTCCATTAAGATCTCGTCCTCTCCCATTGAAGCACAAGCACCTCAGAATCAGGGCTTCAACCTCACTCGGTCCATCACCCCACGAGGCAATCATCCACTCGCTGTTGGGGATATTGTGAAAATCAAAGTCGTCGTCCAAGCGCATCAACCAAGCGCATTTGTGGCGCTCGACTGCCCACTCCCCTGCCTGCTCGAACCGCTACAAGGATTCGAGACGCGAGGCGAAAAAGGTCTCGTGCCCAGGGCACCAGGATCCAGCCACTCGGAAGCTCGGGCAGATCGCATCCTGTTTTTCTGGAATGACATGCCCCCGGGTGAGCATGTGGCATTCGCTTTCGCGCGCGTCCGCGCCTCCGGCGATGTATCCATCCCAGCAACCCGCATCGAAGCGATGTATCGCCCTCAACAGTTCGCCGAAACCGCAACCGAGCGTCTCGTCGTCCCGTGAGGCCCACCAGAGAACTCCCAACGCCCAACGCACCTCCGGCTTACCGCCGCATCGCGACGCAATGCACCATCGCGCTCCTCCTCGCATGGGGCCTTCTGGAAGTCCTTATCAAATGGACGTCGTTGCCACTAAGCCTGCACAACCCGCCCGCTGCGCCCGTCGAGTTCGTTGATCGAAACGGGACGCCGCTCCGCACAACGCCCGCGCCACACGCGTCCCCTTCGCCTCTCCAATCCCTGCCGAACACCCTGCGCGACGCCATCCTCGCCGCAGAGGACAAACGGTTTCTTCAACATCAGGGGGTCGATCCTCAACGCGCCCTCAGAGCTCTCTGGGACAACGCGCGAGAGCGCCGAATCGTCTCCGGCGCATCCACCATCAGCCAGCAACTAATCAAAATCGCTCTTCTCCAGGAGGAACCAGACTTTGGCACCCGCGCTGGACGTTCCCTCTCCCGAAAAATCCACCGCGTGCTCGCCGCGAAAAAACTGGAGCGCCAATGGCCAAAATCTCGAATCCTCTCGGAATACGCCAGCCGTGTTGAACTGGGAAACCTCACCCGCGGCTTCGCCGCCGCAAGTCAGTTCTACTTCGATAAGTCGGTTGAAAGCCTCGACACCGCCGACGCCGCACTCCTCGCGGGCCTCATCCAAGCCCCCGGACGCCTCAACCCCCTCAAGAATCCCCAAGGTGCCCTCGCCCGCCGCAACGAAATCATCTCTCGCCTCCACCGCGAAGACTGGATCACGACCGAGGAAGCCGATCGTGCCCGAAAACGCCCCCTCGCCCTCTCCACGCGCGGACGCCCCTTCCGAGCCCCCCATTTTGTAGACCTGCTACTGCAGAGACCGGACACGCCCCGCTCCGGAACGATTGTAACCAGCCTCGATTTACCGCTCCAAACAACCGCCGAACAAATTGTCCGAAAACACCTGTCCCTCCTCGCCTCACGAAAGGTCTCTGAAGCCGCAGTGGTCGTCATTGATAACCCGACCGGAGAAGTTCGCGCACTCGTCGGGTCGGGCGACTACCACAGAAGCCCCTCGGGCATGGTCAACTACGCTTGGACCCCACGCTCACCCGGATCGGCACTCAAACCTTTTACCTACCTTCTCGCGCTCAACCATGAAGTCAGCCCAGGCTCCGTTCTCGAAGACATCCCCTCCACATTCAACACCCCCGAAGGTCCTTACGAACCTGACAACTACAGCCAATATTTCAGCGGCCCCGTGCTCATGCGACGCGCCCTCGCCAGTTCGCTCAACGTCCCCGCCGTACGGCTACTCGATCGCATCGGAGGGCCTCGCCCCCTTGCGTCAATGCTCTCCGATTTCGGCATTTCGACCCTCACAAAATCACCCGCGCATTACGGCCTAGGGTTAACCCTCGGAAATCCCGAAGTCCGATTGCTCGAACTCACCAACGCCTACGCAGCGCTCGCTCGACTCGAACACTTCGCCCCGTTCCGCCTCACACCAGCAAACACAACGATTCCCATGGGGGCATCCCGCTCCGCTTGGTTGATTGCCGATATGCTGTCAGACAACCTCGCGCGCGCATCCACCTTCGGTCTCAAATCCCCACTCCGGTTCGAGTTTCCCGTCGCTTGCAAAACGGGAACCTCCACCAGTTTCCGTGATAACTGGGCCATCGCCTACACCCCCTCCTTCACCGTCGGCGTCTGGGCCGGTAATCCCGACGGAAGCGAAATGCAGGGCGTCTCAGGTGTCACCGGCGCCGGCCCCATCCTCCACGATATTGTCCAACAACTCGCACTGCGGAAGCCCCCCACCTGGTACCCGACGCGGATGGACTTGGTGGAGCACCGAATCGATCCCTGCCTCGGAACTCTCTCGACAAAGACAGACGCCATCCGCGAATGGTTCCCCGTTGAGACCCCACCGCCACCGGAGAACCCCCGTCAAAGAACCCCAGACGGACGACGCATCCTCAGTCCTGTCTTCTACCCGTGGCTGAAATCACGTCCACACGACACGCGCTTTCATGCAGAACCACCCGACGGACTCCGCGTGCTCTCCCCCCAAGAGGGTCGGATTTTTCTCGTCGACGATACCTTCCCTTCCAG
>JBIIXW010000132.1:0-9104 GCA_044347165.1 Chthoniobacteraceae bacterium
TGATGACCTTTCCAATCTGCGGTTTTTGGAACGGAAGACGGGGCGGATGATTCCACGGAAAGCGCTGCAGGATTTCGACTATAACGCGCCGGAGCCGCCGCGTTCGCCTCGTCCGGATGGACCGAGCAATCGTGGTGCTGGCGGTGGTCATCGTGGTGGTGGGGGGCGTGGATTCGGGGGGGATCGGCGTGGTGGGAATGGCGGAGGTGGAGGCGGGGCGGGAGCGCGGGCTGGGGGCGGGAACCGCGGCGGTGGTGCTGGGCGTGGTGCGGGTGGGGCTGGGCGGCGAGGGTCAGGACGTGGGCGGTGAGTTGGGCAGGGGGAGAAGGGTGCGTGAGTGTGGGAGGGAGTTGTCGAGTTTCAGTGCGCGGGTTTGAATCGGGGGATGCTTACTCTCTCCATGGACACTTCGACGTCGGCGGGGCGCATTGCGCTTATGCGGGGCGAAGAGGTTTATTGGGAGGAGGAGTTTGGGGCTGACCGGAGCCATAGCGCCTTGCTTTTTCCGTTGATGAAAAAAGCGTTAGGAGAGGCGGGTGCTGATTTGTCGCGGGTGGTGGTGGGGGTGGGTCCGGGTTCGTATGCGGGCGTACGGGTGTCGATTGCGGCGGCGATGGGGTTGGGATTTACGCGAGGGGTGGAGTTGGTTGGAGTGGTGTCGTTGGCTGGGTTTGCCCCGATTTCGAAGGAGCCGTATTTGGCTTTTGGCGATGCGCGACGGGGGACGTGGTACTGGTGTTTGGTTCGTGATGGTCGGTGTGAGGAGGGACCGGAGGTTCTTTGTGAGGAGGATTTTAGGATTCGCTGGGCGCGTCTTGGAAATGTACGGCGGATCTCGACGCGTCCGGAGGCTGAGTGGCCTTCGGAGGTGGTGGCTGCGCCGTCAGCCTCGGTTCTGGGGATGATTGCGGAACGCGGTGGGGCGGTGGTTCAGCGTGGTGCGTTAGAGCCGCTGTATTTGCGGGAGCCGCATATCACGGAGCCAGGCCGACGCGCGTCGGTGTTTGGGAAATTTGGTGGGGCGTCTGGGGGGGCGTGATGAGTGCGTTGCGATATTTGGTCGCGGGCACGGGGGCGGTCGGGTTGTTTTACGGGACGCGCTTGATGCGTGCGGGATGCGATGTGGTTTTTGCGGCGGGTTCAGGTGGGGAGGCGTTGTCGCGAACGGGTATTCGGGTGGTTCGTCCCTCGGGCGATGGTGAGCTTTATGAACGGGTTCGGGTGGTTGAAGTGCCGAGGACGGGTGGAGTTGCGGAGTGGCATTTTCCTCGGGGGGCATGGAGTCCGGATGTGGTGGTGGTGACGATTAAGTCGACGGGAAACGGGTGGTTACGTGAGGTGGTGTCGGCGGTGGGCGGGCGGGTGCCGGTGGTGGTGACCTTGCAAAACGGTCTTGGCAACGAAGAGTGGGTGGAGGCGAATCTTCGGACGGAGGGTGTGGGTGGCGGGATTTGTTTTGTGTGTTTGCACCGGGTGGCGCCGGGGGTGGTGGAGCATCAGGCGCATGGGGCGGTGGGGTTGGGTTGGTTTTCTGGGCTGGGTTTGGAGGCGTGTGAAAGGCTTCGGTGTGACCTAGCTGCGGGGGGAGTGGCGGTTGGGGACGGGTTGGGTGTGTTACGCGAGATTCGGTGGCGGAAGTTGATGTGGAATATTCCGTTTAACGGATTGTCCGTGGTGAGGGATGTTGCGGTGGATCGTTTACTGAGTGACCCGGAATGGCTCGGGGAGGTGACTGGATTAATGCGTGAGGTGCGTTTAGCGGCGTTGGCAGAGGGGTGTGATATTCCTTGTTCGCATGAGGATACGTTGTTGGCTGATACGGCTCTGGCGGGAGCGTATTTGCCGTCGACGTATTTGGATTGGAAGGCGGGCCGGGTGGTTGAGTTGGATGCGATTTGGCGTGAGGCGTATCGACGCGGCACGGGATTCGGGTTGCCAATGCCTCTGCTACAGGGGTTGATTAATGAGCTGGAACAACGCGTGATATGGAGAAGCACAAGCGAGAAGTGAGCGCCCGAGGCCGGGTGGGGTTTTTCCTGGTCTCACTCGGAGCACTGACTTTTTTTTCAGGGTGCCAGACGCTGCGCGGCGTGTGGGCGAAGCGTCCGTGGCGTAAACCGGTGGCGGCGGTTACCACTGATTATGCGCCTCGGCTCGGGGTGATTGCGTCGGTGAACGGGCCGTTGAAGTTTGTGTTGGTCGATTGTGGGACTGCGCCGGTTCCGGGCAAGGGGCGGGAGTTACGAGTGTACCGTGACGGATCGATTGTTGCCGAGTTGACGGCGACGTCGCGAGTGAAGCGTCCCTATCTTTTGGCGGATATTGCGGCGGGAAGTCCGGTTGTGGGGGATGCTGTGATGCAGTTGGGAACAGGTTGGGTGGGGAGTGAGGGGGGAGAACCGGTGCGAGGGGGGGCAGATAAGGCTCGCGCGGAGGCGTTTGCAGGGGATCCGGTGGTTGCGGGGCAGCCGGCACGTGCGGCGGTCTCCCTGTTTCGGCGGGGCGTTTCGGAGGATGCCATCGAAGCGGTTCCGCTGGGATCACCCGCCAAGTCGATGTTGCCTGTGCCGGGATCAGACTGGTTTCTGCCGGGGCGATAAAAAAAGAAGCGGAGGGCTTCTCCGCTTCTGGGTCTTCGATGGATTTTTCGGGGATTGGGTTGGACCTATTTTTTTGGGGCGTCCGGCTTCTTGGGGGCGTCGGGTTTTTTGGCTGAGTCAGCGGGGCGGATGGTGAAGCCGTTGTTTGAGGATTTTGTGCCGGCGAACGTGTCCGCTTCCTTGGCGATGATCTCGGGGGCGAGTTCTCCCTCGGCGATGATAAAGCGGACTTTGAATGTCGCGTTCTCCCCTTTTTTGATGGAGGTGCGGAAGAAGCCGCCGAATCGGCCGTAGTCGCGGTAGGCGGAGAACGGTGTGTCCTTGGGGTTTTCTGGGTGGTTGAGGAAGGCGATGGTGTAGCGTTTTCCGTCGATGGTCGCGCGTTCAGCGAGCCACGGGAGGTCACGCGTTTTTTTCGCGTCGGTGTCGGTGCCGGGAAAGACGTAGGTGGTGGTGGTGGTGTCGATGCCCATGGAGGGCCTGAACTGGAGGCCGGCGTGTTCGGGGTCGCCGTCGAGTTTGGTGTCGCCGGTGACGGCGGTGATGACGGACGTTTTATCGATCTGGACGTAGCCGTTGGCAGCGGGTTGGGAGACGACGAAGGTTCGGGTTTCGTCGAGGAGCGTGGCGCCTTCGGTGGCTTCCCAGCGGATGCGTGTTTTCAGAGTTGCGGCTTTATCGGAGGCGTCTTTGGTGAGGAACTCTTGATGGACTTGGTTGCCGCCTTTCATGTGCCAGCGGTCGAAGGAGCCGGTGAGTCCGTCGACGGTGATTTTCATCCAACCGATGTAGATGCCGCGGTGGTGGGTGAAGCTGCCGCCTGCTCCTTTGGTGATGGGGGCGGTGCCTTCGGCGTTCATGACGTGGAGGAAGGGTTTGTAGGTTTCGTGAAGACGTTCCGGCGTGCTTTTGTCGTGGGCGTACTGGTACCGGGCGAGGGCCTTCCCTTTGAGAAGGATGTCGAGGTGGTCGCCGGGGGTGTCGGCAAAGGAAAAGTCGGCGGCGTGCGTTTGGGTGAGGCCGAGCAGCAAGGTGGTCAGGAGGAGGGGGTTGGGATTGTTCATGGTTTTGAGGGAGGGTTACGGACGGGAAGGGTAGGGGCAAAATGATTTTTGGGCCGACAAAAAAAGCGGGATGAAAAAGAGGCGGGATGGTTGCGGACGGGCTGTGGAGGGGATAATGGAACGGGATGACTGAGAAGCCTGTTTTGACGTTGGGACATTCCCCGGATCCGGATGACGCGTTTATGTTTTACGCATTGGCGAAGGATCGGATCCCGACGTCTGGATGGCGGTTTGAGCATATTTTGCAGGACATTCAGACGTTGAATGAGCGGGCGACGCGGGGGGAGTTACACATCTCGGCTATTTCGATTCATGCGTATGCCTTTGTGATGGATAAGTATGCGTTATTGCCGTGCGGGGCGAGCATGGGGGATGGGTATGGTCCGATGTTGATTGTTCGGAAGGGTTTGGAGTTTCCGAGAACGGACGCGGAGATTCGCGAATGGCTTTCTGGGCGCAGGATTGCGGTGCCGGGGTTGATGACGAGCGCGTATTTGGCGTTGAAGTTATTTATGGAGGGGCGCGGGTTTGAGGAGGCGGTGGTGCCGTTTGACGAGATTTTTGGGCACGTGCAAGAGGGGGCGAGTGAGGTGGGGTTGATCATCCATGAGGGCCAGTTGACCTATGGGCGTGAGGGGTTTGAGTTGGTGTTGGATTTGGGTGAGTGGTGGAAGCGCACGACGGGCTTGCCCCTGCCGTTGGGGGGGAATGTGATTCGCAAAGATTTTGCGCCGGCGGTTCGATCGGAGATTAACGTGATTTTGAAGGAGAGTATCCGTTACGGATTGGAGCATCGCGCGGCCGGGGTGGAGCATGCGATGCCTTTGGCGCGAGGGATGGACACGGAGTTGGCGGATCGGTTTATCGGGATGTACGTCAACGACTTCACGATGGATTACGGGGAGGTCGGACGTGCGGCGATCCGGACGTTTCTGGGACGGGCGCACGCGGCGGGATTGATCCCGAATGTGGTGGATTTGGAGTTTGTCGACTGAGGACAGAGGGGAGGGCTGAGGGGGTAGCTCAGCGCCTACATTGGTGTCGAATGGGTCGTATGGGACCTATGGGACCTATGGGACCTATGGGACCTATGGGTCCTATGGGTCCTATTGGTAGTCGTAGGGGGGCTATTCGACTGGGCGGCGGGATTTGGTCTGGATGGAGTGGTTGTTGAGGATGATTTCCCGGATGCGTTCGCCGCTGAGGATTTTTTCTCCGAGGTAGTCGACATTTCCGTCGGGGCCGATGATAGCGATGGCGGGTGATTTTGCGGATTTGTCGGTGCTTTGAGCGAGTTGTTGGTAGGCGATGTGTGCGGCGTCCGCTTGGAGGACGGGGGTGAAGGGGATGTTTGATTTGACCTCCTGATCGGCGGGGTTGGTGAATGCGGAGAGGAAGAGGACTTTGCGGGCGGCGAGTTTTGAATAGAAGGATTCGAGGAGTTCAGTTTGCTCTTTGACGCGCGAGCGTGAGGCGTTGTCGCCGAGGAGGAGGACGACGGGTTGGCCTCGGAGTTGGGCGAGTGTTTTGTTGCCTGCGGGGGTTGGGAAGGAAAGGTCTGGGGCCGGGCGGACGACGGATGCGGAGGCTTTTGTGACGGGCGGCAATCCGACGGGGGTGGACGGGGCTACGTGGGTACAGGCGGCGAGAAGGGTGGCAGCGGCGAGGAGAAGGGGGCGGGACATGAGAGTGATGAGTGGGTTATTGGCACGGACAGTTGGGGGCGCGTCAAGTCGTGGGATGCGAAGATTTTGGCGGGGTACTGGGGTGGGAGGGGTTGAGGTTGGTATTGGCAGGGGGAGGGGCGGGTTGCATTTTTTGGGGATGAGTATGGAAGCGTTACCTCGGGTGATGGCGGATGGTCCTTTGGCACCGTTCATTTTGGAATCGATGGTCGGAAAGGTGTGCTGGGTGGATTGGTCGGAAGTGGCGAGTGGGGAGGATGAGGCGGTGGAAGCGATTTACACCTTTGGGCACCCGCGTGTTGACGGCGCCATGATGGACCGGTTTCCGAGGTTACGTGTGGTGAGTAACTATGGGGTTGGGGTGGATCATATTGATCTGGCTGCGGCGGCGCAGCGCGGGATTCCGGTTGGGAATACGCCCGGTATTTTGGATGGAGCGACGGCGGATATGGGTTTCGCGTTGTTGTTGGCCTGTGCGCGGAGGGTGGTGGAGGGAGACGCGTATGCAAGGTCCTCTGATTTCAATGTTTATAATCCGGGATACATGTTGGGGACGGAGGTTCACTCGAGCACGTTAGGGATTGTTGGGATGGGTCGGATTGGGTTGGAGGTCGCTCGACGTGGGCGCGGGTTTGGGATGCGGTTGCTTTATCACAATCGCTCGCGGAGGTTGGGGGCGGAGGCGGAGGTTGGAGCGGAGTACGTGGAGTTCGACCGTCTTTTGGCGGAGTCTGATTTCGTGGTGTTGTGTTGTCCGTTGACATCGGAGACTCGCGGTTTGGTGAATGAGAGGGCGTTTTCGCGGATGAAGCGCACTTCGATGCTGGTGAATATTGCGCGGGGCGGCGTGGTGGATACGGACGCGTTGGTGGATGCGTTGAAGGCGGGAGTGATTGCGGGCGCGGGGATTGATGTGACTGAGCCTGAGCCGTTGCCGCGTGACCATCCGTTGTTGTTGATGCGGAACGTCGTGATTGCCCCTCATTTGGGGAGTGCGACGGTGCAGACGCGGCGGAAGATGGCGGAGCGCTCGTTGGCCAACTTGTGTGCTGGGCTTGCGGGAGAGCCTTTGCCGTTTCGAATCGGCGTGTGACGGGGAGGTGCGCTGGCGCTCGATCAGGCCGGGGAGTGAGAGCGGGTGAAGTGGAGGATGATTCCTGCGAGCAGTAGCACGCTCACCATCGCGTTGACGTTAAAAAATGCTTTGTTGATGGCGCCGGGGTCGGTTTTTGCGGCGAGTCGGTGTTCTGCGATGAGGGCGACGGCACTGAGGCCGGAAGCGATGTGATACGGGAGGCTGAGGTTCGCGACGACGCCGAAGGCGATGAATGCCGAGGCTGCGACGAGGTGAAGGCCTTTAGCGAGCCGCAGTGCGGCAGGAATGCCATATCGTGAGGGGAAGCTGAAGAGGCCGAGTCGTTGGTCGTGCTGGGTGTCGAGGGTCGAATAGATGAGGTCGAAGCCGAAGGTCCAGAGCAACACGCCGGTCCCGAGGAGCACGGGTGGCAGGTCAAAGATGCTACCCCGAATGGCTGCCCATGCGCCGACGGGGGCTTGAGCGAGGGCGAGTCCGATGAAGAAGTGGGAGAACGCGGTGAACCGTTTGGTGAGCGAGTAAAAGCAGACGAGGACGAGCATCACGGGCGACAGGGCGAAGCAAAGTGTGTTGAGTCGGGATGCGCAGTATGCTGCAGCTAAGGCTGATAGAGATAGGATGGTCCATCCCTGGGTTTTCGTGATGAGGGTATGACGGTCGGCAGTGCGCGGATTGGTTTTGTCAAAATCCCAGTCGACAAGTCGGTTAAAGCACATGCCAACGGTTCGCGCACAGATCACGCAGCCAAGAATCCATCCCAGTTGCGGGGGAAATAGGTCACCGTTGGCGGCGGTGATCATTGCGCCCAGAGCGAAGGGGAGTGCGAAAATCGTGTGGGAAAAGCGAATGAACTTACCGAATCGGTGAGCGAAGGATGGGCGGACAGGAGGTTCCGATGGATTCATTCGTTGGGGCGTTTGGCGTTGCTGGTGAGCGTGATTTCAACAACTTCGGGCGGGCATCCGAAGCGAAGCGGAAACTGGGTCGTGCCAAGTCCAATCGAGGTGAAGAGCGCGGTGTTCGCGAGTCGGTAAAGGCCGCGCGGATATTTTTTCCCGCCAACGGGGAGATAAGGCGCTGGAAGCCCGGGAATCCTGATTTGTCCGCCGTGACTGTGTCCTGACAACTGGAGTGCGACTTTGCCGGACGCGGAGGCGAGGTCGGCAATATCGGGTTCGTGGGCGAGGAGGATGGTGAACGCTTCCGGAGGGATGTTTTTGAGCGTTTGATGGAGGTCAAGTTTGCCGAAGAGAGAATCGGTGCCGGCAAGGTGGAGTGGGTGGTCGTGGATAGACAGAGTTTGAGATCGATTTCTGAGAAACTGGATGCCGTTCTGTACGAGATGCTTCTCGACGAGGGAGCCGGCTTTGCGAACGTCATGATTTCCGTTGATGGCGAAGGTGCCGAAGCGCGAGCTGATTTTAGAGAGTACGGGTGCGAGGTCTTCGATGGCGTTGGGTCGGCTGTCGATAAAGTCGCCGGTGAGTGCGACAAGGTCGGGCTGGAGACTGGACGCCGCTTCCGCTGCGCGGGCGAGAAAGGGGAGGGGCGTGAAAGGTTCGCAGTGAAAGTCGGAGAGTTGGACGATACGGAGTCCCTCGAGGGGGGGAGGGAGGTTTGCGAGGGGGATGGAGACTTTGCGGATGCGGAGGGATTGGGGTTCGAGGAGGCGCGAATAAGCGACGGCACTGATGGATGAGAGGGCGAGGGAGGCGAGGACATTTCGACGCGTCAGGGCCGGGAGCATGTTGGGAGCATGGCGCTTCGAGGTGACAAAGGCAAACTGGCCTCGGGGGATTTTGAAGGTGCGATGCGGCATCCGCGTGCAGAGCGCCTTGTTTCTTGAACTGCGCGGCGAGGCATTGAAGATTACGGGCTGATGGTCTGCCGGAAGCAGGCTGCTCCCCCTCAACATGCGATTTGCGATTTTCGGTGATATTCATGCCAACTTGGAAGCGCTGGAAGCGGTGCTTGCAGATGCGCGCTCTTTCGATGTGACACACTTTGCGTGTTTGGGTGACGTGGTTGGCTACAACGCGAATCCCTCAGAGTGCGTCGAGTTGGTGCGGCAGTTGGGGTGTCCGGTGGTCAAAGGAAACCACGATGAACAGGCGAGTGAAGACTCGGATTTGTCGACGTTTAACTCCTTGGCAGCAAAAGCAATCCAGTGGACGAGGGACAACTTGAGCGAGGTGGACAAGCAGTGGCTGCGGGACTTGAAGTTTTCGCGCATCGTGCGGGATTTTACGGTGACGCATGCGACGTTGGATACCCCTGCGGCGTGGGGGTACGTGCTGTCGGCATTGGAGGCGGCGGCCAGCTTCAACTATCAGAATACGCAGGTTTGCTTTTACGGACATACCCACGTGCCAGTGGGGTATGTGAAGAACGGGGTGATGGTTGAGGAAATCGATGCGTCGCACGTGGCCATTGAGACGGGGAAGAAGTATTTTTTGAACGTTGGTTCGGTTGGGCAGCCGCGGGATGGCGATCCGCGCGCCTCGTATGCGATTTATAGCCCGTCAGAGAAGGTGGTGGTTTGGAGGCGTGTTGAGTACCCGATTGAGCGTGTTCAGCAGAAGATTCGCGATGCAGGGTTGCCGGAGCGGTTGGCTCTGCGACTGGGATTGGGGAAGTAGTGGGGAGGGGGCGGAGCTGG
>JBIIXW010000229.1:0-2736 GCA_044347165.1 Chthoniobacteraceae bacterium
AAACCCGTTGGGGTGTCCTGCAATCTTTCTCCCCCTTTTATGCAGGAAAAACTTGGACAACTTTTGGCCACCTACGGACCGTTGGCGGCGTTTGTGTGGGGTTTACTGGAGACGGATATTCTTTTTCTGGTGGTGGGAGCCTCGGCGGGTTTGGGGAAGTTTGGATTTTTTGTGGGAGTGGCGGGCGCCTACGCAGGGGCTCTGGTTCACGATGGGGTCTTGTTTTGGTTGTCGCGGAGCGGGGCTGACCGCATTCGGGGCAATGCGGCGTACCAAAAGTTTGGACCTCGGGTTGAGTCGATTGCGCGTAGGATGGGCGCGTTTCAGTTGTTTGCGGCTCGTTTTATTTACGGGATTCGTTATCCGAGCGTGATCTTCTGGGGGATCCAGAAAATGGAGTGGGGGACGTTTCTTTTGGTGAACGGGTTGGGCCACTTGGTTTGGGGCACGGGCCTCGCCGCGGCGGGGTATTTTCTCGCGGATCGTTTGGAGATGCTGAAGGAGAACGTGGTTTTGGTTCAGAAGGGTGTGTTGGGCTTGGTTTTGGTTTTGCTCGCGTATTTTTGGCTGAAGCGATTGAGGGCGAGGAAGTCGTAGGCTGGTTGGGGCTCTGGAGTTTGGGGTGCTTTGGGTTGACGCCCTTGGAAGGGGCCGTTCAGGCTTCGGTGACATTTGTATGAAATACCGCACGTACCTCATCTTCGGGGCGCCCGGCGCCGGCAAAGGAACACAGGGTAAAATCCTTGGCTCGATTCCGCGGTTCTTCCACTGCGCGTGTGGTGATGTGTTTCGCTCGTTGGACACTCGGACGCCGGTGGGCCAAGCTTTTTTGGAGTATTCCAGTCGCGGTCAGTTGGTTCCGGACGAGATTACCGTGAAGCTTTGGATGGCGGTGATTGGGGACATGGTGGGTTTGCACAAGTTCAAGCCGGATATTGACGCGTTGGTTTTGGATGGAATCCCGCGGAATCGGGAGCAGGCGGAGATTATGACGAACGTGATTGATGTCCGTCGGGTGTTTCATCTGACGTGTCCGGACCGGGAGGCGTTGATCACGCGGTTGAAAAAGCGGGCGGTGAAGGAGAACCGGTTTGACGATGCGAACGACGAGGTGATTCGCAAGCGTTTGACGACGTACGAGAATGAGTCGAAGCCGGTTTTGGAATATTACGGCGACACGAAGGTTTGTCATATTGACGCCACACAGGCGCCTGTGGCGGTGGCGCACCGGATTCTCTCGGAAATTCTTGCGAATCCGTAGGAGACGGGATTCTTGGGGAGGGACACGCTGCCTTTATGTATCGAGTGTTGGTGATGGCGACGGGGGAGATTGCGGTGCCGATGTTGCGGGATTTGTTGGCTGGTCCGCATGTGGTGGTTGCGGTGGTCACGCAACCGGACAAGCCGGTGGGGCGTAGGCAGGAGGTTGTGGCGGGGCCGGTGAAGGAGTGCGCGTTGGCGGCTGGGGTGCCGGTTTTGCAGCCGCGCCGGCTTCGGGACGAGGGTGTGGTGGAACAGTTGCGCGCGTTTCAGGCGGATGTGTTTGTGGTGATGGCGTATGGTCAGATTTTGTCTCGCGCCGTTTTGGATGTACCGAGGGTGGCGTGCTTAAATCTTCATGCTTCCTTGTTGCCGAGGCATCGCGGGGCTGCGCCGATTCAGGCGGCGATTGATGCGGGGGATACGCATACGGGCGTCGACGTCATGTACATGGATGAGGGATTGGATACGGGGGATGTGTTGTTATCGGGCCGGACGGAAATCTTGGCCCATGAGACGGGTGGGATGCTGCACGACCGGCTTGGGGAGTTGGCTCCAGCGCTTCTTGCGGAGGCGCTGCGGAAGTTGGAAGGGGGGGATGCGCCGCGCGAGCGACAGGACGGGTCTTTGGCGACTTATGCGCGGAAGCTGGAGCGGGACGATGGATTGATTGATTGGGGGCGTGGTGCCGAGGCGGTGGTGCGTCGGATTCGGGCTTACGAGCCTTGGCCGGGAAGTTACTTTTGGATGCCCGACGGATCTAAGCGTTTTGCGAAGTGCAAGGTTTTTGATGCGGTTTTGGGTGGCGATGTGGATGGGGCTTCGGATGCAGAGGTGGTTCGTTTGGAGGGTGATGCGATTGGTGTTGCGAGCGTTGGCAGGCTTGTTTGGTTGCGGGGGGTTCAGATGGAGGGCAAGCGCCGAATGACGGTGCGGGAGTATTTGGCCGGGAATGCGGTGAGGTTGGGACTTCTTTTAGATGGTCGTCCCTAGGGGGTGAATGGCGCGGATCGTGCCCCGACGGAGGGGATGGAGGATACGCATCAAGGGAAGCCGTGGTACCGACGGTTGTACGTTCAGGTTTTGTTGGCGGTCGGGCTGGGGATTTTGTTTGGGAGCCTTTTTCCAGAGCAGGGCAAGGCGTTGAAGCCGCTGGGAGACGGGTTTATTCGGCTCATTAAGATGTTGGTGGCTCCGATTGTGTTTATCACGGTGGCGCAGGGGATTGCGGGGTCGGGTCAGAGGAAGGGATTTGGGCGGTTGGGGGTAAAGACGTTCTTGTATTTCGAGGTGGTTTCTACTGTGGCTTTGATGGTTGGGCTTTTGGTGGTGAACTGGTTGAAGCCGGGCGTGGGGTTTCATGTGGATCCTGCTTCGTTAGATCCTGCTGTTGGAGCGGCGTTTGCAGAGAAGGCAAAGGGAGGGCAGGGGTTTGTTGATTTTCTGTTGGGATTGATTCCGAACTCCTTTATCGGT
>JBIIXW010000133.1:0-9068 GCA_044347165.1 Chthoniobacteraceae bacterium
CGAAAACCGGACCAAAACGTCGCAACGGCAAGAGCACCCACAGGACTCATTCCGAATCACAGCTGATCGTGAAACCATCATCACTCCGCTTCCATTTTCCGAGTTTAGCCGACATGACCTCCCTCGGTTGTTCACGAACCAACTCGGCCCCCTTACCTAACTCGATACTTCGCGCAAATTTGTGCAAATATAAACGCCCTCTCGAAACATATTTGCGATGAGTTTTTCGGTCTATCGGTCAACCCTTTCACCGTAATGTTCGGTTCAGGGTAACTGAACGACGCAGCGAACGAACACCCATCCTGCAAATCCCCAGTCTCTCCGTTGATCAATCTCCAAAAAGCACGAACCCGGAAGCCCTTTCGGACTTCCGGGTTCGTGAGAAAAAAGCGCCGATTAACGTTTGGAGAACTGGAAGCGCTTACGGGCACCGGGCTGACCGGGCTTCTTACGTTCCTTCATCCTCGGGTCACGCGTCAAAAGACCCTCAGCCTTCAACGGCGCGCGGAACTCTTGGTTCACCTCAATCAATGCACGGGCAACCGCCAGGCGAACCGCTCCAGCCTGACCAGCAACCCCACCGCCATCTGCAAGAACACGCAAGTCGTACTGATTCAACTGCTTCACCACCTCAAGGGGCTTCAAAACAGTGTTCTGAAGAACCGTCGTCTTGAAGTAATCATCGAACGGACGCCCATTCACCGTGATTGAACCCGTTCCTTCCTTCAAACGAACACGCGCCGTCGCCGTCTTGCGGCGTCCTACCGTAACAAACTCTTGTGTAGCCATTTACTTTAAACGTTAAAACTGTCTCCGCGACTAGGCGGAAAGCGTCGTCGGGTTCTGCGCCTGATGAGGATGCTCAGACCCAGCATAAACCTTCAGCTTCGTGAATACAGAGCGACCCAAGCGGTTGTGAGGGATCATCCCCTTCACCGCGTGCTCCACCAGCAACTCGGGGCGACGAGCTCGGCGCTGACGCACCGTCTCACTCTTATGTCCTCCAACGTAGCCCGAGAAACTCATGTAACTCTTCGCGGTCTCTTTCTTGCCGGTCACACGCACCTTCTCGGCGTTGATGACAATCACGTAGTCACCCGTGTCAACGTGAGGCGTGAAAATCGCCTTACCCTTGCCTCTGAGAAGGTTTGCAACCTTCACTGCCACCCGACCAAGAACCTGATCCGCCGCGTCGACGACATACCAACGACGCTGAACCTCATTTGATTTTGCTGAGAATGTACCCATGTGCGTGCCTAGAAAGAGCGAGGAGACTGATGAAACACGTCCCACCTGTCAAACGCATTCCCGTTCTTTCATGCGCCTGCACCCTTTTTTTTAAGCCGACCGCGTGCCACAGTTCCCTGCAGCGAACCCATCGCCCAACTCATGCGGTCACCCCACTTCTTCATCGCCGCCCTCACGGGTGCCTCTGCCGTAGCCCTCGGTGCCTTCGGCGCGCACGCTCTTAAAGACACCCTCGCCGCTCACGGAACCACAGCAACGTGGCAAACGGCTTCTCTTTATCACCTTGTTCACGCCCCGGTCCTCCTTCTCCTCTCCCTCCACCCCCTCACACCGAAACGGACACTCAACCTGTTCCTCTTCGGCACCATCCTATTCTCCGGTTCCCTCTACCTCCTCTGCCTCACCCACATCAAACCCCTCGGCGCTGTAACGCCAATCGGGGGAGTCCTTCTCATTCTCGCATGGCTCGACCTCCTGCGAATGAAGAGCAGCGCGCCATGAACGACCTCTTCGACCTCCCCCCCCAAACGCCCCCGCCGCGCAAACCAAGCGAAAATGCCCCGCTCGCTGAACGGATGCGACCCGCCTCCCTCGACGAAATCGTCGGACAATCTCATATCATCGCCCCCGGCAAACTCCTCCGCCGAGCCATCGACGCCGACCGCCTCTCCTCCCTCATCCTCTACGGTCCGCCAGGAACGGGTAAAACCACTCTCGCCAGAGTCATAGCCAACCACTCAAACGCCGCGTTCACATCCCTATCAGGGGTCGAAAATAATGTCGCCGATCTCCGCAAGGCACTTCTCAACGCCGAAAACCGCACCGCCAGCACCGGACGGCGCACGATCCTGTTTGTCGATGAAATCCATCGCCTCAACAAATCTCAGCAGGACGTCCTTCTCCCCGACGTGGAAAAAGGTTCCGTCCTCCTCATCGGTGCCACAACGCACAACCCTTTCTTCTACCTCAACTCCCCCCTCGTCTCTCGATCCCAGATCTTCCAACTCCAACCCATCACGCCAGAAGACCTCGTTCGGCTACTCGAGCGCGCCATCAAAGATTGCCAGCGCGGATTCGGTGCCCGTCCCATCAACGCCTCCGCCGAAGCGCTGCGCCACCTTGCCACCGTCAGTGAAGGCGACGCGCGGAAATGCCTCAACGCGCTGGAACTCGGGATCCTCTCCACGCCTCCCAACTCCGAAGGCGTCATTCCGTTCTCGCTTCGCGAAGCCGAAGAATGCATCCAACGCAAAGCCGTCGTGTACGACCGCGACGGTGACCAGCACTACGATACCGCCTCCGCCCTCATCAAAAGCATCCGTGGCTCTGATCCGGACGCCGCGCTCTACTGGCTCGCCCGAATGCTCGAAGGCGGTGAAGACATCCGCTTCATCGCCAGACGCCTCGTAATCGCCGCATCCGAGGATATCGGCATGGCCGACCCTCAGGCGCTCGTCGTTGCCGTCGCCGCCCAGCAGGCCGTTGAGTTTATCGGTCAACCCGAATGCCAAATCCCCCTCGCTCAAGCAACTGTACACCTGGCTACCTCGCCAAAAAGCAACCGCTCCTACCAAGCAATCCTCGCCGCCCGAGAAGACGTCCGAACCGGCGTCACCCTCTCTGTCCCACTCCACCTTCGAGATAAACATTACAAAGGCGCCGAACGGCTCGGTCACACCGGATACAAATACGCCCACGACTACCCCGACGGATTCGTTCCGCAAGCCTACCTCCCCGAGGGTCGCTGCTACTACAAACCCTCCGGCAACGGACACGAAAAGCGGGTTCAGGAACGGTTGGATTTTTGGCGCAGCCAGTTCGAGTCTGCGCGCCAAGACCCATCCTCCGGAGTCTAACTCCCCATGGCCGAACCGCTCGAGACACCGTCACCCCGCCGCCGGGCACTCCGCGCGCTCCTCGCCGGAGGTCTCCTTCTCCTCGCGCTTCAACTCCTCCTCCCCGTCATTGCGCTAAAAATCATCAACCGCAAACTGGCCCCGGCAGAACTCAAACTCACCGCATCAGTCCACGTCTCTCTCCCCAACCTCCTCATCCTTAGGAACGTTCACATCCAAAGCACCTCGCAAGAAAACGCCGTATCCGCAGAACGAATCAGTATCACCCTCGGCGCCTCATCCCTGTTCGACCGAACCCCTCAGCAACTCGCCCAAATCTCACTGAAAGGCATTCGTGGCTCTTGGAACCTCCGTCCAACCACATCAGAGACCAACCTTAACGCCACCGCAGAACTTCCACTTCCCAAACACATTCCAGACGCCCTCGAAATCAATATCGAAGACCTCACCCTCACCCTTCCCCCCACCCCAGGAGCCCCCGTCCGCCAAGTCCTCATCAAAGACCTCTCGCTGGACGCATCCACAACCCGAGAAGGCTCCTTTCACATCGGTAATCTCAAAGTGGGAGATTCCGACCTTCTCCGCGAAGCAAGCGGCGAAACAACCTTCTTCGACAAGCAACTTTCAATACGAGAGTTAAAGCTGTCTGAAACCAACTTCATCGAGCGTCTTCAGGTCGACTTCGGAACCGTCTCCAACCAGCCATCCCTCAACTTCCTGCTCCTACGCG
The DNA here is from genome assembly GCA_044347165.1 of Chthoniobacteraceae bacterium. Taxonomy (GTDB): domain Bacteria; phylum Verrucomicrobiota; class Verrucomicrobiia; order Chthoniobacterales; family Chthoniobacteraceae; genus JBEEPE01. Next base: position 3,835 of record JBIIXW010000133.1, read on the forward strand.
GAAACGGCTACATTTCCGCAAAAGCCTCCATCTCCATGTCGCAGGATGGCCCTTCCCTTTCGCTGAGAACCGATGCCGAGAACGTCACCCTCCCGCTCGACCCGTTTGCAGCGATCACACCCAACGCACTGCCTCCGTTGCAAATCCATGAAACACACACCGCTTTCGAGGGCCGTCTCAATCAACCCTCCTCGTGGCGAGCAAAGGCCTCGTTCTCGGGCGCTCTCATCGACCCGAACGATGCGAACAAAAGGTCCGTCCTCGTAACCGAAATCGGTCTCTCCGAAAGCGCGTTAAATCTCGAAAAACTTTCGGTCGCAGACGAATCCCTGCAGTTGAACGCAACCGCCTCAGCGTCCATCCAAAGCAACGCTCAGTCATTCAGCGAAAGCCTCTCCAACGTCACCAGTCATTGTTCCGTCAAATACACCGCCGCCACAACCGCGTCACCCCTCCGCCAACTTGCGGAACACTTCGGGAACCCGTTGCCCAAATGGTTACCCTCCACAGAAATCGCAGCCCACCTCACTCAACCGAAAGGCCGTGATCTCACGCTCAAAGCCAATTTCGAGTTTCCCATCGCAGCCGAACGGACCCCGATGCAACCGGCGAAAGGATCCCTCGTCTGGATCGCCCCCTCCCTCCGCAACGCACTAACCGGCACGCTCGAAATCGAAACCGAAGCGTTCCAAACCACGGTCTGCAACACTCCCCTCTCTCTCCCAAGAAGCAGCCTGCGTGTTATCACCAACCATCCCAACCGGAAACTCACCCTCCACCTTCACCTCTCCAAAGGCAGCATCCCCATCCTCACCCAACAAGCCGCCGATGCTCCGTGGAAAGTCGCCTTCGAAAACATCCCCCTCCGCGAGATTCTCCCGCACTCGCCCCGCGAAAATCTGTGCACCCTCTCCGCAGAAGGCACCGTTGCGCACACGGAAACCTCGCAACCCAACTTTTCTGCGCTCATTCGCATCACAGACCCAACCAACGACACCCAACTCGAAGCAAATATCCATCGAGCAAAAGACGCCCCAGCCAAAATTCACGCTGCTCTCGTCCAACCAAACTCCCAAGTCGCAGTCGCCGAAATCACGCTTCCATTGGATTCATCCACTTCCGAAACCAGCATCACCTCCACCGGCAACCTCACCAACGCACACCTCTTCCGCAACATCCTTTCGTTCATCAATCTGTCCACCACCCCTGCGAGTCGCATCGCGTGGAGTGCCACCGCAGCCTTCTCCCCCCAACACCCGCTGCCCGTCGGACGAATCTCTGGCGAAGCCACCGGAATCAGCTTCGGAAAGATTGGCCCAGTGGACCTGAAATCCACCGTGCAATCAAACGGCTCATCCATCGAAACCCAAACCACCACCCTCACCCTCGGCGAAACAACCGCGACCGGCACCCTCCAATGGTCCAGCATCCTCGCCATCAGTGACCTACGAATTCTCCAGCGGAATCGACCTGTGCTTCACGGCGAACTGTCCATCCACCACCCCATCACCAAATCCGCAACTCCCAACCCCGACACCCCCCTCTTCGCTTCACTCGAAGCCGATCAACTCGACCTCGCTACCCTCCTCGGAGAATCGTCGCCGCTCTCTGGCAAAGTCCACGGGAACATGTCACTCGCCGGAACGCTCGAGCAACCCGTTATCCGCGGAACGCTGACGTCCTCCAAAGTCTCCCTTTTAGGCGCGTTGGCTCCCCTCAATCCGGTCGCCGTCGAAATCCAAGCCCACCCCACCCCAGGCATGATCTCGCTCTCAGCCAAAATCACCTCGGCCCTCAATGCCCCCATCGAGATGGCCTACAAAGGGTCCATCCACTCGCTGCTCGGAACCTCCTCCCCGTCAGGTAACACGGAACCCGACACCGCCTCACTCAACCTCAAAGGCGGCACGCTCCACCCCCTCAATAAACTCAACGACACCTTCAAGAGTGTCACGGGCTCCGTCGACATCGCCCTTTCGGCAAAACGCTCCGCCGGACACTGGGAATGGTCCGGGAAAACGTCCCTCAAAGCGCCGAAGATTCTCTTCGAATCCCCGCGCGCACCCGGACTCACCGACCTCACCCTCACCGCAATCGTTCACGACTCCACCAAGACTTCCGTCGATCTCCTCACCTCATCCGGCGGCGGAACCATCCGAATCCGAGGCGATGTCCGCGCGCCCCTCTCCCCAAACCCCGTTCTCGATCTTTCGATTCAGACACGAAACGTACTCGCCTATCGGAATGAATCGCTGCTCCTCAGAGCCGACTCTGACCTTTCCTTCAAAGGGCCATGGAAAGAAGCATCCATCAGCGGCGAGGCGGCACCCGTTCAAAGCAAATATCTGCACGACATTGAAATACTTCCCATCAACCTAACCAGAAAAGGCGAGACAAGGGATCGCCTCAAAGGACTCTCTCCAGGCTTCTCCTTCTCCCAAGCGCCGTACTCAGATTGGAAGTTCAACATCCATTTCAAAAGCCATCCTCGCGATCCCATGCTCGTTCGTGGCAATCGATGGCAGGGCGAAGCCGACGTAGACATGATCTGGGGCGGCACCGGACTGCGTCCGTGGTTCGAAGGCTACTACCACTCAAAAAACCTCACCGCTTTTCTGCCATCCGTGCGCCTCGCAGTGACCGACGGTTACCTCTGGTACAAGCGCGACACCCCTTTCCAGGGCACCCTCGATGTCAACGCACTCACCACCGCACGCGCATACCGAATCGCCGCTTACATCTCCGGCCCGCTCTCCCAACCCGACCTTCTCCTGACGAGCAAACCCGCTCTCGACCAAACCGATATCCTCTCCCTCCTCACCACCGGCGTACTACCCAGCGACACCAACGATAGTCCGCAAGTCGCCGCCGCCAGAGCCACAGAGGCCATCGCCGAAGATATCTCACGCTCCCTGCTCGGCGTCGACCGCCGCATGATCGAGGGCATCGGGCGGGTTGATGTCGAGTTCTCACGCGTAAACCCCAGAACCGGACAACAAGAAACCCGCGTCACTCGCCGACTCAGTGAAGACTGGAGCGTCAGCGGCGACATCGGAACAAATGGCGATTTCACCGGCCGATTGAAGTTCCTTCACCGCTTCAAATGACAGCACCGAAAAGCGCTCGCCACTCTCCCTTTTTTCACACCACCCTCACCCAACACCATGAAATCCGCCCCGCTCATCGCCGCCTGCTCGTTCGCGGTATCCGTCGGAACCCTCGCGCAATCCGCAGCTCCTGCAACCGGCGCAAAACCCGCCACGCCCGCCCCGAAAACAACGCGCGTCGATCTAACCAAGCGCGCCAGTGAAATCGATTCACGCTGCAAAGAGTACGCCGACATCGACTTCCTGTTCATCGACCCCAAAACCAATAAACCAAGAGACCTCCAACACGCCGCCGTCGACCCAGCAGTCCGTCCGCAAGGCAAACTGGTCATCTGGCTCATGGATCACAACGCCGGCCTCTTTGAACGAACAGCGGCATACGGTCTCCACTCTATCCAAGTGAGTTACGCCAACCGCTGGTTCGGAAAACTCACCAAAGAGCAGCTCAACGACGGAAACACCCTCGGCAAAATCCGACTGGAAGCCGCTACCGGCGAAGACCACAGCCCTCTCGTCGAGATCGCCCAACCCGACAGCATCGCAGGCCGCGCCTACCAGTTCGTGAAATGGCTCGCAACGGAGCACCCACAAGGACGCTGGGAACAGTTCATCAAACCCAACTCCTCCACACTCGACTGGGACAAAGTCATCCTCACCGGAATCTCTCACGGATCCACCACTGCCGCCCGCTTCGCACTCCACCAAAAAGTCGACCGCGTCGTGATGTTTTCAGGTCCGCGCGACAACACGGAATCGTGGCAATCGCTTCCCTCAGCAACACCCCTGAACCGATTCTTCGGCTTCACCCACGTCCTCGATGGGGGATGGACCGCTGATCACTACTGCCGTTCTTGGCAACTCCTTCGCCTTCAACAGTTCGGACCTCTCGTAAACGTCGATTCGACTCCTGCTCCGTTCGGAAACTCGCGACGCCTCATCACTGATTTTGATGTCAAAAAAGACGCCAAGCGCGCCCACACCGCCGTCGTCCCCGGAGGCTCTGCCGGCAAAGATACAAACGGGAGCTTCATCCATGAGAAAGTCTGGAACTACCTCTTCAATCACCCCGTGGACAAAACCGGCTCCGCAGTCGAACCCGACACGAACTGCAACATGCAGCCCCATTGACCCACAGAAAAACAAAGGCTTTGTGAGCGTCCCCGATTCTTTACAATCCACGCTCCGCTCCGGTGAACCCACACCAGCGACACTTTCCTAACCTTCTGTAAAGCGGTGCCTCAAAACTCTTCCACCCGGTCTGAAGTCGCCCCGGAAACCTTTCTCCGGGGACTCCGCTTCATGTTCCTCGCGCGAACCGCCGAGGAACGAATCGCAAGCCTCTACCGTGCCGGTAAAATCACCGGTGGCGTGTTTCTCGGGCGCGGACAAGAAGCCCTCAGCGTCGCAACGGGACTCTGCCTGCGCGGCGGCGATGTCTTCGCTCCGCTGATTCGAGACCAAGGCGCTCGTTTCGCATTCGGGGAAGCAGTGCTCGACTACACACGCACCTACATCGGGTCCCGCTCCGGTCCGATGAGAGGCCGTGATGGCAACATTCATCGAGGCCGGCCGCAAGAGGGAATGTTCGCCATGATTTCCCACCTCGGCGCCATGATTTCCGTCGTCAACGGAGCCCTCATGGCCCACCGATTCAAAGGCATCCACGGGACCGTCGGGGCCACCAGCATTGGCGATGGATCCACATCCACGGGTTCCTGTCACGAGGCCCTTAATCAGGCTGCCGTTGAGAAACTTCCGCTCGTCGTGGTCGTTGCGAACAACCAGTACGCGTATTCCACCCCCAACGATCGCCAGTTTGCCTGCAACGACCTCATCGACCGCGCCATCGGTTACGGATTCCAAGGCTATTCCGTCGACGGCACCAACCTGCTCGCCTGTCTGGAAACCGTCACCGAAGCGGTGGAAAAAGCCCGCGCCGGTGGCGGTCCCCAAATGATCGTTGCGTCTCTCCTTCGCCTCGCAGGGCACGGAGAACACGACGATTTCAGCTACCTCGACCCACGTTTCAAAACGCTCGTCTCCATCGCAAGTTTGCCGGAGCCCGAATCGCGGGCGACATTCGCCTTCAGTCTTTGTTGAGCGGGTCTCAAGTTGGCGGCGGCCGAT
>JBIIXW010000134.1:0-9065 GCA_044347165.1 Chthoniobacteraceae bacterium
CGCCGGCGAGGTGGAGCAAGCGTTGGCGGAGCACGGAGGGGGAAATCCGCTGGCGATTTGGATTGGGAACATTCTCGATGCGATTCCCGGGTCGTTGGTGATTGGGGCGACGTTCCTTGGGTTTTCGTCGTTTAATCCGACGTTGTTGATTTCGGTGTTTCTCGCGAACTTGCCGGAAGCGATGGCTTCGGCGAACACGATGAAGCAGGCGGGCTATTCGAAGTTGAAGATTTACTCGCTTTGGGGATCGCTGGTTTTGATTGGGGCGGTCTGTGCGGCGGTTGGGAACATTCTTTTGCCTTCGGCGCCGCCGGAGATTTTGGGGATGTGTGAGGCGATTGCCGGCGGGGCGATTCTCGCACTGGTCGCGCAAGTGATGTTCCCGCATGCGTATGAAGAGGGGGGCGATGTGGTTTCCATCAGCACGATTGGAGGCTTCACCTGCGCCTTTTTCCTCACTGCGTTGGACATTGTGAAGCTTGCGCATCACTGAGGCGTCTGCGGGTCAGTGGTGGCGGGTGTTGGCGTGCGTCGGGGTTTGTTCTAGGCTGGTGGCTTATGTCGACGAGCGTTGCAGATAGTGGCGAGCGGAAGCCGCGGGTTTTGGTGGGGATGAGTGGGGGGGTGGATTCCTCTGTGGCGGTGTGGCTTCTGAAGGAGCAGGGGTATGATGTCGTGGGGGTGACCATGAAGGTTTGGCCGCAAGACTGTTTGTCGCGTGCGGAAGACAAATGCTGTGGGCCGCAGGCGATTGCGGATGCACGCGGTGTGGCGCATTCGCTGGGGATTCCTCACTACGTGGTGGATGAGGCGGAGACGTTTGAGCGTCAGGTGATTGATTATTTCACGGCGGAGTACAAGGCGGGTCGGACACCGAACCCGTGCGTGATGTGCAATGAGAAGGTGAAGTTTGGCAATCTTTGGGCGAAGGCGAAGGCGATTGGGGCCGATTACATTGCGACGGGACATTATGCTGTGGTGGAGCATCTTGAGGATCGTGCGGTGTTGCGCAAGGGAGTGGATCCCAAGAAGGACCAGAGCTATTTCCTATTCAGTCTGAAACAGGAGCAGTTGAGGCGAGCCTTGTTTCCGTTGGGGGGGATTGAGAAGACTGAGATTCGGCGGATTGCGCGTTCGCTGGGGTTGAAGACGGCGGACAAGGCGGATAGTCAGGAAATCTGTTTCGTTCCCGGCAACGATTATAAGGCGTTTTTAAAAGGACACTTGGGCGAAAATGAGTTCCAGCGTGGGGGGCTTTACGACAAGCACGGCAAGTACTTGGGTGAGCATGAGGGGATTGAGATGTACACGATTGGACAACGAAAGGGGTTGCCGGGTGGATCGCCGAAGCCGATGTACGTCGTCGATATTGATCCGGCGACGCGGAGCGTGATTGTTGGCGAGGCGGAGGATTTGGTGGTGGGCGAGTTCGAGGTCGATCATTTTTCGTGGCACCATCCGGATTGCGCGGAGCAGGCCTTTGATTGCACGGTGAAGATTCGGTATGCACATCCGGGGGCTTCTGCGACGGTGACTCCGACGGGCGATGGGCGCGCGATTGTCCGGATGCCGGTGCCGCAGCGCGCCGTGACTCCGGGTCAGGCGGCGGTGTTTTACCGAGGGGACGAGGTGTTGGGCGGCGGTTGGATTGCGCGCAATCGGGTGGTGTTCACTCCGGACGGCTCGCGTGAGGTTGGGGCGGGGGTATGATTCAGGGGAGACCGGTCGTTGGGGCTGGGGCGTCGAGTGACGTTCGAGTCCTTTGGACAACGTTTCCCGACCGTGCCTCTGCGGAGCGTTGGTTAACGCCGTTGGTTGAGGCGGGTGTGGTTGCGTGCGGGAACCTGTTTCCTGCGATGGGGTCTGTTTACCGGTGGAAAGGAGCGGTGGAGGTTGCTGAGGAGTGCGGATTGTTGATGAAGACGACGGTTTTGCGGGTGGATGAGGTGCGTGAAGCACTTTGCACGCATCCGTATGAGGTTCCAGCGTTTGTGGTGTTTGAGGTGGAGCAGGTGGCGCCGATGTATTTGCGGTGGTTGTTGGACGAGACGCGCGATGGGCGGGCCTAGGAACTATGGCGGTTGTTTCTGACAGAAGGTTTCGCGTTGGAGGAATCCATTGCGCGGGGTGTGTTTCGCGGATTCGCGGGGCGTTGGAACGGTTGTCGGGGGTTGATGCGGTGGTGCTGGGGGTGGAGGGGGATTTGGTTGTTCGCGGGTCCGTTGAAGTACGAGCGGTGGAGGAGGCGATTGTTGCGTTGGGTTTCTCCTGTTCGGAGTTTGTGGCAGCGGCTGAGCGGGCAGGGAAAGAGGCGTTCGGTGATGATGGAAGGAGAGAGGTTCTGGAGCTGGTGCTTGCCTGCGTTCTGTCTTTGCCCCTGATGGCTGGGACGATGCTGTCCCATTTGGGAGGGTGGCATGGGTGGGCGTGGGGCGAGGGGTGGATAGGAGCCCTTCTTTCGGGTGGGATTTTGTTTGGGTGCGCTGGGAGGCGCTGGGTATCCGTGGTGCGGACGTTAGCGGCGCGCTCCTTGAGCATGGAGGTCACGGTGATGGCGGGCGGATTGATTGCGTGGGGTGTGAGCTTGGTGGACGTGTTGCGCGGAGGGGCTGTGTATTTTGAGGCGGCTGCGGGAATCGTGGTTGTTCAGATGTTTGGACGATGGATGGAGTCGCGTCTTCGCCGTCGGGCGGGTGCTGTCGTGGAGGAGTTGGGCCGGCTTCAACCCGCGTTGGTTTCGGTGCTTTCGGCGGAAGGATTGAGCTGGATGGCAGTGGATGCGGTGGCGGTTGGGGAACGGTTTGTGGTGAAGGCGGGCGAACGGGTTCCGTTGGATGGTGTCGTCGAGTTGGGGGAGGCTTCTGTGGATGTGGGATGGTTGACGGGGGAATCTGAAGCGCGGCGATTGATGGCGAGCGTTGAGGTGATTGCGGGAGCCATGGTGCTGGAGGGCGAGGTGACAGTGCGGAGCACGGAAACGGTTCGTTCGGGAACGTTGGAGCGCATGAGGGGGCTGATGCGGATGGCGGAGGCGGACGATGGGAGAGGGCACGGATGGGTTGAGCGCTGGGTGGCGGGTTTTTCAGCGGGATTGTTGGCGGTCGCGGGTGCGACGGGTTTGGGGTGGTGCTTGATGGGTGGTCAGCCGTGGGATGTTGCTTTGATGAGGGCCGCAACGGTGTTGGTTGCGGGATGTCCGTGCGCCCTAGGGCTCGCTGTTCCCATGGTGTACCGCGTGGCTACGGGGGCCGGGGTTCGTCGGGGACTGTTGATCGGCGACGCGGGACGGTTGGCGCGTTTTGGACGGGTAACGGAGGTGATTTTCGACAAGACAGGGACACTGACCGAGCCGCTCGAGACGGTTCCTGAGATGGAGTTGGCTGAGGGCTGGACCGAGCGCGAGTTTTGGGTGCATGCAGTGGGATTGGAGGCCGTTTCGAGGCACCCGTTTGCCGCGGCAGTGAGAAGAGTGGCGGCGGGGATGGGGCTTTCGCCGGTTACGTTCTCTCGTGCGAGGGAGGTCCCCGGAGAAGGGGTGGAGGGTGAGCGCGAAGGGAAGCAGTGGAGATTGATTCGGGACGTGGGCGGATGGAGCCGAATGGAGGTTTCGGGCGTGTTCGTGGGGCGCGCCCGTTTTTCGGAACGGATGAGGCTCGGGGTGCGGGAGGTGGTGCGCCAACTCGTTTCGGAGGGCGTCGGTGTTCACCTTGCGAGCGGAGATGTCGAGGAGCGGGTGCTGGCGGTGGGGGAGGGGCTAGGGTTGGCGGCAGAACGTTGTCATGCCGGGATGCGTCCGGAGGACAAGCTCGCCCTGTGTCGGAGATTTCGCGATTGCGGAGGCGTTGTTGCGATGGTCGGTGACGGAGTGAACGATGCGGCGATTTTGCGGGGTGCGGACGTTGGGATTGCGGTGGGAGGGGCTTCGGGGGTTGCGCGGGTTTCTGCCCATGTTGAGTTGTTGAGGCCAGGGTTGGGTGGGGTCCTTGAAGCGCGGGCGTTGGGTCAAATGATGGAGCGAGCTGTGCGGCAGAGCCTGGTCTTTGCGGTGACCTACAACCTGTTGACCGTCCCTTTGGCTGCGGGCGTGTTTCTGGGAGTGACCGGATGGGACTTCACTCCGGTGCAAGCTTCCTTGGCGATGGCGGCCTCCTCAGTGTCAGTGGTGGCAAACGCGCTCTGGTGGGGGCATCGCTTCGAATCTGGGAGAAAAGAATGAGTTTTTTTTCGGTCACCGCTGTGTCCGATTTCTGCATGTTTGTCTGCGGAAACGGGCCTTTGAGGACCTTTTCGGACAGAGATGTCTGCTTTTGAACCGTTGAATGGTTAAAAGTCGTCAAAGTGTCTTGGATTTGCCATTTCGGGGTCTGTTTGTGTCCGATTCTTGATGCTTGCGGTGGGGGGATGTTTCGGTTTAGGACATGGAATTCGATTTGCGGTATGCAAACGAACGGATTTTCCGGCGAAGAGTCAGCCTGTGGATTTTGGGTGGGTTGACTGCATCGCGCGGGGGTTCGTTTCCTCCCTGGATTTAAAAAACAGCAGCAACTACAAGAAATGAATAATCCCGGTCTACCTGAAAAGCAGGGGCTCTATGATCCCCAGTTAGAGCATGATGCGTGTGGTGTTGGCTTCATCTGCCAGATGAAGGGCAAGAAGACGCACGATATCATTCAGCAGGCGTTGGAAATTCTGGTGAATCTCGATCACCGCGGGGCCTGCGGTTGTGAGGCGAATACGGGGGATGGTGCGGGGATTTTGATGCAGTTGCCGCACGGCTTTTTCAAAAAGGCGGTCGCGTCGGAGGGGTTTGCGTTGCCTGACCAAGGTCAGTACGCGGTGGGAATGTTGTACACCTCGCCGGATGCAGCGATTCGGAAAGAGAGCGAGCGGTTGTTTGAGGAAGTGGTGAAAGCGGAGGGGTTGTCGGTGATTGGTTGGCGGACGATTCCGACGGACAACGCCTCACTGGGGCAGACGGCGATTTCGAGTGAGCCGTGCCATCGCCAGGTCTTTATCAGCCGGAGTGCCGGTTGCGCTTCGGATCAGGATTTTGAACGGAAGTTGTTTGTGGTGAGGAAGGTGGCGCATCACAAGATTCGGACGAGCGGACATGATGCGTTTTGGTATGCGCCGAGCATTTCGTGTCGGACGGTGATTTATAAGGGGATGCTGATGCCCGAGCAGGTGGGCAAGTACTTCAAGGATCTCGCGGATCCGGCAATGGAAACGGCTTTGGCATTGGTGCATTCGCGGTTCTCCACGAACACTTTCCCGAGTTGGGAGCGTTCGCATCCGTACCGTTACATTGCGCACAATGGCGAAATCAACACGTTGCGGGGCAATGTGAACTGGATGAAGGCGCGCGAGCCGCAGTTGGCGAGTGCGTTGTTCGGCGACGACATCGCGAAGATTCTTCCGATCGTCGACCCGAACGGGTCGGACTCAGCGATGTTCGATAACGTACTCGAGCTGTTGGTGATGGGAGGGCGCTCATTGCCGCATGCAATGATGATGATGATTCCCGAGCCATGGAGCGGACACGAGTCGATGAGCGCGGAGAAGAAGGCGTTTTACGAATACCACTCCTGCCTGATGGAACCGTGGGACGGGCCTGCGTCTGTAGTGTTCACGGACGGGACCATGATTGGCGCGACGCTGGACCGGAATGGATTGCGTCCTTCCCGTTACTACGTGACGAAAGACGATTACGTCATTATGGCGTCTGAAGCGGGCGTATTGACGGTTCCACCGGAGACGGTTGCGAGTAAGGGGCGGTTGCAGCCGGGGCGGATGTTCTTGGTGGACATGGATCAGGGCCGGATTGTGGCGGACGACGAGATCAAGCAGCGGATTGCGGTGGAGAATCCGTATCGCGAATGGATTGACGGGAACTTGATTAAGTTAGCGGACATCAATGATGCGCCGGAGGTGCCTGGGCCTGACCACGACACGGTTCTGCATCGGCAGTTGGCGTTTGGGTACACGTTTGAGGATCAGCGCAAGTTGCTCTTGCCGATGGCGAAGGATGGGGTGGAAGCGGTGGGGTCGATGGGCACTGACATTCCGCTCGCGGTGTTGTCGAGCAAGTCGAAGCTTCTCTACGACTACTTCAAGCAGCTGTTTGCGCAGGTGACCAATCCTCCGATTGATTGCATTCGTGAGGAGATTGTGACGTCTGCGGTGACGACGATTGGGCCGGAGGAGAACCTGTTGAATCCGACGCCGAAGAGCTGTCATTTGATTGAGTTGCCGACGCCGATTATGACCAATGAGGAGTTGGCGAAGCTGCGTCATGTGGCGCAGGGCCAGTTCCGGTCGGTGACGATTCCGACGTTGTTTGAGGCGCACAAGGGGGCGAAGGGGTTGGAGGAGGCGTTCGACGATATGTGTCGTCAGGCGAGTCTGCACATTGATGCGGGGGTGAACATTATCATCCTCAGCGACCGTGGGGTGGATCGTCACAACGCGGCGATGCCCGCGCTGCTCGCGGTCTCGGGCTTGCACCATTACCTGATTCGCGAGGGTAAGCGCACCAAGGTGGGGTTGATTTTGGAATCGGGTGAACCGCGCGAGGTTCATCATTTCTGTACGCTGATTGGTTACGGGTGTTCGGGAATTAACCCGTACCTCGCGTTTGAGACGTTGGACGATATGATCCGCCAAGGATTGCTCGTGGGGGTAGATCATTACACGGCGTGCAAAAACTTCGTGAAGGCGGCGACCAAGGGCATCGTGAAGGTGGCTTCCAAAATCGGGATTTCGACGATCCAGAGCTACCATGGCGCACAGATTTTCGAGTGCGTTGGGTTGCAACAGAGCGTGGTGGATAAGTTCTTCACGGGAACTGCGACGCGGATTGAAGGGGCTGACTTGGGGGCGATCGCGAAGGAATCCTTGGATCGTCATCACTCGGCGTTTCCTGATCGGGTTGAAGGGCTTGCGACGTTGGAAGTGGGCGGTGATTACCAGTGGAGGAATGGAGGCGAGGGTCACTTGTTCAGTCCGCAGGTCATTCATTCGTTGCAGAAGGCGGTTCGCACGGGGAGTTACGAGACATTCAAGACGTACTCGGGTCTCGTGAACGACCAGATGGAGAAGATGTTTACGCTTCGCGGTTTGTTAAGCTTCAAGGATCGCACTCCGGTTCCGATTGAGGAAGTGGAGTCAGTGGAAGCCATTGTGAAGCGTTTCAAGACGGGTGCGATGAGCTATGGCTCCATCTCGAAGGAGGCGCATGAGAGCCTCGCGATTGCGATGAACCGTTTGGGTGGTAAGTCCAACACGGGAGAGGGTGGGGAAGATCCGGAGCGGTTTACTTGGACGAACGACCAAGGTGACTCGAAGAACAGTGCGATTAAGCAGGTTGCTTCCGGTCGATTTGGTGTGACGAGCCTGTATCTCACTCAGGCGAAGGAGTTGCAGATCAAGATGGCGCAGGGGGCGAAGCCGGGTGAAGGAGGGCAATTGCCTGGAGGTAAGGTGTATCCGTGGATTGCGAAGGTGCGTCACTCAACACCAGGCGTGGGGTTGATTTCGCCGCCGCCGCATCACGATATCTACTCGATTGAAGATTTGGCCGAACTGATTCACGACCTAAAGAACGCGAATCGTGCGGCGCGAGTGAGCGTGAAGTTGGTGTCGGAAGTGGGGGTTGGGACGATTGCGGCGGGCGTTGCGAAAGCGCATGCCGACGTGGTTCTAATTTCTGGGTTCGATGGTGGAACGGGTGCCTCACCCCAGACATCGGTCAAGCATGCTGGGTTGCCGTGGGAACTGGGTCTTGCTGAAACGCATCAGACGCTTGTGCTTAACAAGTTGCGTTCGCGTATTGCGGTTGAGACGGACGGTCAGTTGAAGACGGGTCGCGACGTGGTGATTGCAGCGTTGTTGGGAGCTGAGGAGTTTGGCTTTGCGACGGCGCCGTTGGTGACCTTGGGTTGCATCATGATGCGGGTTTGCCACTTGAACACGTGTCCGGTTGGCGTTGCGACGCAGGATCCGGAGTTGCGGAAGAACTTCACAGGGGATCCGGCGCATGCGGTGAACTTCATGCGGTTCATTGCGCAGGAGGTTCGGGAAATCATGGCGCAGCTTGGGTTTAGGACGCTGACCGAAATGGTTGGACGCACGGATGTGTTGGAGGCCCGCAAGGCGGTTGACCACTGGAAGGCGAAAGGTGTGGACCTTTCAAAACTTCTTTACTCGCCAAACGTGGGCGACGGAGTGGGTCGCTACTGCATGGAGACGCAGGATCACGGGCTCGAGAAGGGTCTGGATCTCTCGGTGTTGTTGGACAAGTGCAAGCCGGCGATTGAGCGTGGCGAAGCAGTTCGGGTGGAGTTGCCGATTAAGAACACGCATCGTGTGGTGGGCACCATTTTGGGCAACGAAATCACGAAGCGGCACTGGAATGGTCTGCCGGACGGAACGGTTCACATCAAATTGAACGGCAGTGCGGGACAGAGTCTGGGGGCGTTTGTGCCACCGGGGGTCACCTTGGAACTCGAGGGGGATGCGAATGATTACGTGGGCAAGGGTTTGAGTGGTGGGAAGATTGTGATTTATCCACCTGCCCAGTCGACGTTTGCAGCGGAAGACAATATCCTGATTGGAAACGTGGCGCTTTACGGCGCGACGTCGGGCGAGGCGTATTTCCGCGGGGTTGCGGGTGAACGCTTCGCGGTTCGAAACTCGGGGGTTGCGACGGTGGTGGAAGGCGTTGGCGACCATGGTTGCGAGTACATGACGGGTGGCACCGTGGTGGTGTTGGGAACAACGGGACGAAACTTTGCCGCGGGAATGAGCGGGGGAGTGGCGTATGTGCTGGATGAGGCAGGGGATTTTGCCGTTCGCTGCAACAAGCAGATGGTGGGATTGGAGACGCTCGATGATGAAGATTCAGCTGCGTTGAGAGGATTGATTTCTCGTCACGCAGAGTTGACCGGAAGCAAGAAAGCCGAGCGCGTGCTGGCGGATTGGGACGCGATGCGTGCGCGGTTTGTCAAGGTCATGCCGAAGGACTACAAGCGGGTGTTGCAGGCGATTGCCACGGCAAAGGGCAAGGG
>JBIIXW010000230.1:0-2726 GCA_044347165.1 Chthoniobacteraceae bacterium
GTCGCGGAGTTGAGGATGAGGCGATGGAGGTGTTTTACACTCCATTGATTGCGGGAGAGTTCTGTGGCGAGCCAATCGAGGAGTTCGGGGTGTGAGGGTCGGTCGCCGTGTTTTCCGAAATCGCTGGGTGTGGCGACGATTCCTTTGCCGAAGAGGTGGTGCCACACGCGGTTTGCGAGAACGCGTGAGAGGAGGGGGTGGTTCCCGGAGGTGAGGTAATCGGCGTAGGCAGAGCGGCGGCCCGTGGACGTGGGATTCTCGGAGCTTTGCGGCATCGGACTGAGGGGCTTCGCGCCGAGCGCCGTGAGGTCAGCAGGTTCGACTTTTCGTCCGCGTTGGTTGGGGTCGCCTCGCCGGAAGATGAAGGTTTCGGGTGGGGTTTTGGCTGCGGCGGGGGTTTCGTTCAATACTGGGATGAAGATTTCCGTCGGCTTTTCCCTTCGAATTTTTGCGGCTTCTTCGGTGAAAACTTTCAGTTCGGCTTCGTGCTTTGTTTTATAGGTTCGGTCGTAGAGGTAGAGGGAACTGGGTGAGAGCTGATTGATGGTTGGATGTTGTTTGAGAAGGGCGACTTGCTCGGGTGAACGTGACTTTGCTGTTGTGCTGTGAGCGGTACGAAGAGGCTCGCGGAGTGGTTCGGGTTTTTTCTCTAGTTCCCAGTCGAGCACTTTGGCGATGAACTCGTCCTCTTTGACCTTGCGCTTGGCTTCGACGTCTTTTGCGCGTTGTTCGATTTCTGCGGCGCGGGCCTTCTCTGCATCGGTCATGAGGGGTAGTAACCGAGCTGCGGGTGCGCGCCATGCGGCAGGGTTAAAGGCTGGTTCAAAAATAGAGCGCAGTGCGTAATAGTCGGCTTGGAGGATGGGGTCGTGTTTATGGTCGTGGCATTGGGCGCAACCGACGGTGAGTCCGAGCAATCCGCTGGAGACGACTTTGAGGGTTTCCGCGATAACGGCTTCACGCGCTGTGGTCTGGTCGGCGGGTGGGACACTTGCGGTTCCGTCGGGAACCATTCGCAGAAAGCCGGTGGCGACGAGTTTTTCTGTGAGGTCGGGTTTTACGCCGAGGTCTTTGAGGTTGGCGCCTGCCATTTCGTCGCCAGCGAGCTGTTCTTTGATGAACAGGTTGAGGGGT
Organism: Chthoniobacteraceae bacterium; assembly: GCA_044347165.1. Classification (GTDB taxonomy): domain Bacteria; phylum Verrucomicrobiota; class Verrucomicrobiia; order Chthoniobacterales; family Chthoniobacteraceae; genus JBEEPE01. The sequence goes on from JBIIXW010000230.1 coordinate 1,135, forward strand.
TTATCGGCGTTGAACGAGCGGATGACGTAATCGCGATAGTGGTAGCCCCATGGACGAATGGGATCGGCGTCAGTGTAGCCGTCGCTGTCGGCGTATCCGGCGAGATCGAGCCAATGGCGCCCCCAGTGTTCGCCGTAGTGCGGGGAGGCGAGGTAGCGCTCGACCATACGCGCGAAGGCGTCTGGGGCGGTGTCTGAAAGGAAGAGGGTGAGCTCGTCTGCGGTGGGCGGCAGACCGGTGAGGTCGAGAGAGACGCGTCGAATCAGTGTCGATTTTGGGGCTTCTGGATTGGGGGTGAGATTGGCCTTCTCGAGTCGTTTGAGGATGAAACGGTCGACGGGGTTGGGGGGATTGGGGCGGGCTGTGAGTTCTGGTGGCGTGGTGCGGTTGAGGGGTTGCAGGGACCAGTGGGCGAGGTCCTCTTCGGCGATAAACGCTTCGGGGATGTGGTCTGGCTCGGGGCGTGCGGTGGGAGCGCCGGCGGCGATCCAACGTTCGATGAGTTGGATTTCTTCTTCGGGAACGGGTTTGCCTTTCCTCGGCATATCGCCCTCGCGGATGAGACGGACGAGTTCGCTTTCGGCGGGTTTGCCGGGAACGACGGCGACCGCGAGGTCAGGACCGTGGGGTTCGGTGAGGAGGCGCCTCAAGCGGACGTCGAGATCGCCTTTGCGGATGCCGTCTTCGCCGTGGCAATGGACGCAGCGGTGGCGAAGGATGGGCCGGATATCTTTTTCAAAAACGGGGGTGTTATCCGCGCCGGTTGCGGATGAGGCGAGGAGAGTGAGACTGGCAGCGATCGCGGAGATGGCGTGGCGCATTCACGCACGATTTGCAGAATGCTTGCCACCGCGAGTTTCCGAGCGGTTAGGGGACGATTTAGGCGGAAAAGGGGGCGATTCGGAGGGTTGTGTAAAACTGGAGCAGGGGTTCCATTTACTTCGGAACCAACTGTGGTGTAGTATTCTTTGAGATGCTGGATGTGCACCTTCCAATTTGGCTTGATTCAGAGCGGATTGCGGATTTTTGCAAAGCTCGCGGCATTTGTCGGCTGAGTCTCTTTGGTTCTGTCCTACGGAAGGATTTTGATGCTCGAGTCAGTGATGTCGATGTGCTGGCAGAGTTTCATCCGGAAGCCTTGAATGCGCTTGGTCTCGAATACTTTGAGTATGGCGACGCGCTGTCTGAAATCATCGACGCGCGAGTCGATTTCTGTTCGAAGCTAAATCGCCACGTTCGGAAGGCCATTGGCGGCGATCTACTCACGATTTATGTCGAGGCATGATGCAAAGGTGACATTGGCGCAGATTGACGATGCAGCAGAGAAGATTGAGATGCTTTGTCAGGGAAAAACCTATGAAGTATTTGCGAGCGATTGGATTGAGGTTATGGCGTTGGAGCGCCTCTTTTTGATACTCGGTGAAGCAGTCAAGAGGCTTCCTGAGGATTTGATATCAGACTACCCGGAGGTGCCTTGGAGGAAGATTGCCAGCACGAGAGATCGCCTCGCGCACGGGTACGATGAAGTTGAGGGGGTTATTCTGTGGAATGCGGCATCGTTGTGTGTCGTTGAGATGAGGACAACGGTTCGA
>JBIIXW010000271.1:0-2710 GCA_044347165.1 Chthoniobacteraceae bacterium
GGCGGAGCCACGACCTTGGACGAGGATGTTGTTGGCGGAACAAAAGTTGACGATGTCCCAGACGATGAGGAAGTAGCCGGCAAAGCCGAGTCGGCAGATGAGGTCGAGTTCGTGTTCGAGTTGGTGTCGGACTTTGCGGCTGAGGTGGGAGTAGCGTGCGCGCGCACCGGCGAGGGTGACGGTGCGGAGGAAGGATTCCATCGTTTCGCCAGGGGGCACGGCGTATTCGGGGAAGGCGTAGCCGAGGTCGGCGAGGGTGAAGCTGAGGGAGTGGGCGAGATGGACGGAGTTGCTGACGGCTTCGGGGCAATGCGCGAAGAGGCGTTGCATTTGGGCGGGCGGACGGAGGTGGCATTCGGCGTTGGCGGCGAGGGCGCGTCCGGCTTCGTCGAGATGCGTGTGAAGGCGCATGCAGGTGAGGAGATCGAGGAGTTCGCGTTCGTTGCGGGTGGCACAGGTGACGCCGCCGGTGGCGAGCAGAGGGAGGCCGTGGGCGTTGGCGAGCTGGATGCAGGCGGCGTGTGTTTGTTCCTCGCCCCGTTGAAGATGGCGTTGGAGTTCGACGAAGAGGTTGTCTTTTCCAAACGCATCCCGGAGGCGGGTAACCGTTTCGTGAAAGAACGCGGTGTCATGGGTGCGGAGCGCTTTGTGAAGGGGGCCGTCGTGGTCGCCGGTCAGTGCGACCAGACCGGGCGCGGCTTCCGCGAGTTCGTGCCAGCGGATGCGGGCAAATCCTTTGGGACTTCGGAGATGCGCGCGGGTGAGGAGTCGGCAGAGGTTGCGGTACCCTTCTTGGGAACGAACCAGTACGGGCAGGACGGATCCGTCTTCGAGGGTGAGTTCGGTTCCGGTGATCGGACGGATTCCGTGTTCCGCGCAGGCGCGGTGCAGGCGCGGGATTCCGTAGAATCCGTCACGATCGGTGAGGGCGAGGGCGGGCAGGTCGCAGTTTGCGGCGTGGCGAGCAAGGGAATCGGGGGTGGAGGCGCCCCGAAGAAAGCTGAACGCGCTGCGAGCGTGGAGTTCAATGTAACCCATCTTCAAGCAGGCGTTTTCGAGGGGGCCGGAGGAGGCGGTAGGGGCCATTGGGCAGCGTCGTAACACCCTTCGATGAACCAGGTTCCCAGCGGGGAACCGCCGGTTTCGTTAGAGGCGGGGGCGGCCAAGGTGTTCAGGCTGATGCGGTAGAGGCCGCGGGCTGCGCCGCCGAGGAGGATGTCCCATTCCTCGGTTTCCCAAGGCTGCGCGTCCCACCAATCGCCGGATAACCGGAACGGGCCTCGGGTGTCGAGGATGGGGCCGGAGAGGCTTTGGGAGCGGAGATGAACGGGAACGTGGCGTGCGAGGGAGATGTCAGCCGGAACGGGGGGACGGAATCGGCGGAGGGGGAGTCCGCTGGTGCGTGCGGGTTTTTGGTGCGGGTTGGCGGGGGTGGAGAGGAGGGGGAGCGGGTCTTCGAGGCGGAACGCGGCGGGGTGATGGGAGTTGGCGTGGAGAGGGATGCCGACGGCGTTTTCGCCTGCGAGCGCGCGGAGGCGGGCGAGGGTTTCGCTGAAGCGGTTTGGGTCGCGGAGCGGGTTTTCGAAGAGCGAGAGTTGGTGCGCGTGCGGGATGGAGTCGTGGATGAGGAGAGAAACTTCGGTGACTGGTGCGTCGAACCGGAGCGTTTCGAGATGGGTTTGGAGGATGCGGAGCAGGACGGTTTCCTCGCGGGTGGGAGCGGGGATGGCGAACTGGCGTTCGTACACGGGGCCTTGGTCGAGGCGCAGTTGGAGGTGGAGGGACGCGGCGGCGCGGTGCAGGAGGCGGAGGCGCGCGCACAGCTGTTCGAGCAATCGGTTCAGGGCAAAGAGGAGCGGCGGCGCCGTTTCAACGGGCGTTTCGAAGGGGAGCGTCAGGTGCAGGGGGTCGGGAAAGGTTTCAATCTGAAGAATGCTTTCGCGGGTGTCGCAGGCCATTTCCCAGAGCGTGTCGACTTCTGGTCCGAGCCGTTCGCGAACGTCCTGACGCGGGAGGGCGAGGAGTTCTCCGAGGGTGGAGAGACCCCATTCGGCGAGGTGCTGAAGGAGGGGCGGGGAGAGGTCGAGTTCGGAGAAGCGGAGCGAGGCGATGAACGGGGCGGGGTTATCGATGATGAGGACGGGGTTTGCGCGGCGAGCAGCGCAGAGGGCGAGGGCGGGTTGCGGGGCGAGGCCGAGGCGTCCGTGGACGCTGACGCGGGCGTGGAGGCGGCGGAGAGCGGTGTTTGCCCAAGTGGTCCAATCGTTGGCTGGGGTGTGGAGGCGCGAGAGGTCGAGGAGCCAGCGGTGTCCGTTCGCCTGTTTTTCGACCCGGGGCGAGAGGGTTTCCGCGAAGCGGAGGAGGTCCGTTTGCAGGGAATGTTCGGCGGAGGGTGAGGCGGTGAGGAGGAGCAGTGCGGGGCAACGGGCGAGGGCTTGGGTGGCGGGCATGCCGGGGTGGAGTCCGTAAGCGGCGGCGTGCGGATCGACTTCGAGGAGGGTGCCATTGGCGGAGGAACCTTCGAGCACGGCGCGGGGGGTGGGCGCGGGTGCGGACGCTTTTTTGGCGCGTGCGCGGGTTCGTGGTGGCGTGGCCGGAGCGGTTGGAGTTGGAACGGGGGTGTGCGGGGTTTCCCTGAGGATGGCTTGGAGACGAAACTCGGGGATGACGAGGAGGGCATAACGCCTGAGGGCGCTGCCATGGATTGCCG
>JBIIXW010000032.1:0-28013 GCA_044347165.1 Chthoniobacteraceae bacterium
TGATCCGTTCTGCAAAGACCGCTCGTGCCTTGCAGTCTGCCCGTAACCCAAAAACGAAAGCCCCCCCTTCCCTCTCCACTGCACGCTCTCGACTTCACGCATCGCTTGGGGCAACCCTCACCCATGCTCGAACAGTTATTCTCGCTGAAAGGTAAAACCGCCTGGATCACAGGGGGCTCGCAAGGACTCGGAAAACACATGGCAGAGGTCCTCGCCGCCGCCGGTGCCAACATCCTCATCAACGGTCGCGATGAAACCGTCGCCAAAAAGACCGCTTCAGAAATCGCAACCCGCTTTCATGTCAATACTTTCGCATCCAGCGCAGACGTCGCGAACGAATCACAAATCAGAAACTTCCTTGCCGAGGGCAAATCCGCCATTGGAAGCCCCGATATTCTCATCTGCAACGCAGGCCTGAACTTCCGCCTCCCAACCGTTGAAATGCCCCTCGAACGATGGGACGAAATCATCAGAACCAATCTCACAGGGCCGTTCGTGTGCTCAAAGGCAGCCCTCCCCTCCATGCTCGCAAACGGGTTCGGCAGAATCATCCACGTCTCATCCATCCTCGGGATGGTCGGACTCGCAGAACGCCCACCCTACACCGCCAGTAAGGGCGGGGTCATCCAACTCATGCGAACGCAATCGCTCGAGACCGCTGGAACCGGCGTCACCGTTAACGCCCTCTGCCCCGGCCCGTTCGCAACAGAAATGAACCGCTCTCTGCTCGACGATCCCGTGAAATACGAGCAGTTCCGGTCCAAAATTCCCGTTGGACGCTGGGGCGAAATCTCCGAGCTCAGTGCCGCTATCCTCTTCCTCTGTTCACCCGCAAACAGCTTTATGACGGGCTCATGCGTTACCATCGACGGTGGATGGACTGCACAGTAACGCCCGGATCGGCAATCCGGCAGAACAGAAACCGACACCCTCGATCACAGCTCCGAGGGAAGCACCCCCGTCTCCCGAAGAATCTCGAGAATGGCCTTCTTTTCCGCCGCCGGAAGGTAGTCAAACCTCCGATCCGACGAATCTGAAAGCGCCCTCACCAGCATTCGGTTGAATACAACCCGAAAACTCTCTGGCAACGCTTTAAATCCTTTCGTATAAACCATATAACTGCACCGATACTTAAACATTCGGGTCTGCAAATCCACGTCTCTTAAACTCCGCCCATCCTTGGAGCGAACAGCGCTCCGAACAAAATCCCGCAAAAAAACAGGATCCGGAAAAATACCCGACTGCGGCAAGGCCGCCTCCTCACGGAACAGCACGTAATCCAATAAGCGCACCGCTACTCGCTCAACCACCTGCGTCTTCTCAGTCCCCTCTTCGCGCGAATGGTAAAGAGCGAGCGTCACCAGATTGTGAAAGCCCAACTGGTGCTCATGCACCAAATGCGCAAAAAAATCGGATGTGCCCGTTGGGTAATGCCTCCAATCGAAACTCTTACCCGGCACAAGTCGACTCGTTGTATACCCGCCCCCAGATGCAACACCGAGGAGGTTGCCGTGGTGCGTTCCCGCTGCGTGAGGACCGGTCACATACCACCCTCCCAGGCGATCGCGAACGGGAATCGTGTGCCCCGTTATCTCTCTGCGAAACCCATCCAAACTCGCGCCCGTCGTCGTCGGAATGACGGATTCTGCCACCAAACCGGGAACCATCTCCGAAGCCCTTCCGCCATGACAGTTCATACAGCGATTCGTCCGCGAAACTGATGCCCGCTCTCGCCCCGGTTCAACCAAGTAAAAAACCGGCCCCATCTCCGGATCAATCGCCGCCACTTCCAACCGACCTCCAGGCACATACCCCAAGTACACCTCATCACCAAAATAAAGAGCCCTCGGATTATCCGGACGAATCAACCCGCTCTGCAAACTTGTCGCGGAGTAAACCAAGAGCTGGGATGACACCGCCAACTCCATGCCCCGAAGAATACTGGTCAGCGTGGCCGGACCAGGATTCGCGAAAAAGTCGTTCAACGCCGCGTCAACCGCTACAGATCGTTGCGCGAACGCATCCCGAGGTTCTCTTGACCAATAATCATGAGGAGTCTCCCCAAAACGTTTCTGAGGAAAATCCTTCGCTCCCGCACTCCAACCGAACAAAGCCAACCCAAATGTGAGTAACCTGAGTGAGATGAACCTCATCTTTAAAAAAATAAGGGAGCGCGGTGAGGCGCTCCCTTTCTCAAAGATACAAAAACGAGCGCGGCTTATTTCTCCACCTTCTCGCTCGCCTTCAACCAACCGCTGATTCCCGCCGAAAGATGCTTAATGTTTGTATAACCAAGCTTCGATGCGGCGTCCGCAGCACGCTGATATGCGTTGCAAGATGGGCCCCCGCAGTACGCTACAACCAATGCATCCTTTTCCTTGGGAAGCACTTTCGAAAGGTCACCCTTCACGTCTGAGAAGTTAACGGCCGAGGGAATATGCCCCGACTTGAAAGAGTCGGACCCGTTTACGTCAATCAACACGACCTTTTTGTCTTCGATCGCCTTCTTCAACTCAGCAATGCTGATGTCAGGATAGCTCCCTGCCAAAGCTGCAACCGTGGTGAACGCAATCCCTGCGAGGGTGGTGAACAGTTTCTTCATTTGATTCGATGGGTTCTGAGGTTTGGAATCCGACACAACGAAACAGGCACTCGCCCGAGGCGTTTCGGACTCTTTGTCGTTCTGCCCCAGTTAACCTCGGATGCAAGCCCCAATCGCGAGCCCAGCACCACCAAACAAAAAGTCCCCCTAGCGAAAAGCTGGGGGGACTCATGTGGTTAAGGTTTTGGCTAGGTCGGCTCTAAGCCTTCCCAACTACTTTTTCTTCGCTTTTGCTGCAGGCTTCGCCGCAGGCTTCCCTGCTTTGACGAGCTTTGGCGTGAGCTTCAATACCTTTTCGCGCATGATTTTACCCGCCTTGAACTTCACCGTCGCGCGAGCCGGAATATTGAACTTGCTGCCGGGTTCGTTTGGATTGCGGCCGATACGAGGCTTCGTCACGCGCACCTCCAGAACGCCAAAGTTACGAAGCTCAACGTTCTCGCCCTCCGCGAGAGCATCCGTGATTTTGTCGAGGGTGGCCTGAACCACGTCGAACACCACAGATTGTGCGTTTCCTGTCTCACTGCTGATTTGGACCACAAGGTCCCTTTTGGTAAGTGTCCCCATACGATAAGAAGTTCTAATGCAATGATTCCCCGCTCGGCAAGGGTGCTTTCACAAAAAAATCAGGTGCAACCTCTGAAGCCGTTTTAAAATGGGTTTTGGCGACGTCGTTCAAAGCGACTGCCCCAAAGCTTTTTACAATCGCCAAGCCTGCCCGCTTCACCGCCCCAGACGCTCCCTTAGGTAACTCAGTTCCCCATCGAACTCCCGCATCGGAAATCCATTCAACAAACTTATCCCTCGCGAGAATCGAAGCCGCCGCTACCGCAACGTCGCTTTCCGCCTTCGTGCGCTGTTCCATGACAATCTTGCGGCCCCTCGCCATCAACGCCCGTTTGATGAGGGAGGGATGCGCAAACTGGTCACTCAACGCCCGCGGACAATCCGGGCGCCGCTCCAGCAGGTTTTCAATCACCCGCGCATGCCCCCACGCGAGCATCCGGTTCAAGTTTTTAAACCGCGCATAGAGCTCGTTGTACTTTGGTGGAGTAAGCACCAACGTTTCACACTCAATCCCTGCAGTAGACCGAATCCCGCGCGCTAACACCTTAATCCTCTCGGCCGACCCAATCCGCTTACTGTCCATCACCCCGAGTCCTCTCAAATGCCGGGAGATGGCGGGATTAACAAAAACCGCAGCCACAACCAGCGGACCGAAAAAATCCCCCTTTCCACTCTCATCAACGCCAATGTGACCGTCCTCTCCCTCCTCATCAGAAACGTCTCTCCCAGTCGCTGTCCCGTCGTTCAAAACGCCCGTCACCTCCGGTTCCAAAATGAACTCTAAAAACTCGGATGTCCCCTTGCCCTGAAGCACCATTTTCGGGCCCTTTGTGTAGACAGACAGACTCAGATCCGGACGCTTCGCAAAAAACTCCATGTGCGCCCGCTGCTCCAACGACCAGCCCCGCCCCAAAAGCACCGCCCGCAACTGCGCTACCTCGCTCGCGGTTAAGTCCCGCGTAAAAAGAGAGAGGGCTTGAGCCGACTTCTCCGTCAAATGATCCGCCGAAGAGCGCTTGGAGCGATCGCCAAGGGGCGGAACGCTCCGGTCAACACAGGAATCGTCCCCCGAAAATAAATCGAGCTCCCCCAAACCCTCCATCTCTCCTCTCTTCTTTCGTTGTGCCATAACGCGCACCGCTCATTCAAATCGCACCACACCTGCAAAGCGAGGTCGACGTCACTCGGGACACGATCAAAACCCTGCAAATAGAGCTCACCTTGCCTAAAAAATCTCACCAATCTCAGCCACTCGGTGATTACCGCCACGCAAACGCACCATGCCGCAGCACCAATCCCATCCCCAAAAAAATACCCCCTACGCAAACCTGACATCGCTCCTGATGGTCTGGTTCTCTCGCAGCGCCCGCTCGCTTCCTTGGCGTGAGACCCATGACCCCTACAAAATACTCGTTTCCGAGTTCATGCTCCAACAGACGCAAGTCGTCACAGTCATCCCCTACTTCCAGCGGTGGATTCAGCGTTTCCCCACTTTCGAATCCCTCGCAAATGCCGAAGAGCAGGAGGTTCTTCGAGCATGGGAAGGGCTCGGCTACTACTCCCGAGCAAGAAATCTGCACCGAGCCGCTCAAGCCGTTCTCAGCCAATACCAAGGCATCCTCCCCGCCGACGCATCCTCCATTCGCGACCTGCCCGGCATCGGCCCCTACACAGCCGGTGCCATCTCCAGTTTCGCATTCAACCTCCCCGAACCTGCCATCGACGCCAATGTCCAACGCGTTCTTGCCCGCCTGTTCAACATCCGTGACGAAATTTCATCGACTGCCGCCAAATCAAAGCTCGATGCACACGCGCGACAACTCCTCGCTTCGGCGACGCCACATCACGGCACCATCAACGCTGCCATCATGGAACTGGGTGCCCTCGTCTGCACCGCGGGAAAGGCCGCATGCCATCGATGCCCCGTTAGTCAGTCCTGCGAAAGTCGTGGGCATCCCAGCGATCTCCCCGTCAAACGACCAAAACCAAAACCCACCGAAATCAACGAGTTCGCCCTGTGGGACCTTTCTCCCGAAGGAGTCCTCCTCCAACTCAGATCGGGCCCGCGGTGGCGCGGACTGTGGACATTGCCCGAAATCTCAGACCCTCCCCCCACCATGAGTCCACTTCTGTCTCATCGATTCGCGGTCACGCGCTTTCAAATCTCTCTCCACGTTCTTGCTTCAGGAACTCCCTCCGCCCAAGGCCTCTCGCGAATCTCCCTGAACAATCTCCGTAAACTCCCGCTCGCCGCCCCCCACCGACGAGTCATTGACCGTTTGTGCGGACAACTTGATTTCCTTCCGGAAACGCCGCCTCGCCAATCCCCCTAGCAACAGGTTGAAAACCTGCCGCGTTTCCCTAGTTTCCGAAAGCCATGTCCTTCATCAATCTCCTCGTCAGAAACGACGATGGCCGCGAGGCGCTCAGTCAGGTTCCCCCAGGGTCCTATGTCATCGGACGGGAACTCACCTGCGATGTCGTCATCGCATCCCAAGGCGTGTCACGCCGCCATGCCATGATTCATGTCTCAGAGGACGCTGTCACCGTCGAGGATCTCGGCAGTTCCTCAGGCACCCTCATCGACGGAGAAATGGTATCCGGTCAGGTCACCCGAGCTCTCCCCGTACTGATTAACCTCGGACATTACCCGATTAAGATCTTCAGCGCGAAACACCCGTTCTTGCCGCAGACCTCTGTCACCATGGGGAGCATCGACTCTCCTTACGAAATCGGCCTCACCCTCAGTGCCGCCTCAAAAGGCGCCCCTGACTTCAAAGGTGTGGACGCACGCATGCGCGAGCGGTTGGAGATGCTGTATCAACTGCCCCTCCAGTTCGCTGCAGAACGGAACCTTGAAACTCTTTTCAACCTCATTCTCCAACGCGTACTGGACCTCATCCCAGGCGCCGTTCGAGGCGCCCTTCTCGTTCGCGAGAAGGAGTCCGGCAAACTCACCATCCGCGCGAGCATCCCGGCAGACAGTCCGCCCATCAGTCGCACCCTCATTCGCCGGGCAGCGCTCGAACAATCAGGCTTCATCTGGGAAGATTCCGCCACCGAACAAAAGGATGTGACCGCCAGCATGGCTGCCATCGGCGTCCGAACCGGCATGTACGCCCCACTCGTGTGGAATGAGGAAGCCATCGGCGTCATCTTCGTCGACAACCCAAAACGGCGCGGCGCATTCAGCGAAGACGATCTCCAGTTCCTCCTCTCCGTCGCGCACTACGCAGCCGCATCCGTCGCCAACCAAATGCTTCAGGAGGAAATTCAGCAAAACAACAAAACCCTCCAACACCTGCTCGCCAACTTCTCCCCAAAAATCAGAGACCGACTTCTCCAGAAATCGCGCGAAGGAAAACTTCAACCCGGAGGCGAAAAATCCAACGTCACGATTCTTCTTTCCGACCTCCGAGGTTTCACAAAAACCAGTGCGTCCCTCGACTCCGGTGTCGTCGTCGACATGCTCAACGATTACTTCCAAGTTCTGGGTGCCGAGATTTTTAAGAATGACGGCACCATCGACAAGTTCATCGGTGACGCAATCCTTGCCGTCTTTGGCAGTCCCGAGCCCGACGCCGACCACGCCTTCCACGCGGTCACCGCAGCCATCGGAATGCAACTTCGGATGAACGAAGTAAATCAACGCCGCAAAGCAAACGGACTCCCAACCTGTGATCTCGGAATCGGCGTCTACACCGGCGAAGTGCTCCACGGATTCATCGGAGCGGAAGACTGTCTCGAATACACCGTCATCGGCGACACTGTGAACAAAGCCAGCCGCTACTGCGACGGAGCCGCCGGAGGCGATATCGTCGTTGGAACCCTCACCAACGAGCTACTCGCAACGCGAATCGCAACGCTTCCCGTTCAAATCAAAACCAAGCACGAGGGTGAACTGCCAGCCTTCAAAGTTTTGAGTGAATCACTCCCGTAACATCCCCCGCGAATTGACGCATCAACCCTCCATCATAACCGGAGCCCTCGCGGAACAACACGATGACCAAGTAGCCCGCCTCCTCCATCGCTCCCTAGCCACTTGGTACGAAACCAACCTCAACCAAGGCTCTCGATTCGGTTCATCCCACCTCCCGTTTATCCACTTCCCAAAGCTGTATCGTCACCTCGACCCAACGCACTCCCTCGGTGCTTGGCTCGATCAACAACTCGCCGGAGTCGCCTTCATTCATCCACGGGAAACCCACATCTCCGCAGGAATCATTGCCACCGACCCCGCTTTCAGCCGCCGAGGCATCGCGAAAATGCTCCTCGGAAGGGCCTGTGCCCTTGCAGACGAACTCAACCTGCCGCTGCGCCTCGTCTCCAGCCTCCTCAACCTCGACTCCTTCTCCCTCTACTCCCGCTGCGGATTTCGCCCCGTAACGATTTATCAGGACGTTCACCTCTCTGTTCCCACTCAGGGCCTCGCCTGCCCAGACGTCCCAAGCATCCGCATTTCAACAGCCGGCGTCGAACACGCCCCCGAAATCGCCCAGGCAGAGCAGGAACTCTGCGGAATTTCACGACCCCGCGACCACCACGCCCTCCTCGCACAAACCGCCCTGCCGTGGGAAGTCCTAGTCGCGCGCAACTCATCCAACTCCCTCCTCGGAGCGATCACGTTCACCCGACATCCAGACTGGAGCATGCCGGGGCCAGGCTTCGCTCAAGACGAGGCAGTCTTATCGGCCCTCCTCTATCAAGCCCTCAACCAGCTAAGGGGCAGAGACATCGTTGCGCTCATCCCCTCAGACGCGCGAAATCTCCTCGCATCCCTTTATGCGGCAGGCGGTAGGAATATCGAACTGCACGCACTGCAGGTTAGAGGCGACTGGAAACCACCTGCCGGCCTCAGTCTTCCCTCTTTCCTCCCAGAAACCTTCTGACAATCACGGCAGGTCCGCTGGTCGCCGCTAATCCAAATCCAGCGACACCGGACAATGGTCAGACCCAGTGATCTGCGGGTGAATGGCGGCCCCTTTCAGTCGTGATTCCATCGATTGGTGCGCAAGGAAGTAATCAATCCTCCAACCAATATTTCTCGCACGCGCCCCCCCCATCACGCTCCACCACGTGTAATGACCGCCGCCCTTCTCAAACACGCGGAAGGTGTCCACAAAACCACGCCTCACAAAACCATCGAAACCCGCTCGCTCCTCCTGCGTGAACCCGTGCGTGCGGGTATTCTCCTTCGGACGCGCCAGATCAATCTCCGTGTGCGCCACATTGAAATCCCCGCAAACCACCACCGGCTTTTGCGCATTAAGTCCCTCCAAAAACGCGGCAAAATCGCGATCCCACTCCTGCCGATAATCCAACCGCGTCAACTCACGCTGCGAGTTCGGCACATAAACATTCACGAGAAAAAACGTTCCCGCATCCACCGCAATGATCCGCCCCTCCCGATCGTGCAACGACACCCCCATCCCCGTTCCAACCACCCGCAACGGCTCCCGAGAATAGATGGCCGTTCCTGAATAACCCTTCTTCTCCGCAGAGCTGTAAACCGCGTGATACCCCTCCGGAACCCACCCCTGCAAATCTGACTCCTGACACTTCGTCTCCTGCAAACAAAGAAAATCCGGTCTCAAACTCCAAACCGCATCCAATGCACCCTTTTTCAAAACCGCACGGAGCCCGTTCACATTCCAAGAAACCAACTTCATACCCTTCCCTCCTACACCCCACTAAAAAACCAGCAAGTTTCTGTCGTGCGTTCCCTCAACCACCGTGAGCAAATTCTCCTCAACCCATGGCTTCCTCCTCCACCATCAAGAATTTCGTCCTCGATACAAACGTCCTGATTCATGACCCGCTCTCCATGCTTCACTTTCAGGACAATAACGTCTGGATTCCCATCGAAGTCCTCGAAGAACTCGACCGGTTTAAGTCGGAAAACACCACTCGCGGCGCCAATGCCCGGGAAGTCCATCGCAAACTGAGCGACAAGTTCCCAACCGCCGAATCCATGCGGTCCGGCGTATCACTCGATTCCGGCGGCAAACTTCACGTTTGCATCAACCCCGCCGTCACCTTCGACGGAAAATCTTGGACCCTCTCCTCCCGCAGCGACCGATTTGCCGCCGCAGCCTCCCTCTTCCCCGATCTTAGCCGAACCGATAACCGAATCTTGGCATCCGCCGTCCACCTTGCCGACACCCATAGCGAACCCACCTTCCTTGTCACCAAAGACTTAAACCTACAACTCAAAGCCCGCGCACTCGGACTCGACGCGCAGGACTATCGAACCGACCGAGTCGAGGACGATAACGACATCCGCCGCACCCAACGCCGCAACAGCGACGAGGAATACGAATCTCTAGAGCTCCCCGGAAACCGAGTCCAAGCCTTCTCCAGCGAAGGACTCATCCACCTCCCAACGGAAGAAAAGCGCTTCCTCGCCAACCAGTACCTCCTCATCAGGAATAGCGACGCCCCCGGCCACGGCGTCCCAGCGCGCCATAAAAAAGACGGCGTATTTGTGCCCCTCACCCGCGACCACATCGCTGTGCGAGGCGGTCGCACCCTCCAAGCCCTCAACCTCGGTCAACGCTTTCTCCTCGACGCCCTCTACGACCCAAACATCACGCTGGTAACTGTCTACGGGAAAGCTGGCACCGGAAAAACGCTGCTCGCAGTCGGCGCCGCACTTGAACAGGTCCAATCCGGCGACTACGAAAAAATGCTCATCACCCGCGTCATTATGCCCACCGGCAAGGACATCGGATTCCTCCCAGGCCGCGTCGAAGAAAAAATGCAACCCTGGTTGCAACCTTCCTACGATGCCCTCGAATACCTCCTCGCAAAGCCACGCAAACCTGAACAGTTCGAAAACAAGCGCCAGAGCACGAGAAAATCCGGCGGAACTGACGCCCCAAAATCAGCACCGGCAAACCCGAGGTCCGGAACAAAACCCGGCCGCTCCTACGAACCGCTCATCCAAGCAGGTCTCATCGAAGTCGAAGCCATCGCCCACATTCGTGGACGCTCCATTCCCCGCTCCATCTTCATCGTGGATGAAGCCCAGCAACTCACCCCGCACGAAGCCAAAACGTTGGTCACCCGCATGGGAAAAGGCTCCAAAATGATCCTGATTGGCGATCTCGCCCAGATTGACAATCCCTACGTCGACGCCCACACCAACGGCCTCGTCTACACGCGCAACCGCCTACAAGGTCAAGAGTTCATGGCCCATATCAACCTCTTCAAGGGCGAACGCAGCCCCATGGCAGAAGTCGCCGCAAACCTCATGTAGCCCATGTCTCGCCCGTCGAACAAACGCATCCCTCTCTCGGGGCCCACGTCCGGACTTCAGAATCCCTTCGCCTCCCTGAACCTCGACGCCAACACGCTCCCGCCGGGGCCGCCCGAACCCACCGAACAACCCGCTCGTATCCGGCCACCCGGCAAACTCCACATCCGGAGGTCCACCGCCCACCGCGGCGGTAAAGTCGTCCAAGTCGTCCAAGGGTTCGAGCCGCACCACACCGATGAGGACGTCGCAAACCTAGGCGCCACCATCAAACGGAAACTCGGATGCGGGGGGACCGTCTCCGACCGCGAAATCGAAGTCCAAACCGACAATCCCTCCCGACTCCAAGCACTCCTGCGCGAACTCGGGTTCAAACTGTAACCCCCTCGCGCAAAGCACAACCCGCCGCTGGTTCACATCTCCTCGACGCCATTCAGCACACCGCACTTCGGGCACCTACAAACCGTCCCCTGCACCCGCCCCACCTCAAACGCATTGCCGCAAAGGCGGCAAGAAACGAACCGAGCGCGCACAGACGCCTCCGTCCGCGACCGCCGCCGCTCCGCAGCAAGCCACAGCACAAACACCGGCACGGTCATCAAACCGAGACAGATCACCGTCAACTGCGCCAACCCAACCGGAATCATCCTGCAAAATCCTTCCTAACCCAAATCCGCTAACGCCGTCTCCGCATCCCCAAACCGATCCAAACGCATACCCATCCGCTCCATCAACGCCATGTGAAGCCGGCATAACTTGCGATTCGGATCCTTCGAATAATCCAAAACCCTACCCCCACGAATTGTTCCCCCACCCCCTCCCGCCACCAAAATCGGTAACTGCGTGGAATCATGCGCGTTCCCGTCCATCAAACTTGAACAAAACAGCAACATGCTGTTGTCCAACAAACTTCGTTCTCCCTCCTGCGTCGAACGCATCTTCTCCAAAACCCCCGCCCACAGCCGCATGTGGTACTCGTTCACCTTCTGATACATCGCCAACCTTTCGGGATTACCCGCGTGATGAGACAACTCATGCTGCCCACCGGTAACCCCCTCTAAATCAGGGAACTTAACCCCTGATAAATCGTTGTTCATCATCATCGTTGCAACCCGCGTCCGATCCATCTGAAACGCCAAAACCACCAAATCCATCATCAACCGAATATGCTCGTCCGGACGCGCCGGAATCCCCGCCGCCGGACGATTCATGGTCGGCTGAACCACCGCCGGTTGCCATCCCGCTCCCCCCGTCTCCTTGCGGCTAAAACGATCCGCCGCCGCAATCCGCTCCTCCAACTCCCGAACCGAGCTCAAGTACTCATCCAACTTCTGTGCGTCCCGACGGCTTAACTTGGAACGAAGCGACTTCGCATCCCCACGAACCAAATCGAGCACGCTCTGATCCCGCTTCCGCTTCTGTCCATCATCAAACAACTGATCGAAGGCCTGTTGCGGATAAATCTCTTTGGGCGCCGGCATCGTCGGTGAACTCCACGAAACGTAGGCCGAATAAATCTGCGTGAATCCGCTGTCCGTGCTGTATCCCGGAGGCTCCGTCCCCAAAACCATGCTCGGCACCGGAGTCCGACCGCCAATCTCCTTGGCCAACATCTGATCCATCGTCACACCCACTTCCACATCGGTCGTGGTCTGCTTCACCTTCAACCCCGACAAAACATTCATCTTCGGATAGTGCCCGCCAGGCCCAGTCACCGTGGTCGGATTCCATAATCCCTTGAACACCAAAAGCTGGTTCTTAAACGGTTCCAACGGACGAAGCGTGTCGTTCAACCGAAGCCCCTCCGCGGTCTTCTCGCCGCCCCAATGGTGCGGATTTACCCCGTTACCCATGAAAAACACCCCCAATCGCCGAGGCGCCCCAGACCCCGCTCCCGAAGCACTCGTGTCACCACCCCAAACCCGTAACGACTCCATCCAAGGCAAAGCCATACAGACCCCGGCACCCCGAAGGAACTCGCGACGCCCCACCCCGTTCCGCCCCCTCTGATTCAGTCGAATATTCATGCTCGTTTGCTTTTCCACATCATACCTCGCCCCGCCCATAAGCAAACGCATGAAACAGCCGTGCACGTGCCTTTCCGCATAGCGTACACATCCTGCTCAAACCGCTACCTAATCCCTTCCCTCGATGCAAAAAACCACCGCCCAATCATCCGTCTTAAACCTCACCGCCCTCAGCATCGTCTCCATCACCCTCGCATCGGCCTTCGCAGGCCCCTCCGAGGACTGGCCCGCGTGGCGAGGCCCCACCGCTGACGGACAAGCCGCAAGCCCGCAATCCGTGCCCACCGCGTGGAGCGAAACCTCAAAACGGGCTTGGACTACCCCCATCCCCGGACGAGGCCACGGATCACCCACCATCGTTGGGAATCAAATCTTCATCGCGACCGCCAACACCGAAACCGAAGAACAAATCGTCCTAAGCCTCGACAGAAAAACAGGAACGCAACAGTGGGCCACCACCGTTCACAA
This sequence comes from Chthoniobacteraceae bacterium, assembly GCA_044347165.1. Classification (GTDB taxonomy): domain Bacteria; phylum Verrucomicrobiota; class Verrucomicrobiia; order Chthoniobacterales; family Chthoniobacteraceae; genus JBEEPE01. Next base: position 12,920 of record JBIIXW010000032.1, read on the forward strand.
AGGCCATCTCGATAACGGAAAACACCGACTCGCCGGACCGGCAACCGCGACCGTCGCCTGCGATGGAGAACGCCTCTACATCAACTTTCCCAACCAAGGCGCCATCTTCACCTCCGCGCTGTCACTCGATGGCAAAATCCTCTGGCAAAAAAAGGTTTGCGACTTCGTGATGCACCAAGGCTTCGGCGTCTCGCCCGTCGTGCACGGCGAAGCAGTCCTCGTAAACGCTGATCACAAAGGCGGCGGAACCGTCGCAGCCCTCAACCGCAAAACGGGAGACGTCCTCTGGTCCCACACCCGCCCGCAACTTCCCAACTACACCACGCCCTCCGTCGTTCGCTGCGCAGGCAAAACACAAATGATCCTCTCGGGCTGTAACCTCGTCTCGAGCTTTGACCCCGTCACCGGCCGCAAACTCTGGGAAATTCCCGGCTCCACCGAAGAATGCGTCACGGCCGCTGTCACCGACGGCAACCGCATTTTCGTCAGCGGTGGCTACCCCAAAAACCACCTCGCAGCCATCGAAGCCGACGGCTCAGGCCGAGTCACATGGCAAAACCAAACGCGCGTCTACGTCCCCTCCATGCTCATGCGCAACGGACACCTCTATGCCGCACTCGATTCCGGACACGTCGCCTGCTTCAAATCCGATTCCGGAGAGGAACTCTGGAAAGAAAAAATCGACCGCGATTTTTACGCCTCACCCGTGATGCTCGATGACCTCATTTTCATCACAAATCTCCAAGCCACCACGTCCGTCGTTAAAGTCTCGCCCGCAGGCGCCAAACTCATCGCACAAAACAAACTCGGCGACGAATCCCTCTCTTCACCCACCCTTTGCGGAAACCGCATCTACCTCCGATTCGCTAAAAATGGATCCCCTCGACAGGAGTTCATCGCGGCCATCGGCGAATAACCTCTCCCCATGGACCTCCATCTCAAAAACCAATCCGTCGTGGTCTTCGGCGCGGCATCTGGAATCGGAAAGGCCATCGCAACCTCCTTCACCCAAGAGGGCTGCAGGGTTCACGCCTCCGACTTAGCGGAGGCCGAGGGCATTCACCCTTGCGACGTGACGGACCTGAGTTCCGTAGAAAACTGGGCGCAAAGCCTCGATCACGTTGACCACGTTGTCTTCAGTGTCGGCGCAGGCTCAGGGAAGTTCGGATTTCCATTTTGGAACCTCCACCCCTCCGACTGGCAAAGGGTTCTCAACATCAACCTAATCGGGGCCGTCAACGTCGCGCACGCCTTCGGACCTCGCCTCAGACAACGAGGCTCGGGATCGTTGCTGTTCTTAGTATCCGTGGCCGGACAAATCGGTTCGCAAACAGACCCTCCCTACACCGCAGCAAAAGCGGGCCTCATCAGTTTCACCAAATGTGCAGCCAAGGACTTCGCTCCGCACGGCATCCGCGTGAATGCCATCGCGCCAGGAATGGTTCAAACCCCTCTCAATCAACGAATCTGGAAAGCAGGACAATCCCTCCTTCCGGAATCCGAACGACAGGATTTTGAAACATGGGGACGCGAAAAACTCCGCAAACTTGCCCCGATTGCCGAGTGGCAAACCCCAGAGGAAATCGGTGCAATGGCCGCTTATCTCGCGTCACCCCATGCCAGACACATCACCGGCCAAACCCTGAACATCGACGGCGGACAGGTCATGCACTCGTAGTGAGCACAGTCAGAATAACCGACTCGCGCCACTCACACGCGCGCAAATCGTCGGACACCAGCCTCCGTCACCAACGCATCCATCTTCACATCATGCGGTTCAGACGGCACTTCAGGCACTCGCTGAATCTCAAACCCCACCGCCACCCTCATCACTTCTGGCCGTAAGTGAACCAGATAACGGTCATAGAAACCGCCCCCATGCCCAAGTCTCGAGCCACTTGCATCAAGAGCCACAAACGGCACCAAAATAACCGACAACTGCTCGGGGCCAACCTCTTCACACGTCGGAGAGGGCTCCATCCAGCGACCACCAAACCGGGGTTCGGGAAGCAAATCCCCAAATCCGCCCACCTTAAAAAACCGCATCACCCCGGAACCCGAGTCCTCTGCCATGCGTGGAAAACACACGGAACGTTTCCCCATCAACTCCAGGCTCCACGCCGAGATATCCGGCTCAACTGCCATCGGACTAAACACTCCAACCAAACCCTGACAATCAATCTGTTCGATAATAAACACCTCAAGGCTTGCGCAAATGGATGCCGACCACAGACGCCGCTCCTCCACGGATGAACTCAGCAATCTCCCGCGAACCTCTCGCCGCAGATCACTCTTGGACACTCGTTCCGACATAGCGGTGGATTAGCCCATCGCGAGGATGGAGTCGAACCTCTGAGCGCGTCCATCGGGAAGACTGGCAAACGGATTGCTAAAACAGATGCCGTGGTGCGGTTTCCAACCAAGCGGAAAAAAAGCGAAGTCATCCGACCAACATCGGAGGCTGCTCTTCAGCCTCTCACGGGAAATCGGGAAGTCAGTCTGCGTCCAGCACCAGACTGGATGCGGCGCAACTACTTCCTCCAAGTGTATTTCCCTTCCATGTTCACCCCGCGCTCGGGCGAGGTTCAAAGGCCCGAATGGAAGGCTCTATCACCTGGTGAGGTCGAGGTGACTTGGATCGGTCACGCTTCATTCCTGATTTCGACACACGAATCGCGGTTTTTGGTCGACCCAGTTTGGGCGAAATGGATCAAAGGTCTGAAACGCATCAGCCACCCTGGAGTTCCCGTCTGCCACCTTGGCCCCATCGATCTTGTCCTCGTCACACATGCCCACTTTGACCACCTCGACCGCAGAACGCTCCGCAAAGTCGCGTCTGGACAGCCGGTCATCGTGCCTGCGGGAGTGTCGGATCTCGTGACAGACTTGGGGTTTGGACCGGTCTTTGAATCAACGCACTGGGTCACCTTCGAAGTGGCGGGCTGCAGAATCACCCTCGTGCCTTGCCGGCACTGGGGAGCGCGCTTGATTCATGACCGACGCAGAAGCTTCGGCGGTTATGTCATCGAAACCACGTCAGCAACAATTTATCACGGGGGCGACACTGCTTATTTTGAAGGGTTTAAAGAAATCGGCGACCGCTTTGACATCGACATCGCGATTCTCCCCATCGGCGCATACGACTCTCCGAGCGGTCGCGACGTCCACATGAATCCTGAACAAGCGCTTGAGGCTTTCCAGCAACTCCGGGCCAAGCACATGATTCCCATGCACTACGGTGCCTACCGCCTCTCCTACGAGCCGGTCGAGGAACCGCCGGAAAGGCTCTTCAATGCAGCTGCCGAGCGAGGATTGTCCGAAAGCGTTCATATTTTGCGCGAAGGATTCCCCGTCGTCTTCCAGTTCTGAGCGTCTCCTCATGACATTTCGAGTTTGGTAGACTTCTCCTTGAGAGGATGTTGCGAGATGGAGGAGCCCCCCCCCCGGAGAAGAGTCCGATTTTCTCGTTTTCTGGTTGCGCCAACGGACACCCGCTCGTATCTTTCACGTCCTCTGTTACGAGACCCTATCGTCCAGTGGCCTAGGACACTCCCCTTTCACGGGAGTAACACGGGTTCGAATCCCGTTAGGGTCGCCACTCCAAGCCCCTCCCTCTGAGGGGTCTACGCCAAAGTTTGGGGAGGGTTGGGATGACTCGGAGGCGGTAGTTTTGAAAGTTTCGGAAGCCGTAATCGCGCCTTTGGATGAGCTTCATTTTTCGATGGAAGCCCTCGGTGATGCCGTTGTTTTTGGTGAAGCGCCACATGGCGGCGATTTCACCCCTCCAACTCTGAAGCGTCTTTGCGAGGGTTTGCATCGGAGCATGCGCCTCCGCTCGGTACTTTTTGATGTATGAAAGCAGCTTGAGGATCATTTTCTCCGTTGCGGTGCGTTTTCCTCCATGACGCTCCTCTCGGTGCGGGTAAACATGGAAAACCCATTCCCTCCGAGCGCTATGAATCTTTCCGTAAATCTCCCCGCCCTCACTGCCCTTCTGCTCATCGCCGCATCCGGCCAACCCGCCGTGCGCGCCGCAGTGAACGAGCCCGTCGATTTCAACCGCGACATCCGACCTATCCTCTCCGACAACTGTTTTTCCTGTCACGGTTTCGACGCAAAAAAGCGGAAGGCTGATCTTCGTCTCGACACCCCCGAGGGAGCTTACGCCGTGAAAGACGGGGTTCAGGCCGTCAAACCTGGATCGCCTGACCAGAGCGCCATCCTTCAACGGATCGTGTCCAAGGACCCCGACGAGGTGATGCCCCCGCCGGATTCGCACAAAAAGCTCACCCCTCAACAAATCGACACCCTTCGCCGCTGGATTGTTGCCGGAGCCCCGTACCGCAAGCACTGGAGCTTCGAAACGCCCGTCAAACCACCCACCCCAACTGCGCCCGCCGGAACAGCCCCCATCGACGCTTTCCTGCGGCACGAACTGGCAAAAAACGGCCTCACCCCGAATCCAGAAGCGTCAAAGGAACAGCTCATCCGCCGCGTCACCCTCGACCTCACTGGGCTGCCTCCTACCCCAGCGGAAATCGACGGCTTTCTAGCTGACCAATCGACCGAAGCCTACCCGCGCGTGGTCGACCGGCTCCTCAGCTCCAGCCGCTACGGCGAGCACATGGCACGTTACTGGTTGGATGCAGCGCGCTACGGCGACACGCACGGACTCCACCTCGACAACGAGCGCAGCATGTGGCCGTACCGCGACTGGGTGGTAAAAGCCTTTAACGACAATCTTCCCTTCGACCAGTTCACCATTTGGCAGCTCGCTGGAGACCTCCTTCCGAATGCTACGCGCGAACAACGCGTGGCCTCCGGATTCAACCGCTGCAATGTTACCACCAGCGAGGGCGGATCCATTGCCGACGAATGGCTCTTCCGCTACGCCGTCGACCGCACGGAAACCACGATGGCCGTCTGGATGGGGCTCACCGCTGGGTGCGCTGTTTGCCACGACCACAAGTTCGACCCCATCACCTCGAAGGACTTTTACTCGATGTACTCATTCTTCTACAGCGCGGCAGACCCCGCCATGGATGGGAACATCCTTCTCACACCGCCCGTCCTGCAACTCGCAACGCCCGAGCAGGAAGCCGAGTTAAAGGAGCTCGATAAATCCATCGCCGATAAACAGAAGGCGGCACGCGAAATCCTCGCGAAAATCCAGTACACCGATCCCGCTTCCCTCACCCCGCCCCCCACCGCGCAAACGAACGAAGTTGTCTGGTTTGAAGACGAGTTTCCCACTGGCGCAAAGGTCGAAAGCTCCGGTGGACCAACCACCTTTATCACTGCGGATCAGGGCCCGGTGCACTCTGGCACCCGCGCGCTGAAGCGTTCAGCCAAAGGCCTCGCTCAAGACTTTTACGCCAGTGGCCCCTCCTTCACCATCCCGCCGAACGGGACTTTCTCCGTCTGGTGCCAACTCGACGCCGCAGCACCGCCCAAAGCAATCATGGTGCAATTCCATTCCGGCGGCTGGAAACACCGAGCCGTCTGGGGACAACACGAAACCATCCCCTTCGGAACACCCAACACCCCCGAAAAAGTCCTTCTCGGAGACCTCCCCGAGCTCGGAAAGTGGACGCGCCTCGAGTTTCCTGCGGATAAGCTCGGCCTGAAACCCGGCACAAAAGTCGACGGCTTCGCCTTCACTCAGTTTGACGGCACCGTGTACTGGGACCACCTCGCCCTGAGCCATAAAACCGATCCCGCCAAAGATCCCGCCTGGTCTTGGGATGCATGGAAACGCAAAAACCAAGGCTCACGCGTCAGCGAACTTCCAAGCGATCTCCAAACCATCGTGCGCGGCAAAAAGCCCGAAGAATGGAGCGAAAAAGACGCTCAACGCCTCAAGGAATGGTGGCTCGAAAACGTCTACCACGAAGCACGACCTCTCGTCGAAAAAGTGAAGTCCGAACGCGTCGCGCTCGAGGCCAAAAAGAAGACCCTCACGGAGACCATCCCAACCACGCTCGTGATGGCGGACCTCCCGCAACCGCGCCAAGCCCACATCATGGAGCGCGGCCAGTACGATAAACCGAAAGACAAGGTGTCGCGCGCCACGCCAGAGGCCTTCCCTCCTCTACCCAAAAAGGAAACGTACACGCGCCTCGACCTCGCAGAATGGCTTCTCTCCAAAGACAATCCGCTCACCACACGCGTCACGGTGAACCGCTTCTGGCAACAGTTCTTCGGGACAGGTCTGGTGAAAAGCTCGAGCGACTTCGGCTCGCAAGGTGACACCCCTAGCCACCCCGAACTGCTCGACTGGCTGTCCGTCACGTTCCGCGAAGATGGATGGAATATCAAACGTCTCGTACGCATGCTCGTCACGAGCGCGGCCTACCGACAATCCGCTGCAGCAACGCCGGCGCTACTCGCGAAAGATCCGGAAAATCGTCTTCTCGCCCGAGGCCCTCGCTTCCGCCTCGACGCAGAAGTCCTCCGTGACTCCGCGCTCTTCGTGTCCGGTCTGCTCAACCCAAAAATCGGCGGGAAAGGCGTTCGCACCTACCAACCGGATAATATTTGGGAACCCGTCGGGTTCTCCGGCAGCAACACCGCCCGGTACACCCGCGACAACGGAGACGCCCTCTACCGCAGAAGCCTCTACACTTTCTGGAAACGGACCGCCCCGCCGCCATCAATGACCACCTTCGACGCCCCGCCCCGCGAAAGCTTCTGCGTCCGGCGCGAACGTAGCAACACTCCCCTCCAGTCGCTCGTGCTCATGAACGACATCCAACACGTCGAAGCCGCCCGCAACTTCGCGCAACGCATCCTGACCGAGGGCGGAACAACCGATCCTGAACGCCTCGCCTTCGCGTGGCGCTGCGCCACTGGGCGCACTCCCTCACCCGCCGAATCCCAACTCGTCCTCGAAACCCTCAAGAAACAACGCGCCCGCTATCAGGCCGCCCCAGAGGACGCCACGAAACTCATCACGTTCGGCGAATCAAAACCGGCCTCAACACTCGCCGCCCCAGAACTCGCGGCATGGACCCTCACGGCCAACCTCCTCCTCAACCTCGACGAAACCCTCAACAAATAAACGTCATGGATCCCCTCCAATCCCATCTGCTCAACCTCACACGCCGCCGTTTTATCGGCGAATCCGGACTCCGCGTCGGTAGCGCGGCCTTGGCCGGTCTCCTCGCTCGGGACGGGTTCGCTTCCGCCGCACCGGCAAAGGTTCACACCGCCACCCCTAGCTTTCCGCACTACATGCCGAAGGCCAAGCGCATCATCTACCTTCACATGAATGGTGCGCCGTCCCAACTCGACCTCTGGGACCACAAACCTCAGCTCAAAGCCCACTTCGACAAAGACCTCCCAGACAGCATCCGAAACGGTCAACGCATCACGACCATGACCTCCGGTCAGGCACGATTCCCCGTTGCTCCCAGCCAGTTCAACTTTTCCCAACACGGCCAATCCGGCCGCTGGGTAAGCGAACTCCTCCCCTACACCGCTCAGGTCGTTGACGAACTCGCCGTCATCAAGTCCGTGAGCACCAGCGCCATCAATCACGACCCAGCCTGCACCTTCGTGATGACCGGAAGCGAAATTCCCGGAAAACCGAGCATCGGCTCGTGGCTAAGCTACGGACTCGGCAGCGAAAGCGACGATCTTCCGTCCTTCGTCGTTCTGACGCCAAAGAGTGCTGGCGGACAAGCACTTTTCACCCGCATGTGGAGCAGTGGTTTTCTGCCATCCCGCCACACTGGTGTGGCTCTGCGCGCCTCAGGCGACCCCGTTCTCTACATCCAAAACCCGCCCGGCGTCTCCGCATCAGACCGTCGCACCATGCTCGACGCGCTCAACGCCATCAACGCCGGCACTCACCAGCAACTGGGGGACCCCGAAACCCTCACCCGAACCGCCCAGTACGAGATGGCCTTCCGAATGCAGGCCAGTGTCCCTGAACTCGTTGATTTATCGAAAGAAACGGAGGCAACGCTGGATCTCTATGGCGCTCAAGTCAAAGAACCTGGCTCGTTTGCACACACGGCATTGCTCGCACGCCGCATGGTCGAACGCGGCGTTCGCGTCGTCCAAATCCTCCACCGCGGTTGGGATCAGCACAACAACCTGCCCAAGGACATCGCGCGCCAATGCCAGCAAACGGACCAAGCCTGCGCAGGCCTCATCCTCGACCTCAAATCACGCGGCATGCTCGATGACACACTCGTCGTGTGGGGCGGCGAGTTTGGGCGCACCGTTTACTCCCAAGGAACCCTCACTCAAACGAATTACGGACGCGACCATCACCCGCGCTGTTTCACCATGTGGATGGCTGGAGCGGGAATCAAAGGCGGCATCAGCTTCGGCGAAACGGACGATTTCAGCTACAACGTGGTTAAGGACCCTGTCCACCTGAACGAACTAAACGCCACCATCTTGCACCTGATGGGAATCGACCACCGCCGGTTCACCTACAAGTTCCAAGGCCTCGACCAACGGCTCACCGGAGTCGAGGAACGCCGCGTCATTTCCGAACTCCTCAGCTAACTCGAGCGCCCACCCTGTCCCCCCTCGCCGCGCCCCCGCCCGACGACCCATACGACCCATACGACCCATACGACCCATACGACCCATACGGACCCGCACTCCCCCGCAAACTGCGCTGCACATACCAGCCTCGGGCAACGCCCGAGGTATCTCCCCACAAATCGCCGTCCAACTTCAGCGATTCACCCCGAAATCTCCCAAATACTGCTCCACAACCACCTTGAGCGCAGGCGGACGCGGCAATCCCAACCCCGCCCCGCGCGAGCCATCCACCGCCAGCGGCCAGTTGTCCACAATCCCCTGAATGCGAGCATCCGGCGCATCCACAATCCGGCCCAGCGAGATTCCACGTTCCCGCGCAACCTCATCCAAGACCGACGCCGCAAGCGCAGGCGTCACCTCCATCGCAGGCAATCCCACCGCACGATCATCGCCAAAAACGGCCCCCGGCAACTCGTGAATCGCAACCAACGACTCAATCACCGTGCGGTACCCCGTCATCGGATGGCGCTGACTCCTCCGCACCGGCAACAAACAATCCTCTCCCGCTAACGGCTCCCGAAACATCCCGCTCGCCCAACTCGAAGCCGCCGCATTCGGCTTTCCAGGCCGAATAATGACGGTCGGCAACCGAGCGGACCGGCCATCGAAAAATCCCTTCCGACTGTAATCGTTCACCAACAACTCGCACATCGCCTTTGTCATCCCGTACGTCGTCTGCGGGGTCAACTTCGTGTGATCCGCGTTTGGATCCCGCATCGCAGCACCGCCAAAACAGGCAATGCTACTCGCAAAAACCAACCGCTGCGCTCCATCAAGACGCCGCACCGCTTCAAACAAAAAGCGACCGCCGTCGAGATTCACTCGCAGCGCGTCATCAAAACGTTGCTCACACTCGCCACTCACCATCGAGGCCAAATGAAACACCGACAACGCGGCATCCTCACCCACCGCCGAAAAAACAGAATCGCGATCCCCCATGTCGCCCGTCACCAACTCCACGCGGGGATCATCAAACTCAGCCCCAAACCGCGCATCAAACAAACGAACCGTGCGCACCTCGCGCTCAGTCCCGCACGGCCCCGTCAGCCGGCCACGCTGCAAGATCGCACGCGCCAACTGGCTCCCAAGAAAGCCCCCGCCACCCGTAATCAAAACGTTCATCATACGCCCGAACTTACTCCTTCACCGAACGAACAAAAATGTTCCGCCAACGAATCTCACCCCCATGCGTCTGCAGCATGATGGGGCCCTTCGCCGGTAATGGCTGAGCTCGGTTCCAGTAGTTCTCCATCTCAGCTCCATCCACAACCGCCTTACCGTTCAACCACACCCAAGTCTTCGAACCAACCTGCTTAATCCGAAACTGGTTCCACTCGCCAAACGGACGATCCGCCAACACCAACGGATCACGTCCCAGACGCCCCGGCGTGTTATTGAACAGCCCTCCAGAACCCAGCCACGGCTTGCGATCTGGGTTCTTCGGATTCTCCTTTTGATTCCAATCCCAAATCTGCACCTGCGGCGTGCCGCGCAAATAAATGCCGCTGTCCGCACCCGCCACCGTGCGGTACTCCACCAACAACTCCATATCCCCAAACTCCTCCTCCGTAGTCGCATACGGACCTGTTCCTGCGTTCACCAACTCCCCGTTCTCCACCTTCCAATGCGAAGAAAACTCCTCCCGCTGCTTGGCGTGATTCGCCTCTTTGGCCTCCCCTTGTAACTTCGCCGAATCGTGCGGATTTAATCCGTACCACCCCTTCAACGTCTTCCCGTCAAACAAACTGCGAAATCCCTCGGGAGGCCGCCCCTCCTCCGCTCCTTCCATGTCGCCAGCCGCTACCCCCGCGAACGCAACCAACGCAAATCTCAGTTTTCGTGAACAATTCATCCTTTTCCATCACGCAGAGTTTATGCCCCTAAAGATTTCCAAAAATTCCCAAGCGTATCCCAGCGGATGTCCGACCCCTCATGGCAAAATCGTCCAACTCCTCCGAAAAAGGGGAGTTTGTGTGTCAGTGGTCCGTACACGAGAAGGCTCCGTATCCCGGGTGGGAACGGAGCCTTCTCCCTTTCGCTCCCCTCGCGTGCTGACAACAGAGCATCGGGCTTTGCCAATGACGCCCCCGCAGGTGATTCTCCTGCTCTGGAACCTTCACCCCCGCCAAACCCCGTGACTGGCACCCCGCTCCATCGCGCCCTCCATTTCTCCCGCGCCTGTCGGGCTGTTTGCGTCCTCTGGACTCTCAGCTTCCGCGCACCCGCAGCCCCGCCCGTGGTCATCAACGAAATCCACTTTCATCCCCCCGAAAAACGCGCCAGCGAGTTCGTCGAAATCCACAACACCGGCTCCCAACCCGTGGATCTCTCTCACTGGACCCTAGAAAAATATCAGCTTCCGCAAGGACACACGCTCCCACCCAACGGCTTCGCAGTCGTCGCAACCGACCCAGCCGCCTTCCGAAAAGAGTTCGGCTTCGAACCCCTTGGCCCCCTCCCCGGAAAACTCAAACACAGCGGCGAAACCCTTCGACTCCGCGACGCTAACGGACGCCCCATCGACACCGTCCGGTATCAAAACGCCTTCCCTTGGCCCGTTGCCCCCGCAGGAGACGGCCCCTCTCTCGAACGCGTTCACCCCGCCCTCAACGGTGCGAGCCCCGCATCGTGGCGCAGCGCCGGATTTCCCGTTCAAACCGACAACTCCAAGCCCATGCTGCCGTTATCCGACTCAGGCTGGCGGTGGCGACATGGTCGTACGGAAGCGTCCAACCCCGCCAACCAGTGGCGCAATCCGAACTTCACCGAGGACGCCTCTTGGCAACCTGCACGCCTCTCGGTCGGCTACGGTGACGACGACGATCACACCGTCGTGCCCGACATGAAAGGCAGCTACACCAGCCTCTTCCTTCGCCGAACGTTCACGCTGGAAACCGCGCCTCCATCCACTCCGCTCCTCGCACGCATCCGCGTCGACGACGGCTGCATCGTGTGGCTCAACGGCACTGAAATCCTCCGCCTCAACCTCCCCCCAGGCGACCTGCCCTGCACCGCCACCGCCACCGATCACGAGGCCCCCGCCGAACCCGAAAACCACCCTCTCAGCACCGCACACACCCTGCTCCGTCAAGGAACCAATCTCCTCGCCGTCCAGGTTTTTAACGCGTCGAAAGACAGCAGCGACCTCACCTTCGACCTCGAACTCCGAACCCAATCCGGCGCACCCCTCCCAAAAAGCCCCACCCCCGGACGCTCCAACTCCGTCCTCGCCGAGCGCACCGCACCCGCACTCCTCGAAGTCCGCCACACCCCGCAATCCCCCCGCTCCAACCAACCCGTCACCCTCACCGCCCGCACCGAACCCGGCCTCCGCCATCTCAACCTCGAATACCAACCCGTCGAACCCGGCGCCTACGTACGCCGCACAGACCCCGCTTTCGACCAAGGATGGATCTCCCTACCCATGAACGACGAAGGACGTGACGGCGACCAATCCGCCGGCGACGGCATCTTCACCGCGACCGTCCCCGCTGACGTCCAGACCCATCGCCGCCTCATCCGCTACCGCATCCGAGCCGTTACTGCGGACGGGCTCGCGAGTTCGTTCCCGCGAGAAGACGACCCCTGTCCCAACCGCGCGTGGTTTGTCTACGACGGGTTCCCAACCTACCAAGGCGCAATCAAACCGGGTAAAACGGAGACTATCACCTTCACACCCGATTTCCTCGCCACGCTACCCGCCTACCACCTCATCGCAAATCGTGACGACGTCGCAAAAAGCCAGTGGGACGGCGCCTACCACCGCAAACGCTTTTTCGGATCACTCGTGGTTGACGGTATCGTCCACGACCACATCACCTTCCACAACCGGGGCCAAGGAAGCGCCCACATCTCCGGAAAAAACAAATGGGGCCTCAAACTCAGCCGCCATGACCCCCTCGCCGCAAAACGCAACGACGGTTCACCCTACCGCGAGCGGTGGGACAGCCTCAACCTGAACCCCGGCCTGTCCACCCCCTACCTCCCCGTCCACTGCGGGATCGGCGGCCTCGATGAAGCACTCTCCTTCCGCGCCTACCAACTCGCCGGAACACCCGCTGCCAACACCCACTGGATTCAATGGCGCATCATCTCCGACCCCGTCGAGGCCGATCCCGAAAATCCCTTCGCAGGCGACGTGCGCGGACTCTACCTCGCCATTCAGGACATGGACGGCGACTGGCTGAAAGAGCAAGGACTCCCCGACGGCAACGTCTACTCCACCCAGAGCGGTCGAAAACACCTCGCGCGCCATGCCGCCTCGGACAACTCCGACTGGAATACCTTTATCACTGGCGCCCGTCAGGAACACCCTGAGGCGTGGTGGCGCGAGCATCTCGATCTGCCCGCCTTCTACAGCTTTCAAGCGATGAATCGCTTGCTCGCAAACGTGGATCTACGGCCAGATGGCAACCACGGATACTACCACAACCCAGATGGGCACTGGGCACCCATCCCTTGGGATCTCGACATGATGTTTGTTCCGAGGCACCACCAGCCGGGAATCATCGACGCGCACCGCTGCCTGAACGTCGCGACGCTCAAACGTGAATACGCCAACCGCGCCCGCGAGATTCTGGACCTTTTCTGCTCCGACTCCACACCCGGAGGTGGCCAGATTGGGCAACTCATCCACGAGCTTTCGAGCTCCATCCAGCCGCGTGGGTTTGATCGTAACTGGACGGAATTGGATGCTGTTTACTGGAATTTCAACCCACGCAAAAACGGCCACGATTTGTACTTCCGGCAACACGCAACCGCCGACCACTTTGGCGGACGTTGGGAACGACGTCTCGCAACCGCTGATTTTGCGGGTTTTTGCCGATACCTGCTCGATTTCACGACAGATGCGCGACCCGAGAAAAACTATCAGCCCAACGACGGTAACCCGCTGGGTTACGGATTTGGGTACCTGGCGCACGAGGCGCGGGAAAAAGGCATCCCCGATCGCCCGACGATAGCCACTACGGGGCAGCGTCGTTTCTCGGTGTCCCCTTTTCGTTCGCCGGACGGCACGGCGTTTCGTGCGGTGGAATGGCGTGTGGCTGAAGTGGGTTTCTCGAACGATTCTTCCGACCAAATTCGGCGCGCTCACTACGAACTCGAACCCACGTGGTCGCACCGGGAAACCGCTAGTGATCGACAGCCATTGCTCCTGCCGCAACCTCCCTTTCAAGTCGGCCACACCTACCGCCTGCGGGCCCGTTTCGAGGACGCAACGGGCCGAACGAGCCACTGGTCCCTCCCGGTGGAGTTCCGCCACGCCAACGAACAATCGCAATAACCGCCGATTGTATCACCTAGCGCGCCGACGCGCTGTCCCCCCGGAGGGCGGACATTCCTGTCCGCCGCCTCCCCCAGGCGAACCGCCTTCCATCCCCACCCCACGTCCGCCCAGCGCCGAGCGCTCCCCCAGCTCCGCCTCCGTCGCTTCACCCCGTCGCAGGGCTCCCGCCACCTTCCCCCGCCAACTCACCGGACTAGACTGAGGGCGACACGGAACCCGCCGCTGCTTTCGCTGCGGGTCAGAGCGTAGTGGCCCCGACTCACCACGGTGCAGCCGCTCGCCGCGTCGCGCCAACTGCCGCCCCGGCCCCGCCGAAGGTCCTTCGGATCTTTCTCATCATACCCGTCCTGCATCCATTCCCACACATTGCCTCCCAAATCATAAAACCCCAATGCATTCGCCCTGAAACTCCCCACAGGCGCCGTCCCCTTCACCCCGTCCACCCCCACCTTCTCAGGATCATCCTTCCCATCCGCCATGATCGCGTAGTTCCCATCCACCTTTTTCGGCGGAAAGTATTCTCCCCACGGATACTTCGTCTTCCCGACCGCTGCCTCCCACTCGGCATCCTTCGGCAGACGCCACTGCTTTCCACTTACCTTGCTCAGCCACTCGCAAAACTTCATCGCGTCATTCCAACTCACCTTAACCACCGGATGCTCATCCGTCTGCATGAACTCCTTCGGCTCAGGCTGCTGCCACTCAGGTAAACCCTCCGCTTTCAGATACAGCTTCCACTCCCCAACGGTGAACTCCGTCTTGCTCAATAAAATCTCCGTCCCAGGAACCGGAAGCATCTTCGCCTCAAGCCGCCGAATCAGCTCCGGTATCACGGACACATCCTTCCGCTTCTCCTTCCAAAAATCCCCCAACTCCTTTCCAAACGCCAACGCTTCCATCTGTCGTCCATCGCGATTCAACCCCTCATACAGCGCCAACTTCCCTTTTGCTTCGCCTTCCTTAGCAATCTTCGCAATCACCTCCTCCGTCAGCTTGAGCCCAACCCCAGCGCGCTCATCTTTGCCCATCTCCAACGCACGCCCATAAGCCTGCTTCGCCTCCTCGAGCCGCATCAACACCTGCAATGCATTCCCTCTGACCACATGATGTTCCGCAACGCTCGCATCCAAATCCACCGCGTTATCCGCTGCCTCCAGCGCTCCTTCAAAATCCCCGTTCCGAAGTAACTCCTCCGCACGCGCCGCAAACACCGGCGCACTCGTCGACAACCGTTTCATCGCCCGA